>JBGTOG010000304.1:0-17640 GCA_041742675.1 Gemmatimonadaceae bacterium | reverse complement strand
TGCGCCAACGGGTACTGCGCCAGGCACCGACATCGCCTCACGCTGCGCGAACGCGTTCGGCGGCGCAGGCTCCGATGCTGCAGACTCGGACGCTGTGTCCAACGTGATTGGCGCAGCAGGTGTGGCCACCGGATCAGCCGGATCAGCTGCATCAGCCGCGACCGCGTCACCCGTCCGCTCCCGCACGGACGTGCGCTCACCCCGCGCGACCACGACACCAGTCACGCCCACCATCAGCAACGCCGCAATGCTTGTCCACCGACGGACGCTCCATCGCGTGGAGACCACGCGCTCCGCACGGCCGCGCGCTGGCAACACTCCCTCCGGCACATCGTCAAGCGACTGCAGAATGCGCGAGGATGCCGCCAGCACACCCCGCGCTTCCGCGACACGCGCCGCAAACACGGGTGACGACACCACCAGCGCTTCAAGCTCCGCACTGTGCGCGTCATCGAGTTCGCCGTCGAGCCACTCGTGAATCAAGCCGTCGTCAGGTCCATCGGTCATGCGATCATCCGGCGACATGGTCCCGTTCCTCTGCGCTCAATCGCAGCGCGTCATAGTGCTCAGCAAGGCGCCGACGCGCCCGCGACAGTGTCGTGCCAACCGAACTGCGCGTGATATCGAGTGCGGCAGCGATTTCATCATAGTCCAACCCTTCTTCCCGCATCAGCAGCGCCAGTCTGTCACGTTCGGCGAGCGCGTCCACGGCCTTGCGTGCAAACGCTCGCTCTTCATTGCGCTCCATGGACGTGACCGCTGGTTCCTGCACACGGTCCCGCTCTTCTGCCGCGAGCAGCTCAAGTCGTACACGTTGTCGCTGCGCCTTGCGTGCATCATCGCGCACCAGATTTGTCGCAACGGCAAACAACCACGATCGTTCACTGGTGATGTGCTCCTGGCGGAGTGCGCGCAGAAACGTTTCCTGCGCGATCTCTTCCGCCCAATCGCGGTCTCCCAACCGTCTCGTGAGATAACGCACGAGCGGTTGGTGATAGAGGCGAAACAGGCGGTCAACGTCTTCCATGACGTGCTCCTACCCGCGAACGATCGATGTGGTCATCGGCTCGACTACCACGCGGCCACAAGACGAGCGAGTGTCGTCTGGTCCAGATCCGTGACACCGTTTGGCGCCAACTCAATGACGGCCCGTTGTCCGCGCACGCGCACCCGATCTCCGAGTGCGAAGGGCTCGCGCAGCGACGGTATCGCCTGAGCCAGCGCGCTCCACGCTCGGCTGAAGGGTTGCACACGCACCGTGACCTGTGCGCGCCACTCTGGTGTGTTGATCAACTGGCGATCCGTCCACACCGAATCCACCAGATCAAACATGCGGCGGTCTGCGAGGCGCGAGCGACCGGCTGCGACGGCGTTTGCGTCTTCTGCACCAAGTAGCGCGTCAGCCGCCGATATCGTCAGCACCTTGCGCTGCTCTGATGCGCGACGCGCAGATTCAAATGCGACGGCGGCCGGTGGTACAGCGGCGCTGGTCTCACCTCGCGTTCGCGTTCCCGAGGTCACACCCATTTGCGGAACCGGAGTGGTGCGGACACCACGCCCCGGTTGTGCACCGACCATGTGTGGCTCAAGCACGAGATAGGAGGTGAGCGGCGTGGGAATGCCAAAGCGCTGACCGAGCAACCGCAGTTCACCATCAATCTCGGTTGATGGGCCATGCCGCCGCCGCGCCGCATCGAGCGCTGCGACACGCTGCACCGCCCAGAGTCGTGGCACAAATCCGTTCGAGGAATCCCGCGCTGCGAAGGTGTACGACGATACGACGGTGCGCCTCGCATCGTCGCTCATGCCGGACACCGTGACTCGTCCGGCCGCGCCACCGGTGTAGCGCGCCAGAAAGACGAGCTCCTGGCCGGCCATGAGATCCACGCCGTGCGGCGCATAAAGTTCTCGCAGCACCCCGTTGTTCACACGCACTTGCACATCGGCCAACAACGGCGCCGCCAGTCGCTGAGCCGTCAGCGAGACGGCACGCTCCACCGATTCATTGGGTCGCACAAACTGCGCCGCACCGCGCCCATCAAGTGCGAGCTGCTCGACCAGTGATGCATCTACGTCTTCTCCCACGCCGAACGTGAAGACGCGCGCGTTGCCGCGCCACGTGGCCGTACTGTCAAGGATCTGTTCGCGGCGCATGCCAGTGGTGGGTTGCCCATCGGTGAGCAACAGCACGAGCGGCACACGCTGCTCCGCACGCATGGCGGTGCGATTGTTCTGACCCGTTGCGCCGAGCAACGCCTCGTGCATGGCGTCACCAATGTTCGTGCCGCCACGTGCGTCCAGTCCATTGAGCCATGCACGGGCGTCGCGCAGTGTGTTGCTGTTCACCGGCAGCAGGGACGATGACTGGGATTCTACCTGATCGGCGAACGCAATAAGTCGAAAGCGGTCACCCGACCGCAGCGTGCCCAGCAGCGCCTGTCCCGCAGCGATCGCTTGCGTCATTTTGACGCCGCGCATACTACCCGAGATGTCGAGTGCGAGCGTGATGTCACGCGGCATGGGACGTGCCGCGTCGCGTGGCGGGGATACGATGACCAACGCGTGACGTTCGCCGCGACCATTGTTGTGGGTGATCATCGTGACACCGGGCTCACGCGACACACGACGAATCGGCAGATAGGCGATCAGATCACCGGAGCTGCCGGTGAGCGATACCTGTTGCACGGGGGTGGTGCCGCGACCGCGCGCCGATTGCACATCGTGCGTGGGTGACCACGGCGTGCCAAGCGAATCGCCGCGCCACCGAATGAGGAACGAACCGGTAGCGCGTTCGTCGCTGACATCGTGTCCTGTGGTGACCAAACGACCGCTGACGCGCAGTGCATCGCCTTCGCGCGGTACCACATGTGCGTGTTTCACCACAACCGTGCGTCGCTCGCCCGCACCAAAGGGGAAGATGCGGGTGCGCAGCAGTCCGAGTCCGGCCCATTCCACGAGCGCCGGATCACGTTGTTCTCTCACAATGCGCTCGTACGTGGCACGTGCGCTGTTGGCATCGAGTATTTCGCCAGGCACCAGCTGTCCGTCAATTTCCAGTCGCAGTTCTTCAAACGCTGCTCCGCTGGGCAGTGGGAAGACGAAGTCGGCCTCCCCCAGCGCATGTCCACGGTTCTCAAACGTTTCCGTGGTGGTGGTGCGCGCCACGCGACCGACCAGCTCGACGACGGTTGACGTGGCAATGCGCACGACGGACGGTGCGCATGGTCTCGCCACCGACGGCAGGCGCGGCTGCGGATGCGGCGTTGGCATGGGACGCGCGCAGGGCGACAGGACACGTCCCTGCGCACCAAGGTGGACGGGAACGGTCGTGGCGGCGATCAGCGAGATGATCGCCGCGGCCAACATTGGCGTGAAAGAACGGCGCATGAATGCTCCCGGCGAGGGCAAAAGTAGTACCATTGCCCATGGAGACGCCGGTCACGGCGCTCGTTGCACACGCCGCCGTGTATTGCTTCCGCCGACTAATGCCGCGCCGGCTGGAAACTGCGCTCCACGACACGAACGGGCACGGCGTCCTGCAGCGCGCGAGAGACGATATCGCTCATGAGTTCGCCGCTTTGCCGTGAGGACCATCCCAGCACGAATCCGCTTGGCGCACTGCGCAGTGCAGCCAACTGCAGCCGTCGACCCACGGTCTCAGTGCCGCGCTCATCGGCATCGGGAAGCACCACCACCAGGTCGGTGTCGGCAGATCGCACCACGACTTCACTCGCACGAATGTGGCGAAGCAAAAACCGCGTCATGCGCTCCAGTCGATGATCCAACTGCTTGAGCGCCTCCTCCGATGCGGATGCGTCATCGCTATCCACTCGGATCACGCACACACCCATTTCGTCTTCTCGGTGTGCGGACAGTCCGACGTTGAGTTTGTCGAAGTAATCGGCTGTATACGCGCCGGTTCCCTGATCACGGCTGTGCGCGTCGGCGTTGGCCGAGACATCGCGCGGCGACACGACCGAGACGTCAATGATGACGCCGTGATACGTGACGTGCCCGTTGTCGTTGCGCGCGTAGCAGGTGTCAAGCACGGTGCGCACCGTACCGTCCGGTCGTTCAAGCTCCCGGGTGAACTCGCGCACGGCACCGTCGCGCAGCAGCGCATGCATCTCACGTCGCCATTCATCGGCAGTGCGCATCCGGTCGCGCAACGGAGCGCCAGGTTCACCCGGGCTTCGCGCGCCGAACAGATCGAGCGCCACGGGATTCGCATCCAGCAGCTTGCCCTCGGCGTCCATGATATAGACGCCTTCCCGGAGAAAGCGCACAAGCTCGGGCAGCGACACCCCGTCGCCGAAATTCCGCGCGGGCGCAGCCGACTGATCAGGGCCAGACATGAACGGGCTCCATGGAGGGGTATCGTGGCGAGTCTACCGCGAATCTCGCACGTCCGACGAGGCAGCGCGAGGGGCAAGCGCGTGGATCCGACGACTCCGTCCTCATCTCAGTGAAACACTCTGAACTCTAAACCGTTTCGTTACGAACGACTGACTGGCGACCGGCACTTCTGGAGCGTACGCTCCCTTGTCCGCCTGGCGGTTGTTCGACCCTCGGCTGAGGAGGTCTCCGTGCCCAGACATGCCCGCGTCCGCGACTGAACGCGCTGCACCAGTGCTGATCGCGCTGGTAACGCGCGTGCTCGATGGAGCGCCGCTGGCCAACGAGTCCGTGGTCGGTGTGGCCGCCGAAGTGTCGCGTCGCGTGGCTTCATTGAGCGAATCCAGGCGACGCGATATTGCACGCGTGTTCGCGCTACTCGAGAGCCGCGTCGTCGGGCTGGCCATGATTGGTCGTCCGCTCACGTTTGCAGGCGCTTCTTCGGTGCAGCAGGACCGTTGGCTGGCGAGCTGGAGCGAGTCACCAGCTCCGCCGCTTCGCTCAGCGTTCCAGGCCATGCGACGGTTGGTATTGGCGGCGCACTACGGCAACCCGGATGTCGCGGCGGCGCTCGGTCACGCGGGTCCGCTGCACCGTCGCACGCCGGCTGTCGCCTGGGAAGGGCCTCTTACATCCGCCCATCCGGACGAGCGGACGAAATCAATCGGTGCTGATTCGCCCGTAGCTCGCGGGACGGCGGATCTACGCCCGGCGCTGTCGCCCACGGTGCCGCCGCCGGGAGTGATTCCGTCGAGTGCTGTGGATGGCCATGCGCAACGGCGTGTCGACGCGATTGTGATCGGTACGGGAGCCGGTGGTGCCGTTGCCGCGGCGCGGCTGGCGGCGTTCGGGCTCGAGGTCGTGGTGGTGGAGGAAGGTGGGTACTTCGGTGCTGCGGATTTCGTAGAGCAGGAAGTCCCGCTCGCCGAACAGTTGTACGCCGATGGTGCGATGCGCGCGACCGATGATCTTGCCGTGCAACTGTTGCAAGGACGGGCAGTGGGCGGCTCGACGCTCATCAACTGGATGATCATGCTGCGCACGCCGGAGTTCGTGCTGAACGAATGGCAGCGGCTGCACGGTCTGCACGACTTCGGCGTGCAGACCATGGCGCCTGTGTTCGAGCGCATCGAACAGGAAGTCAACGCACGTGCGGTGCCGAGTGATGCACATTCGCCGAACAATCGCGTGATTCTTGATGGCGCGCGCGCGCTCGGCTGGCGCGCGTCTACGGCTGTGATCAACGCCAAGGGGTGCGTCCGCAGCGGGTACTGCGGCATTGGCTGCCGATACGACGCGAAGCAGAGCACATTGCTTACCTACATTCCCCTGGCGTTGGCGCACGGCGCAACGGTGTACTGTGATGCGCGTGCCGATCATATTGAAGTGATTGAGCGCGATAGCGGTCAGCCCAACGCGCCGCTGAAACGCGTGCACGTGCAGCTGCACGACCGCACGAGCGGCGCGCCAACGCATCGACTCACACTCGAGGCGCCGCTGGTGATTGTGTCGGCGGGCGCGGTGGGGACGCCGGTGCTGCTGCAGCGTTCCGGGCTTGGCGGTGACGCGGTGGGACGCTATCTGCGACTGCATCCCACCACCGCGACCGTTGGCGTGTTTGCCGATGAGATCGTGGGCAGCGCGGGCATTCCCTTGTCGGCCATGTGCGATGAACATTTGCAATGGCGTGACAGCAACTATGGATTCTGGCTGGAGTGCCCGCCATTTCTACCTGCGCTCGGCGCTGTGGCTGCGCCTGGTTTTGGTGCGGGTCATGCAACCCTGATGCGTCAGTTCCGCCATCTAGGCAGCGTGATTGCGTTGACGCGTGATGGTGCCGATGTGGACCACTCCAGCGGTGCGGTCAGCGTGCGCAAGCATGGCGAGACGTCGATCACCTACTCGCTCTCCGCTGCAGACGCGCAGCGTGTCAGGGCGTCAGTCGAAGCCGCGGCACGGCTGCAACTCGCGGCCGGTGCGCGCGAGGTGTACACGCTGCACACCACGCCGCTGCGCATTCGTCGCGAGTCGGAGCTCGAGGCGGTGCGGCGCGCACCAGTCGGTGCGAATCGCATTGGCCTGTTCAGCGCGCATGTGAACGGCACCTGTCGCATGGGCACCAACCCGCGTACTGCCGCGACCTCGCCAGATGGTGAGGTGTTCGGTACACGCGGGCTGTTCGTATGTGATGGATCGTTGTTGCCCACAGCACTTGGTGTAAATCCGCAGGCCACCATCATGGCACTCGCGACTCTTGTCGCCGAGCGTATCGCGTTGCGCTACGGCCCCGCCGCTACCCCACAAGGAGCTCTGGTATGACCCGGAAAGCAGACAGTGCAAAGCACGCCCCGAAGCATCGTGACAAGTCGGAGCGGAAGCGTCGTCGCGCCGTCGATGCGTATGCGCGATTGCAGCGCGCGGCCGCGCTGACATCAGCGGCTGCGGATGCAGCGCTCACGCCATTCGGATTGTCCGCGAGCCAGCTTGGTGTGCTCGAGATTCTCAGCGTGCGTGGACCGCTGCATCAGCAGGAGCTGGCGCGAACGCTCGGTCGCAGCAAGGCGCAGATGACGGCGATCATTGATGCGCTTGAGCGTCGTGATGCGGCGACGCGTGAACGGCACGCGACCGACCGACGGTTTACGACGGTGCACCTCACCGAAGCCGGTGCGGCGCTCCTTGCAGAGGCGACGCCGGTGCGAGTGGACGCGGTGGCCGCACTGATGGGCGCGTTGTCGGGTGAGCAGCGTGCGCGGCTGGCGCGCTTGTGCCGGCGCATCATCAAGGCGCTGGCGCCGGAGGAGGACGAGCGGAACGGTGGGGAAGAGCACGCGGCTGATGCGGACGAGTTACAGGACGAAGAGGCGGTTGGCGACGAGGAGGAAGAGCGTGGTGAGCAGTCTGAAGAGGAGAAGGAATAGACGCGCTTTCTTTGAACGCTGAGCCGACGCCCGCCAAACGCTGCATCGCAGTACTTTTCCGGCATGACTGGACGCCATCATCTCTTCATTCCAGGTCCGACGAATGTGCCGGATCGCCTGCTGCGCGCCATGCACCGCGCACAGGAAGATCACCGTTCACCGGATTTTCCTGCGCTCACAGGCAGCATTCTGAATCGGCTGCCGGCCATTGTGGGGAGCAGCGCCGCGACACCGTTCGTGTTTCCCGCGTCGGGCAGCGCCATGTGGGAGGCCTCGCTGGTGAACACGCTGAACCCGGGCGCGCGACTGCTGGCCGTGCGTTTTGGGCAGTTCTCACATCTGTTTATCCAGACAGCGCGCAATCTGGGGTATGTGGTGGACGTCATCGAGGTGCCGTGGGGCGACGGGGCCTCTCCACAGCTCGTGGAAGACGCGCTGCGCGCTGACACGAATCGCGATATTCAGGGTGTGCTGCTGGTGCACAATGAAACCGCGACGGGCGTCACCAGCGATGTTGCCGCCGTGCGCGCTGCCATGGATCGCGCGGATCATCCGGCGCTGCTGTATGTCGATGGAGTGAGTTCGATTGCGAGTCTGCGCTTCGCCATGGATGATTGGCGCGTCGACTGCGCGATTACCGGTTCGCAGAAGGGTTTCATGCTGCCGGCGGGGCTCGGGATTCTCTACTGCAGTGCGCGCGTCATGAGCGCGCTGGATACCATCACCACACCGCGCGCATACTTCGATCTGCGTCCGATGCGCGCCAACAACGAGCAAGGCTTTTTTCCGTCCACGCCCGCACTCTCGCTGATGTGGGGACTCGACGAAGCCATCACCATGCTGCTGGATGAAGGCATGGACAACGTGGCCGCGCGACATCACAGGCTGGGCGAAGGCGTGCGCCGGGCGGTACACGCGTGGGGGTTGCGTTTGTGCGCCACCCGCGAGGCATGGTACAGCGATACCGTTTCCGCCGTGCTCGTGCCGGAGGGCGCTGATGCGCGTGCCGTGATTGATGTGGCATTTCGCCGCTGGAATCTGGCGCTCGGTTCCGGACTCACGCAGCTGGCGGGCAAGGTGTTTCGCATCGGGCACATGGGTGATGTGAACGAGTTGATGCTTGCCGGTGCGCTGAGCGGCGTTGAATTGGCGCTGCTCGACAGCGGCATTGAGGTGCCGCCCGGGAGCGGTGTCGCCGCGGCCTGCGCGTACTGGCGTGATGTGACGCCTGCTGCGGGCTCGTGATCATGCCGAGGCCAGTCGTAGTGGTGACGCGGCGATTGCCTGGCGCGCTGGAAGAAACGTTGTTCGCCGAGTTTGATGTGCGTTTGAACACCAACGATACGCCACTGTCCGCCGGTGCCTTGAGCGATGCCATGAAGATGGCCGACGGCATACTGTGCACGGTGTCGGATCGCATCATGCAGGCGCAGATCAACGTGCCGGGCCGCCGCGCTCGCGTGCTCGCGAACTTCGGTGCCGGTGTCAATCACATTGATCTCGAAGCCGCGCGCGCCGCTGGTGTGATTGTGACCAACACACCGGATGTTGTCACCGACGACACCGCCGATCTGGCGCTGGCGCTGATCCTCATGACCTCGCGTCGACTGGCGGAAGGGGAACGGCACGCACGCAGCGGCGCCTGGTCCGGGTGGCGTCCCACGCATATGCTGGGTCGCTCGCTGCGCGGCAAGTTGCTGGGCATTGTTGGCTACGGACGCATCGGTCGCGCAGTCGCGCGCCGCGCTGAGAGTGCGCTTGGCATGCAGGTGCAGTGGTGGGCGCCCCGTGATCCGCACGTGCCGGATGCGGCGTCGGCGGGGCCGGAAAGCGCCACCCGCGCCTCGTCGCTGGAGGAGTTGCTGCGCACCTCCGATGTGGTGTCGTTGCACTGTCCCGCGACACCAGAGACGTTTCACCTCATGAACGCCGAACGGCTCGCGCTCATGACACCACACAGCATACTGATCAATACAGCGCGCGGTGATGTGGTGGACGAGTACGCCCTGGTGCAGGTGCTGCAAGAGCACAGGATCGCTGCGGCCGGACTTGATGTGTACGAGTTCGAACCCACCATCCTCCCCGATTTGCGCGACCTGGAGAATGCGGTGCTTCTGCCGCATCTGGGCAGTGCAACCGTGGAGACACGGCACGCCATGGGCGAACGCGCGATACGGAATCTCACCGCGGTGCTGGCCGGTGATGCACCACCCGATCGCGTCGTTTAAGCAACCTCGACGAACGTGGATCGATTCAGCACGCCAACCGCCGTGGGTGGATTGGCACACTACGCCAATGTGAATTCGCAGTATCTGGCGAATCCGCACGATGTGGTCGTGTGCACGCCTCCGGATTACGAACGCTATCCTGATCGCCGCTATGCGGTGGCGTACCTGCATGACGGTCAGAATGTGTTCGACGAGTATCCCATGGCGCCCTTTGGTGCGCAGTGGGGCGTTGATACTACGGCACGCGCGCTGATGCACGCCGGTGCCATTGAACCGCTCATTCTGGTGGCGATCGGCAACGCCGGACGAGAGCGCATTGACGAGTACACACCAACGCGTGACGCCGGACATGATGCCGGCGGACTGGCCGATCGCTACGGCCAGATGCTGGCGTATGAAATCAAGCCGTTCATTGATCGCCACTACCGCACGAAACGTGGCGCTGCAGACACGGCCATGCTTGGCAGTTCACTGGGCGGACTGCTCACGCTGCATCTCGGCCTGACGCATCCGGCGGTGTTCGGCAAACTGGCGCTGATGTCGCCGTCGGTGTGGTGGGATGACCGGTGGATTGTGCGTCAACTGGTGACGGCAGTGGGCGGCCGCCCGGATCTCACCATCTGGCTGGATGTGGGCACGCTTGAATCGCGCATGCTGCGCGGAGCACGGTTGTTATGTCGGGTGCTGCAGCGGCGCGGCTGGCGACTGGGTGAAGATCTCGAGTATGTGGAAGTGGAGGACGCGCTGCACGACGAACGCTCGTGGGGATTGCGCGTCGGGCGCGTGTTGCGGTTTCTGTTTCCGGCGCATCCGGGAGGATTGCGCGAATGAGGGCGGCGAAGCGAGGAGGCACCGCGACCGAACCACTGCAGTTTCAGGGTTTCAAGCCCGCCGCGCTGACCTTCCTGCGCGGGTTGGCGCGCAACAATCGCAAGGAATGGTTCGAGGCCAACCGGGATCGATACGAGCAGGAGATCAAGCGGCCGCTGGTGGCGCTGATCGAAGAGATCGATGTGCGACTCGCCGGGTTCGCGCCGGAGATCGTTGGCAACAAGAAGTCGTTGTTTCGCATTCACCGTGATGTGCGTTTCAGCAAGGACAAGCGGCCGTACAAAACGCATGTTGCCTGCTGGTTCTACCATCGCGACGCCGGCCGCGCGGTGGGCGAGAATGCGGCGCATGGTGGCGCCGGATTCTACTTTCACTTTGCGCCCGGTGAGGTCTTCACGGGCGGCGGTGTGTGGATGCCGCCACGGCCGGCGCTGTTGCGCATTCGCGAAGCGATCGCTGACGCGCCGGAGGAGTTCGCTGCCATCGTAGAAGCCCCAACGTTCCGGCGCCGTTTCGGATCGCTGGAACAGGAGCACATGTTGCAGCGCATGCCACGCGAGTACGCGCCCGATCACCCGGCTGGCGACTGGTTGCGCTACCAGTCGTTCACCGCGGGGCACGCATTGACCGAAACGGATCTCGGATCGCGCAAGCTCATCGATCTGCTGTCCAGGGACTTCCAGGCGATGCTGCCGCTGGTGCGCTGGATCAACGCCGCGAGCGGGCTACCGGTGGCGACTGCGAGGTGAACGTGTCTTACCAGGTATCCAGATCACTGCGATACCGGCTGGTGATGTTCGACTTTGACGGGACGCTCGCCGACACGTTCCCGCTGTTCGGCGAGCTGCTTGGCGAAATCATTCAGCGCTACGGTCTGCGCCCGGTGCAGGCGGAGGACATCGAGTCGCTGCGCCGCATGCGCACCGCTGAGATTCTGAAACGGATTGGCGTGCCGCGTTGGAAGCTTCCCTTGATCATGCGAGACGCGCGCGCACGCATGGCGGTGCGGCGTGAAGAGATCTCGCTCTTTGACGGCGTACGTCCGCTGTTGACGCGACTGTCGGAGCAAGGCGTCGCGCTGGCGGTGGTCTCGTCAAACCGCGAGGACACGGTGCGTGCGGTGCTGGGCGACGCGCTGGCCGCACGCGTCCAGCAGTTTGCCTGCGGGGCGGGGCTGTTTGGCAAACCCGCCAAGATTCGTCGCGTACTCCGCGCCACGAACGTTTCTGCGCAGTACGCGGCGCTGGTGGGCGACGAGTCACGCGATATTGATGCCGCGCGGCGTATGCGAGTGGCTGCGGTGGCAGTCACCTGGGGATATGCGGCGCGTGAAATGCTGGCGACAGCGGATGTGCTGTGTCAGAGTATTGATGAACTCTCTCTCGCGCTTATGCCGCCATTCGTTTCGGCGTGAGTCAGTTCTTCAGCTCTGCACCTGCGCACAAAACGTCGCGGCGTCCACATTCGCGCCACACACGACCACACACACCCGCTGTCCCGCCAACCGCTCGCGCAGCGGAAACATGAGCGCGGCCATGGCTGCAGCGCCCGCGGCTTCGGTCACCAGCTTCGCCGAACGAAACAGTAATCGCATGCCGTCGCGAATCTGATCGTCAGTCACCAGCACCACGTCGTCAACGAACTGACGGTTGAGCGCAAACGAATACGGTTCGCAGCGCGGTGCGCCCAGCGAGTCAGCGATTGTGCGTACGGCGTCGATAGACTGTGGCTCGCCCGCGGCGAAGCTGCGATGCATAGTGTCGGCGCCAACCGGCTCGACCACGAATACCTGCGCCGCTGGCTGATACTGCTTGACCGCGCACGCCACGCCGCCCGTGAGTCCACCACCACCAGCGGCCACGATGACCGCGTCAACGTGTTCACCAGCGGCGTGCACCTGCTCCATGAGCTCCAGTCCAAGGGTGGCAGTGCCGAGCGCGGTGCGTGGTCCCTCGTAGGGATGCACAAAGGTGCGCCCTTGTGTGCTCCCGACTTCTCGCGCTCTCGCGAACGCGTCGGCAATGGAATCCACAAGCTCCACCTCGGCGCCGAGTTCGCGACACATCTGCACACGAAACGCATTGGCCGTGCGTGGCATGATCACCGTCGCCGTAGTTCCAAGCACACGCGCGGCGTAACCAAGCGAAATGGCATGGTTTCCCGCCGAGACACCAACGACGCCTCGCGACAACGTGGCAGCGTCAAGTTCCAGCATCACCGACAAGGCGCCGCGCGGCTTGAAGCTGCCGGTGCGCTGAAACAGTTCTTCCTTGAGCCACACGCGCGTGCCCGGTGCCACGGCACGCGACGCTGCGTCGTCGATCAGTTCGCGCAGTGGTGTGGTGACGATCAAATCACCAAGCCGTGCGCGATTGGCACGAATCTCGTCGAGCGAAGGAAAGTCTGCGTTGGTCACAAGCGGCTGCGATCGAGAGTGAGAGAAGTTGTCAGGAACGGCTGCACACGAGCGCTCATAAAGTTGTCACGCGCTGCACCGCATTATTGTCGGGCGCGCGCGAGCTCGGCTTCCGCAGCCAGCGACCCGAACGCGGCCCACTGTCCACCGGCAACAATGCGGGTCCAGATCTCGCGGGCATCGTTGGTCCGGCCGTTTAACAGATGCCACATCGAGACGCCAAACGCGGTCGTGCTGTTGGCCACGTCCATTTCGCCGGCTGGGGTGGGTGGCATCACGGTGGCGACGTCGGCATCCCCCTTGAACAGGCGGATCAGTGCGAGATACCCGTCGTTCTCAATCAACGTTACGGTGTCGGTAGCGAACGCAATGGACGCGCGCGCGTCGTCATCGCGTCCGAGTCGGCGCAGTGTCATGTAGCGCCAGTAAGAGGTGGCTACAAGCAGATCCTGGTTCTCGGAGACTTTGAGACACTCATCAAACGCCTTGAGCGCCTCCGCAAAATCACCACGCAGAAAATGCGCGAGACCCAGGTGGTACCAGATGTTGAACTGTGTGGTGCTGAGCGGAATGTTCGCGGCGTTCGGTGCGCCGTCCGGTTCGATGGCGTCGCGCCGCCCGCGTTCCAGCTCCGCCGCCTTCGTGAAGTCACTGATTGCGGGCTGTAGCTCGCGCGTGCTCAGAAATCGGTGACCACGATGGCGCAGGAGGCGGGCGTCCTGCGGATGCTGCGCAATGCCACGAGTGAACGTGGCAATGGCTTCGCGGTAGCGGCCGAGGTAGGCCAGTCGGCGCCCCACCCAAATAAGCGAATCGGCGTTGTCGGGCGCTCGCGTCGCGGCGGCCTGTGCCGTAGTCAAGGCGCTGTCGAGACGTGCCTTGACGGCGTCGCTGAACGTGGGGCGCCAAAGCGTATCGCCAAGCAATGAAATCGCTTCCATGCGTTCGGGCACGGCCATATCTGTGACCATGGGCGAAATATCCACGCCAGTTTCCTCGCCAACGCCGGCATCTCGTGCGGCGAGATCAGCGTTATTGGACGAGCGCGAACAGGCGGCAGCGAGCGGGACGAGAGCGAGAAGGGCGATGCGTCGGATCATCGGGGGCGGGTTGGCGTGGAGGAGTGCGTTTCGCAAGATTGCGTCCGATACCAGAAAGGCAAGCGCCGACGTGTACGGCGTCGCCACTTCCAACACCATGTCCAAGACGTTCAAGCTTTCGCTCGATATCCTGATCGGTGCCGCACTGCCGATCGTGATTCTAAAGTACGGCACGGCTCCGTTGGGGGTGTTGCCGGCGTACCTGCTCGCGGGACTGATTCCTGTGGCGTGGGTGCTGCTGGATCTGTTTGTGCTGACGCGCCGCTTCAACTTCATTTCCGCGTACGGCGGCTGGTCGGCCGTGATGCGGGGCGTGCTGGCGTTCTGGTTCGTGGACGGTGCGCTCTTCGCCTTCAAGGACAGCGCCAGCTATCTGTTTGCCGTGATCGTTTTCGGTGGATCGCTGTTCTTGCGACATCCGATTACGCGCGCCATTGCGCTGCAGGGGCTGGCGCCCGATACCGAGGAGCGTCGTGCCTGGACCGATCGGCTGCTTGACGAACCAAGGGTGAAGCGGGCAATGTGGCGGTCGGCCGCCATCATTGGGGGTACGAATCTGGTGTTTGGCGTCGCCAACTTTTTCATCAACTGGGCGATGGTACGCGCGTCGTTTGGGACGCCCCTGTTTAACGATCAGGTGGCAAACGTGAACGCGCTTACCCGTGTGACGTTGGTGCTGCCCGACATGATTGCGCTGTTCTGGGCGTTCCGCTTGATGTACAAAGCGATCTACGCCGAGTTGCCGGCAGCGGAGCAGGTGGATCATCGCCGCGGCGACTTCTGGGTCCTGGTGCAGCGCCGCGAAGACGCGCTTGCAATTGGAAAGACCGGCGAGCATGCGGAAAGCGAGGAGCAGCTGGCACGTACCGCGCTGCAACAGGCGACGCTGCGCACCGTGTAGTGCGCAGCGGTACTCGCGAGCGTTCTGCTACTGCTTGCTGACGGACAGGCCGGTCACCGTGGCATCGGTATTGTGCGCAAAGCGAATGCCGAACACACCGTCAGTTGACGTGAGCTTTCCGGCGGTCACCAGATCGCTTTTGGCATAACTTCCGACAACGGTGCCGTTGATCGCGCATTCTACGACATCGCTTTTTACCGACACCGCGATTTCCTGCGTGACCGGTTCTCCAACACCAGCGGCCTTGTTCACCGCCTCGTTCGCCTCGCCGCGTCGGCCGTTCATCTGAAACGGTGCGGGGCCAAAGCCGCGGACAATGAACTGACCATTGCCGTAAGCCGCGCAGTAGAGATAGCTCTGTGAGTCGGTGCCCATACCGTTACCCGCAATCACAATGCCGTAGGGATGTGGATGCGTATTGAGCGCCATGTACTTCGCTTCGTGAAACGTGGCCTTGACCGTGTAGTTGCCGGACGCGGTATTGGCGGGGTGCCAGTACGTCACGGCAGGGCCGGTGGTGACGGTGAGTACCTCGCCGGTCTTCGCCAACTTTGAATCGTTCAGCGCGAGCCCCTTTTGCGCCTCACTGTCGTCGATCTTGCCTTGCCAGCCGGCCACGGCGATGCCGCCACCCGCCACGGCGCGCGAGACTTCATCGGCGCCCTGCGCGCCGGCCATGGTGCCAACGGTCAGCATGGAAAGCGTTGCGGCGCCAAGCACTGCGAAGGCGCGCAGCAATACGGCAGGCCGCGATGATGGGAGCGGGGCAGCGGTAACGTGCGACATGGGCACAATCCTCAAAAAAAGGAGAGCGGGGCGACGGGGGCATGATCAGCCCACCGTGCGAGGCGCGGGCGCGTGAGCAACGTGTGACACACGCACCAGCAGACTATACACCGCCTGCCGAATGGTGGGTTCCCGGATCCGGATGATTGATGCGAGATTCTAGCGCACGCCCAGCCACGCGTCAAACGCCTTCACCAACCCTGCTATGACCAGCACGCCCATGGATCTTGGCCAGATTGCGATCACCGTGAGTGACGTCGAAGTGGTGTTGCCATTTTATCGCGATGTGCTGGGCCTGACATTCCTCTTCAGCCCCGGTCCCACACTGGCATTTCTGCAATGCGGAACCGTGCGACTGATGCTATCAGCACCGCAAGGCGCAGGCACGGTGGGTGGTAACTCGGTGCTCTACTTTCGCGTGCACAACATCACCGATGCGCATCGGGACATCGTCTCGCGTGGCGCGCGAAGCGAGCGTGAGCCGCAGCTCACGGCACGGATGCCGGATCACGAGCTGTGGATCGGATTCATACGTGATCCCGACAACAATCTGATCGGCTTGATGGAAGAGAAGCGCGATTCACACGACGCCGCGCGCTGAGCACGCGCCAGTGGCTGAACCGTTCAAGAACTTCATCAACGTCGAACTGTTGCGTGTCGCCGCACAGCAGTTTGTGCGCGTCGCGCCGCAGTTCAACGCACGCGCCTTCCTGTCACTCGCTGAACACGACCTTGAGACACTTGAACTCAAGGCGCGCGCCATGCACGTGGCCAGTGCGTTCGAAGCTACGCTGCCAGATGACTTCTCCACGGCTGCGTCCTGGATTGAAGCAGCGCTTGCGCCCGCTCCAACCGATGACCGGCCGGTGCTTGCTAGCGCTGCGGACAGCGGACTCGCCGGCTGGATTCTCTGGCCACTTGGCGAGTATGTCGTGCGTCGCGGATCGCATGTGCCGGAGCGCGCCCTCGTCACACTGCACGCCATCACGCAGCGCTTCTCGGCGGAGTTTGCCATCCGGCCGTTTCTGGTGGAGCATCCGGAGGTGGCGTTTCGTGCACTGCACGATTGGGTACACGATCCCAGCGCGCATGTACGTCGATTGGTGAGTGAAGGTAGCCGTCCGCGACTACCGTGGGGGCTGCAGCTCAAGACATTGATTGCCGATCCGTCACCCACACTGCCGCTACTGACGGCGCTGCAGGATGACACCAGCGAATATGTGCGCCGCAGCGTAGCCAATCATCTCAATGACATTGCCAAGGATCATCCACACATCGTCGCCGACTGGCTGGAGAAGTATCTGCCATCAGCGAGCGCAGAACGCCGAGCGCTGCTCAAGCACGCCAGCCGAACACTGATCAAGCGTGGCGATGCGCGGGTGTTGCGGGCGTGGGGGATTGGCGGGTCGTTTGAGGGCACGACGCAGTTGCAGTGCACACCGAAGCACATCGCGATTGGTGAACATCTGAATCTGGGCGTCACGCTGTGTTCGACCGCGAACGCACCCCAGACGCTGGCGATCGATTACGTCGTGCATCACGTCAAGGCCGATGGCCGCACCACGCCGAAGGTGTTCAAGGGCTGGCAGCTGCAACTGGCCGCCGGTGAAACGCGTGTGCTGAACAAACGACATTCGATGCGGCGAATTACGACGCGTCGCTACTACGCTGGTGTGCACAACGTGGAGCTGCAGGTCAATGGACAACGCGTCGCGCGGACCAGGTTCCGCCTCGCGGAGTAATGCAGGCTGCACGCCAACTGCCCGGCTGCGGAACAGTGCGTGCTGCACCGTTCGTTGACTGCAGGAGGATAGTCCTTTGCCCACTACTCTTCCCGGTGCATGCCCGTCGACCTCGATCAACCCAACTCGATGCGAAGCGCCACATGAAATGGCGACGCGCGATCGCGGCGGTCTGCGCATTCAATCTGCTGTGGGCTGCCGTTTCGTTTCTGGTGACGACGCCCGAGGGCGTGGTGACGGCGATCGTGCTGGCCGTTCCACCGGGTGTGGTGGGCGGCGTGGCGGCGTGGTGGGCGTGGCGCGGATGGGCCACGCGGGTG
>JBGTOG010000261.1:0-5510 GCA_041742675.1 Gemmatimonadaceae bacterium | reverse complement strand
CGGCGTGGTGGGACCGGTGTGCGGCGGTTCGCCCGTCAGCATTTCGTACGCCGTCGCACCCAGCGCAAACTGGTCCGAGCGCGCGTCCACGGTGTGCGTCCCGGCCGCCTGCTCCGGACTCATGTAATGCGGTGTGCCCAGCGAGAGCCCCGTCTGCGTGACGCGCTCGCCGCCCGCCTCGGCGACGGCCAAGGCGATGCCGAAATCCGCAATGATCGGCTGGCCAGCCTGCAGCAGGATGTTCTCCGGTTTGAGGTCGCGGTGCACCACCCCGCGCGCGTGCGCAAAATCGAGTGCGCCGGCCAGCAGCGAGATCAGTCGCACCGTGTCATCGAGCGGGAGCTGCTGCTCGGCGTCGAGACGCGCACGAAGCGTCTCGCCCTCCACGTACGGCATCACGTAGAACAGAAACCCGTCGGCCTCACCGGAATCGAACAGCGGCAACAGGTTCGGATGCTGCAAGTTGGCAGTGGTGCGGATCTCGTTGATGAACCGCTCCGCACCGAGTACGGCGCCGAGCTCGGGCTTGAGTACCTTCACCGCAACATGGCGCTTGTGCTTGAGATCTTCCGCCAGGTAGACGGTGGCCATGCCGCCCTGACCGAGTTCACGCTCGAGGTGGTAGCGGTCGGAGAGAGACGCCGTCAGGCGGTCAGGGATGGACATCGGCAGAACATACGGTCCGCAAGCACGATCGGGCCAGCACGCGTATCGTGATTAACGGATTCCGGAGCAGAAGTCCCAGCGCGAGGCGCAACGACCATGGCGGGAAACGCATTGCACGACCCAACAGATGATCCAACGCTCGACCCAACGCTCGTTGTTGCGCCTGACGCCACGGAACATGCGCATCGACCGTTTACGCGACGCGAGATGCTCGGCATGCTCGGCGGCGGCGCGCTTCTCTCAATGCACGCTGCGTGCAGTCGCGCCTTGTCGCCCGCACCGCCCACCATCGTGAACACCAACACGCTGCACTACCTGAGCCTTTGTGACGTCGCGCGCTTGATCGAGTCGCGCGATGTGTCGCCGGTGGAGGTCACGCAGTTGATGCTAAACCGCGTTGATGCACTCGACGCACGATTGCATAGCTACGCAACGGTCATGCGTGAACAGGCGCTCTCCGCCGCGCGTCGAGTCGAGCAAGAGATCGCGGCTGGCAACTACCGCGGACCGCTGCATGGCGTTCCGGTAGCGGTGAAAGATCTGTGCTACACACAAGGCGTGCGCACGATGGGCGGCCTGGCAGTAAAGCGCGACTTCGTGCCGTCGTTCGGCGCGACCGTCGTGTCGCGACTCGAAAATGCAGGAGCAGTGTTGCTCGGCAAGCTCAGTCTCACCGAAGGCGCAATGGTCGGCTACCATCGCAGCTTTGATATGCCCGTCAATCCGTGGGGTGACACGTGGTGGGCCGGTGTGTCGTCGAGCGGATCGGGTGTTGCCACTGCGGCTGGATTGTGTTTCGCTGCACTCGGCACCGACACTGGCGGTTCGATCCGTTTTCCGGCCATGGCCAACGGGATCGTGGGGCTCAAGCCTACGTACGGACGCGTGAGTCGATACGGTGTGCTGCCACTCGCAGAATCGCTCGATCATGTGGGTCCGATGACGCGCAGCGTGGCCGATGCCGCGATCATGTTCGAAGCGATCGCAGGCTTTGATGACAACGACGCCACATCACTGCGCGAACCTGTTCCGAACATGCGTGAACAACTTGAACGCGGAGTGGCCGGTTTGCGGATCGGATTCGATCGTGCGTACGCGCTGAATGGTGTGGATCGTGGTCTCGCACGCGCAATCGAAGCGGCGGTGGAGCAGTTCACGCAACTCGGCGCAGAGATCGTGAACGTGCAGATGCCGGAGTTGTCACAAGCGCTCGCCACGTGGCCCGTGATCTGTGCGGCGGAAGCGGCAGCGGCGCATCGCGCCGACTATCCGTCACGAGCCAACGAGTACGGCGAATACTTTCGCGAGTTCCTCGCGATGGGCGCGAGGGTTGACGCGTCAACGCTCGCCAACGCGCGTGGCGTCCGACGAGCGTTCAGCGCACGTTTCCGTGATGTACTCTCAACGGTTGACGCGCTGTTGAGTCCGGCGGCCGGCGCGCCGTTCGAAGTGCCCAGCGACCTGCAATATCAATCGGCGACCGCGTGGAATGCCGAGGGCGCACAACGTGATCAGCGACTCGGCATCACCAAGTCGTACACAGCATTCACGTTTCCGCACGACCTCGCGGGCACACCCGCGCTGGCGCTTCCGTGTGGCGTTTCGGATTCTGGCATTCCGTACACCATGCAACTCGCCGGCAGTGCGCTAAGCGAACCGACGCTGTGCCGAATCGGGCAGGCGTACGAGGACGCCACGCCGTGGCACGCGATGCATCCACCGGTGTGACGGACTTCGCCCACGCGCACGGGCTCCGGTTCGCTCGCGCACCGTCGCTCGACGCGGCAGATTCCCCCTGATGAATCCAGTCGATCCGGCTTCGCGCCTCGTCGCCGCCCTCGCGGATCGCTACCGCATCGATCGCGAGATCGGCGCTGGTGGCATGGCGACCGTGTATCTCGCGCACGACGTCAGACACGATCGGCCCGTCGCACTGAAAATCATGCGACCGGAACTCGCCGCAGTGATCGGTGCTGAGCGATTCCTCGCCGAGATCCGCACCACGGCGAATCTTCAGCATCCGCACATTCTCCCGCTGCACGACTCGGGCGCTGTGGAAGGCACGGTGTTCTATGTGATGCCGCTGGTGAAAGGTGAGTCGCTACGTGAACGACTCGACCGCGAGCAGCAACTGCCGGTATCCGAGGCCGTGCGCATCGTGTCCGAAGTGGCGAGCGCTCTCGACTACGCGCACCGACAGGGTGTGATTCATCGCGATATCAAGCCTGAAAATATCCTGCTGCATGATGGGTCTGCGCTGATCGCTGACTTCGGCATCGCGCTCGCTGCCAGTCAAACGGACGGCAACACGCGCCTCACCGAAACGGGCATGTCGCTGGGCACGCCCACCTACATGAGCCCCGAGCAGGCCATGGGTGAACGCACGCTCGACGCGCGCACCGACGTGTATGCGCTTGGCTGTGTGCTCTACGAAGCGCTGGCCGGCGAGCCTCCGTTCACGGGGCCGACCGCGCAGTCGATTGTCGCGCGCGTCATGACAGAAGCACCGCGCGACCTTACAACGCAGCGCAACACGGTGCCACGCAATGTGAACGCGGCGACGACCGTTGCGCTGGCCAAGTTGCCGGCCGATCGCTTTCCCTCGGCGGCGGCGTTCGCTGCTGCGCTGGCCAATCCGTCGTTCGGAATCATGGAGAACGCGAGTGGAGCAACCACGCCGTCGCGCTGGACGCCACGGCGCATTGCCACGCTCGCCGGTGGCGCCGCGGTCGCACTGATTGCCGGCGTGCTGCTGGGTCGAGGAATGGTCACGACAACAGCAAATACCAGTGGGACTGTGGTGGAGTCGGCCATACTCCCGCCGGCAGGAGAAGACTTCAGCGACCGACGCAGCTTCGCGCTCTCGCCGGACGGCCAACGCTTTGCATTTGTGGCGCTCTCTGAGCGAGGCGAGCAGCACTTGTGGATTCGAGAACTCGCCAGTCTGCACGCCGAGCGAATCGACGGCACGCAGGGTGCCAGTGCACCGTTCTGGTCACCCGATGGTCGGGCGATCGCGTTTTTTGCCAGTGATCAGCTGAGGCGCCTCGACATCGAGAGTGGCACCCTGAGCACGCTGTGTCCCGTGCGCGAGGCGAGCTCCGGAACCTGGGGCGCCAACAACTTGATTGTCATCTCGACCGAGCGCGGTCTCGAACGCGTCAGGTCTGATGGAGCCGAGTGCGAGGTCGCGCTTGTCGCGGAGGACGGGTATCGGTACAGGAGCCCGTCGCTTGTTGATGATGGTCCCAAGGTCCTCTTTGATCGGGGCCGTTTTGCCGAGGGCGACTCCGGCTCCTGGGCTGGTCGGTTCTCCGTGGTTGTGGGCGATCTCGACGCGGGCACGATTGACGAGCTGATTCCAGGGGCGTGGACTCCGACGTTTATCGCACCTGATTTAGTCTTGTACGCGAGCATCACGCCGTCGGGAAGTCCGATCCTTGCGCAGTCCATCAATCGAGACCGCTGGCGGTTGGAGGGCGACCCCGTGACGCTCACGGAGACGGTTCGGAGTACCGACCTGCAGTTCTCGTACTCCGCGTCCGCCGGCGGGACGCTCACCTACTTGCCCAGCCAGGGCGATCCCGAGAAGCTGCTGGTCGACCGACGAGGGGGCGTACTCGATACGGTGCGTCAGCGGACGGCCTACACGCACACGGTGGCAAATACCCGTCGCTGGGTTGCGCTGTCGAGCGGTTTGGGTCTGTGGGTCTACGACCTGGACCGAAATACTTCGACTCCACTGCTGACAGCGGAGTTGAGCCGATTTTCGTTCGATCCGGTGTGGTCACCCGATGATGCATCACTGGCGTTCGGTTTGTGCTCAGTCGGACGCATGGATAGCCTGCCCGCGGGCATCCGTACCGTGCCGCTCGAGCAATGTCGACGAATCACTGATTGGTCCGCTGACGGGCGGTACCTCATTGTCGAAGTGGGGGCGCGTCACGCGACGAGCGCCACCGTCGTAGCATGGGATATCGAGCGAGAGCAGCGCACCGATCTCTTCAAGTTCAATGGCGTGCATTCGGAGGCCACCGTCTCTCCGGACGCCAGATGGATTGCGTACGTGAGTGTCGAGACGGGCACACCGGAGGTGTACGTTCGGCCTTTTTTGTCGAGCGGTCGGACTGTGCGACTGACCAGTGGCGGCGCGCGCTCGCCACGATGGCGCGCGGACGGTCGCGAGTTTTTCTATCAGACGGCCGATGGTCGCATCATGAGCGTGCCGCTTCCGCCGGGCGCAGACATCGCGTCGGCCGTGGCGACTACGTTGTTCCGCGCGCCGGATTATTCGCGGCCGATGTTTCTTGATCGCGGCTCCACGTTCGATATCACCGCTGACGGTCAGCAGTTTGTTGTGCGAATGAATGCGAGCGACAACCACGCAGTGCTCGTGCAGAACTGGCGGGCAAAGCTCGGGGCGCGTTGACATATTGGCCGATATGAAATCAGCCGATCCCGCGTCACGCCTCGCCGCCGCCCTCGCGGATCGGTATCGCATCGAACGCGAACTCGGCCAAGGTGGAATGGCCACCGTTTATCTGGCGCACGACCTCCGCCACGAGCGTGATGTCGCCATCAAGGTCCTGCATCCCGACCTGGGCGCCGCGCTCGGCGGTGAGCGATTCCTCACCGAAATCCGCACGACCGCGCGCTTGCAACACCCGCACATCCTCCCGTTGCTCGACAGCGGCGAGGCCGACGGCTTGCTGTTTTACGTGATGCCGCTCGTTACCGGGGAGACGCTCCGCGCACGCCTCGAGCGCGAGCAGCAGCTGCCGGTGGCGGAGGCGGTGCAGATTGCGCGCGAAGTCGCCGACGCGCTCGGCCACGCGCACGCCCTG
>JBGTOG010000223.1:0-19324 GCA_041742675.1 Gemmatimonadaceae bacterium | reverse complement strand
CGGGGCGATCGCCAGCAGCGCGGCAGCGCAGGCGGCACCGGCGACATGGCGAGCGGCGGCGGTCAGCAATGAGGGCATAAAGACGAGGACAAAGGAAAATCGTGGCATGCGCCCCCGAAGGACGCAGCGGCGGCGCAGTTTGGAATCTACCCCACGTGTCCGCGTATCGCAGTCCGGTCCCGTCAGCGATGCCGAGCAGGCCAGGAGCGCCCGGAACCGCCTCGTCAGGGCGCAGCAAGCCCCGGCTTGAGTGCTCGGAACTCATAAACCGCACCGCCATCAGCGATCTCGTCTGGCGTGCGCAGCGCTACGCGCGTGGGCAATCCGGTCGTGGCGTCGAACGTCGCCGTAAAGCGCCACTCCTTCCCCATGGTGCGCCAGTTGTCCAAGCGATCAAAGACGTTCTCTACGGTGGAAAACCACGCGGGCTCGGCGACGGACTCGTCTGGCAACTGCTCGAGCGCACGGAGATTCACGATCTGGTTGCTCGAGATCGAGAGTTCATGCCAGACACTCATCGCCAATGGACAGTAGCACAGAATGCGCGCCTCCACTCTGTATTGCGTCAGCCCCATCGCCTCCCACCGCTCGCGGGCCTGGGCGCGCTCAAGATCAGCGACACTTACGGGATCGCTGCTGCACGCGGCGACACTGACGAGCAGTGCGAGTGCTACACGCGGCACTCCTCGGTCAAGCCATCGGGTAGGTATCTGCATGGTCGTGCTCCTGCGTCATTGTTGCCATTCCCTGCATGTGCATTGCCGTGCCGTCTGTCTCGCCGCTGTGCATTCAGTGTTGGCAGGGTCAGCGCGCGGACACCGTCCACCCTGGCTCGCCAACGTCTCCACTGTATACCCGCCGAACCCGTTCAAGCGCTATCTGCGTGGCACGGTGGCGGATTTCCTGTCGGTCTCCGGGGAGCACCGGCCGCACGGCGTGCACCTCCCCCCCCACGTCGACCGCGATCCACACGGTGCCCACTGGTTTCTCCGCACTGCCGCCGCCCGGTCCGGCAATCCCCGTCACGCCAACCCCCACATCGGATCCGAAGCGTTCGCGCACACCAGTGGCCATCGCGCGTGCGACCGGCTCGCTCACGGCGCCGTGCTCCGTGATCATGTCCGCCGGCACACCGAGTTGATCCACCTTGATGCGATTGGCGTAGGCGATCACACCACCAAGCACCATCGCGCTCGATCCCGGCACGGCGGTGAGTCGACCGCCAAGCATTCCTCCCGTGCAGCTTTCGGCCACGGCGATCGTGTGCGCGTGCCTTCCCAACTGCGCGAGCACGATGGCCGCCAGATCGGCATCCTGTTCGCCATAGATCCATCGTCCGATGCGCTCGCGCACGGTGTCCGCAGCACGTGCCAGCGCAGCATCGGCATCGGCTGACGGCAGGCCGCTCACGGTGAGACGGAGATCCACGCCATCGAGGCCCGGCAAGTACGAGAGCGGGACACCGTGCACGGTGTGCACAAACCCGGCGAGGTGATCCGCGGCGGCGGACTCTGAGATGCCAGTGGTGCGCAGCGTCAGTGATCGAACGACCGTGGGCAGTTGCCCATGCACCGCGAGCCGCTGCTGACGTTGCTGCAGACGCGGAATAATCTCCTCAGCCAACATGCCGCGCATTTCCCGTGGCACTCCAGGCATGGTGGCCACCCACTGCTGCTGTTCGTTTTCAATCCAGATGCCAGGTGCCGAACCATGGCGATTGTTCAACACCTCGGCACCAGCCGGCAACAGGAACTGCCGCGTATTGCTCTCTGGCATGGGTTTTCCAAAGCGTTGCTGCCACCGCTCCGCGAGTGCATCTCGTCCCGCTTCGTTGAGCACAAGTTCACGCGAAAACGCGAGCGCCAGACTTTCGTGCGTGCGATCATCGGCCGTTGGACCGAGTCCGCCGGTGGTGAGCACGGCACCGGTACGCTGCAACGCTTCATGCACCGCGCTCACGATGTCATCAGGCGAATCGCCGACGGTGGCGCGGCGCACGACGCGCACGCCGAGATCGGCGAGTGTGCGCGCGATGTGCACGGCGTTGGTGTCGACGGTAAAACCGAGCAGCAGCTCGTCGCCGATGGTGATGAGTTCGATGTGCATGGGGGGAAGGTAGTGCTGTGTCCCTGAAACCGCAGAGGCGCGTGGCATCTTCGGTGCCGACAGCTTGGCGAGCGGCGCTTCATTACTCTCTGCCGAAATTTGCTACGCGATGTGACGAGCGGACGACCGGGTCGCTTTATGCTGGGTGGGTGAACCGCAGTGCGCCTTGCGCCGATATCAGGAGTTCGCGTTGGTGCTCGGTCAGCGGGAACTGCAACAGCATTTACCACAGAGGGCGCAGAGGACACAGAGAAAAACATGCAGACCGCAAAACAGCCATTCCGATTTTTTCGGTACGGAAGGACCAACGGGGCCTCCAGCGCACCATTCCGCCGTGCACCGCACCACCCCAAAAATCAGTTGCAGTTCTCTGCGTCCTCTGCGCCCTCTGTGGTTAATGCAGTTGCAGTTGCAGTTGCCAAGACCAACGCGAAGCATCACCCCATTAAGGGAGCCAAGCAATGCAACCCAACGCCATAACCGGCGAAATCGTGGACGCTGCCATCAAGGTGCACCGCGCCCTCGGTCCCGGGCTGCTGGAGAGCGCATACCACACCTGCCTGCAGTACGAACTGCGCAAGCGTGGACTCCGAGTTGAAACAAACTCTCCGATGCGCATCACGTATGAGGAGATCACCATCGACGTCGGCTATCGCGCCGATCTGTTGGTCGAGGATAAAATCATTGTTGAACTCAAGGCCGTGTCAAAGCTCCAGCCCATTCACCACGCACAGTTGCTGTCGTATCTCAAGCTGAGTCGCCGTCCGATCGGGCTGCTGCTCAACTTTCATGAAGCGCGCATGCGCGATGGCATTACGCGTCTGATCACGCAGCGTGAGCGACGGCGGTTCTCGGTTGGAACCGTGATCGGTGACCGGTTTTCAGTTTGTCGGCCGCTACGGAGTCCCGGCGGAGCGTGTGGATCCCGGACCCAGTGGGGGGTGGTCGGTTTGCGGTGGGCCGTGGTCGGTTATTTTGACCGCGGCTCCGGTCCCCGGGGGGGGGGGCAAACCGACCACAGAAAACCGCCTACCGACAACCGTCAGCGCTGTTGTGGAACGCGGCCCGGAAGCTCGTGGCTCGTAGCGGCCGACAAACCGAAAACGGAACACAGACAACAGTCAACCGACAACCGACAACATCTTCTATGTACGCCCCGCACGCGCCCGAATGTACGCCGGCCCATAGCGCATCAGGTACAGCACCAGCGACCACATCGTGAGCGCCACCGCCCCCACCATGCTCACCGTGCCCACCAGGCCGTTGAAGTGCGCGAAGTACTGCCACCACGTGTCATTGAGCCAGCCCTGCGCGTCGGCCAGCGTGCGCGCGAAGAACCAGCAAAAGGCCGCGCCTGTCCATACACTTTGAAAACCCGTCTTGAACTTGGCCGGGCCAATCGAACTGATCACCAATCCGCGCCGCGAGGCGAGCCAGCGGAAGAGGGTCATGAATACCTCGCGGCCGATCACGAGGGCGACGATCCACCCCGGCAGTGACACCCGTCCGATTGGGGTGACGAACAGAAACGCGGACGGCTCCGGCAGTACGCCCTCGAGCGGCGTGACGAACGTGTAGTGCGCCTGCAGGATGTACATCGGGATCAGCGTGGCCAGCAACAGCAGCTTGTCGGCCAGTGGGTCGAGCAGTCGCCCCAGATCCGTGACCAGCCCCTGCGTGCGCGCGATGTGTCCGTCCCACCAATCGGTGATCGCGGCCACCAGAAACAGCGTGAACCCGAGCAGACGCGCCGTCCACGACGTGGAGAAGGGCAACCACGCGATCAGCGGGGTCAGCGCGATCCGGCCGACGGTGATCGCATTGGGGAGGTTCACAAACTCCTCAGACAGGGCGCAGGCGGGGCGACCGCTGCGGTCGCATGAACGACCACAATCTACACTGCCTCGCGAGCAGGCGAGACGAATCTCGCCTAGGCCAGTGTCTTGAGGACGAGTTTGGACACTGCTTTCAACGTATCGAAGACGCCGTCCCCACTCACCGCGACCGCTTCGAACTCCGGCGCCTTTTCGACCCACTCACCGGTGGGCAGCTGCGAGACCAGCATGGCGCCTGGCTGAAACGGATTCGCCAGCGGGCGCTGCCGGGATGCTTCCAGTACTTCCCACCCCGGATTGAGCATCTCCTGCAACTCGGCTAGCGGCGCGGCGTTCGGCAGATCGCGCTTGTTGTACTGAATGATGAATGGCATGCGCGTGAGGTCGTAACCGTACGCCGCCATGTTGTCGTACAGGTTCTGCATGCTTTCGAGATTTGCTTCGGCGCGATCACGCTGCGAATCGGCGACGAACACCACACCGTCTACACCCTTGAGGATGAGTTTGCGGCTGGCGTTGTAGTACACCTGCCCCGGCACCGTATACAGGTGAAAGCGCGTGCGGAAGCCGCGAATCGTGCCCAGATCCACCGGCAGAAAATCAAAGAACAGCGTGCGTTCTGTTTCTGTAGCCAGCGAAATGAGTTTGCCGCGTGTGTTCGGCGAGACCTTGCCGTACACGTACTCGAGATTGGTGGTTTTGCCACCGAGTCCCGGGCCGTAGTACACGATTTTGCAATTGATTTCGCGGGACGCGTAGTTGATCATCGACATCGCCTGTCCCCCTACGAGAACAAGCGATCGATCTCGTCTTCGGCCCCAGCGAGCAGACCCGGCGGCGCCGTCTGCCCTCCGTGTCCACGCGCAAATACGCCTTCAAAGGTGCGCGTCAGTTCTTCCACCACGCTCTTCATCCTGAGGCGCACGAGGCCAAGTGTGGTGCGGTTGTCGAACAAGACCACCAGAATCACGCGCTTCGCAACATCGGCGAGATACATCGACTCGCGTTCGCCCTGATGAAACAGCACGCTGAAGTCCGTCTCGCCAATGAGGCGCGCGAGCTGGTCGTTGGCGCTGAAATCAGCAGCGGTGAGCGTGGCAAACGCCGTCGCATCGAAGTTGGGTGGCTCGCCAACCGTCGCGACGAGTTGGCCGGAGCGGTCCACGAGCAACGCACATCGCGCTTTGGCGTCGTAGAGAAACCGTTGCAGAATCTGGGTAATCGCCCCGAAGTCGTCTTCAGTAAACGACCACGTGGCAGCGCCGACGGACATGAACTGGCTCCCGCGAATCCGGAGAAAAAGACGACTAGGGCAGCGCGCGCTCAACGCGCCGAAGCGCCCGCTGGCCACGCCGGCGGAGCAACGGATGCGACTCCCACGCGATATAATCGCGCAGGAGACGCACACTATCTACGCTCGGACGCGCCCGAAGGTAACTGATTGCAGCCAGCCGACGCGTGGGCTTGCTGTGAAACAGGGCGCGGCTGCTGCGGGCCAGCTGGGCGCTCCAGAGAGAACCACCAACCAACACGCCCAACGCCAGGCCGGCGGTGAGAAACAACAGAGAAGACCGTTCAGAACGCATCGAAAACACGACAAGGGTGGTGCGCCAACCCTCGGTAACGGGCCGACGACGCCTGCGGCTAATCTAGTGGCCCGCAACGGAGATGGGGATGGCACGTCGGCGACTGCGAGGACAAGAGACAACCCACTCGCCTCCCGCCGCGCGACCTACCTCTCACGCCGCGCGACCTACATCTCACGCCGCGCCTGCAGCGCTTGCGCGATCGTGACGCCGTCCGCGTACTCAAGGTCACCGCCCACCGGCAGACCGCGCGCAATGCGCGTCACCCGCACGCCGAGTGGCGCGACCTGACGCTGCACGTAAAGTGCCGTGGCTTCGCCCTCAAGCGATGGATTCGTGGCCACAATGATCTCGGTGATGGCTTCATCCGCGACCCGCGTCAGCAGTGCAGCGATCGTGAGGTCATCCGGACCCACACCATCCAGTGGCGACAGTCGGCCACCGAGCACATGGTACCGTCCGCGAAACTCTCCGGCCCGCTCAATCGAAGCGATATCGGCCGCGTCTTCCACCACGCACACCAACACAGGATCGCGGCGCGTGTCCATGCACAGCGCACAGAGCGGCGATTCGGTGAGGTTGTAACAGCGCGAACACGGCCGCACCGTCTCAACGAGCGTGACAAGCGCCTGCGCCAGCCGTCGACTTTGATCGGCGCTCTGCTTCAGCAGATGGTAGGTGAGACGCTGCGCCGACTTGCGCCCGATGCCAGGCAGTCGCGCCAACTCGGTGGTGAGATCGTCAATCGCCGACACGCGGCGCGCTCCGTGTGCAGGGCAATCAGAACGGCAGTTTGAACGGCAGATCCAGCCCGCCAGTCAACTTGCCCATCTCTTCCTGCGCCGCTTCGCCGGCCTTCTTTTGCGCCTCACTCGCCGCGGCCACAATGAGATCCTCGAGCATCTCGATGTCGGCCGGATTCACCACACTCGGATCCAGCTTGACGCGACGCACCTGTCCCTTGCCATCACACTCCACCGTCACCATGCCCGCGCCCGCAGACGCACTCACGGTGCGGCGAGCGAGATCGTCCTGCAGCTGCTGCAACTTGCCCTGCATCTGCTGGGCCTGCTGCATGAAATTGAAGATGTTGGCCATCGGTGAAACCTAGTCCAGTGTGAGCAATCAGTCGAGCAGTTCGAGATCGAGCGCCTTCACGGCGGCCGCGAGTACGGGATCACGCTGAGCGAGCCGGTCGAGCGTTTCGGCCTTCACATCCTGCGCCGTGAGTCGTTTGCCGACTGGTCGCTCGCTGACGTGGCCAACGCCCTCGCTCTCAAGGCGGATCGCCCGCACGGCCCCGAGGGTACGCTGCAGCACCGTGAGCACCATCTCCTTGCCGTTGTCCACTGCGGTCGAGAAGGTGTCGTCACCCGGATCGTGCGTCAGGGTGAGCAGTCCGGTGGCATCGATGGCGGTTGGCCGCACGCGCCGAAGCGACTCGGCAAGCATGCCGCGTCCTGCACCACGCACGGCATCAGCCACGCCGGTCCAATCAGCGCGAATCTTCGCCAGCGTGGGGATGTCGGTCATGACGGTGTGAACAGCCGGGTCCGTTGCCACCACTGCTGCTGCCGCGGGCGTTTCAACACGCGAAAGGGGTGCCGCCGGTGCCAACGCATACGCCGATGCCCCACGAGGCTCCAGACGAGCCGTGCGACGCGCCGGCGGATCCTCGCCCACATCGAATCCGCGCAGCACTTCTTCCAGATCAACGGTGCGATCGAGCAGTGCAAAGCGCACCAGCAGCGACTCCAGCAAGAGCTGCGGCTGTCCGCTCTTGCGAAACTGCGGCTCGATTTCCAGTAGTGCATGCAGCATGCGCAGCACATCAGGCGCGGTCAGTTGCCCACGGCGTGATTCCAGTGATGCGCGCAGTGAGTCTGACGCCTCCGGCGGTGTGCCGCCAAGCGCAATGGCCAGTGTGGCGCGCAAGACATCCGCCAGACCGGACAACACCTGCGCAAAGTCCACGCCCCCATCGGCCAGCGCTTGCACGCGCGCAAACACATCCGCAGCGCGTCGTTCGGCGATCACATCGAGCAGCGCCACGAACTCTTCTTCCGGCACGAGGCCCAGCGCCGTGCGCACGCGCTCGGAGGTGACCGCGCTTGAATCACCCAGTGACAGCACCTGATCCGTGAGCGACAACGCGTCGCGAAGGCCGCCATCGGCCGCGCGCGCAATCATGCCCAGCGCGTCGTCTTCAAACGACACGCCTTCGCTGCGAAGCACATGCGCCAGCCGCTCGCGAATCTCGCCCGGACTGATGCGCTTGAGATCAAAGCGCTGCAGACGACTCAGTACCGGTGCCGCGGCCTGCGCGATCTTCTGCGGTTCCGTCGTCGCAAATACAAACACCACACGTGGTGGCGGCTCTTCGAGCACTTTCAGCAGCGCATTCCACGCTTCGCGCGTGAGCATGTGCGCTTCGTCCACGATGTACACCTTGTAGCGATCATCTGCTGACGGCGCATACATCGCGCGTTCGCGCAGATCGCGTGCATCGTCCACACCGCGGTTGGACGCGGCATCGATTTCGACCACATCAAGCGACGCGCCGCCACTCCAGATGCGCTCGCAGCTCACACACTTCCCGCACGGCTCGCCGTCGTTGGCAACACTTTCGCGTCGCTGCGTCGCCAGCGTTTCGCAGTTGAGTGCCATGGCCAGTACGCGCGCCAACGTGGTCTTGCCCGTGCCGCGCGGTCCGCACAGCAGGTAGCCGTGCGCCACCCGATCGCGCGCAATGGCGCCCTTGAGCGTATTGGCCACGTGCGACTGCACCGCAACCGACGCGAAATTGGTGGGTCGATACTTGCGCGCGAGTGCCAGCGTCATGAAGCAGAAACGGAGTCGAACGATGGGAAGGGCCGCAGACGCGGTCCCACAAAACTAAAGCGCCGGTGCGCTCTTCGCTCCGAGGGGAGGAATGAGTCACACCGGCGCAATGCCCCGGGTCTTACGAAGCGACTTAAGACACCACGTACCGTTGCTACCTGCGGGGTCCTGGCGGAGTTGGCGGGCTTACGCCCTCCGGGACCCGAGACACCTGAACACTACTACTCCCGCGTGACCCCGACAAGGTCACATCGGTGGTAAGCAAGCTTCGCCCTCTCTACCGCATGCGGGGAGGGGCCAAACCGACCACCGACCACACAAAACCGACGACTCCGAACGCCGTTGTGGGGCGCCGCGCCAACGTCCGTGGTGCGTAGCGGCGTGCCACCGACCACCGCCAACCGACCACGCAGCCCCCGGTGCAACAACAACCGCAGCGTCGTCGGTAGTCGGTCGTCCGCCGCTACGAGCGCTTGGCTTAGCGTCGAGATCCCGAACACCGTGGGGGGTTGTCGGTTGGCGGTGGTCAGTCGTCGGTAATTTTGATCGCGGCTCGCGTCGAGGGACACCGACCACCGACCACCGAAAACCGACGACTCCGAACGCCGTTGACGTGCGCCGCGCCAACGTCCGTGGTGCGTAGCGGCGTGCAACCGACCACCGCCAACCGACCACGCAGCCCCCGGTGCAACAACAACCTCAGCGTAGTCGGTAGTCGGTTGTCCGCCGCTACGAGCTCTCGGCTGAGCGTCGAGATCCCGAACACCGTGGGGGGTTGTCGGTTGGCGGTGGTCAGTTGTCGGTCGTTTTGATCGCGACTCCCCGTCCCGATTCGTCTTTCCGGCTACAAAGTGCCCCGAGGCTTTCCGGCCGACTTTATGTCGCACGACGAACCGAGCACCCGCCGTGCCCTGAGGATCTCCGACACCTCACGGTTCCCCCCCTTCAAAGCCCCCCAAAACCTCCCCCAGCCTCGCGGCCGCAATCGCCACCCGCTCCGCACTCACATCACGATGCGTCACCAACCGCACCCGTTGATGTGTCCACTGTGTCACTCGCACGCCCACACTCGCCGCCTGCGTCACCACCTCCGCCGCGCATGGCCGCGCCAAATCCACCATCACGATATTCGTCTGCGGCGCCACAACGCGCGCGCCACCCACACCATCCAGCGCCGCCGCCAATACCACCGCCGCTTCGTGATCACGAGCCAACTCGCCCAGGTGAAGGTCCAACCCGTACAGCGCCGCCGCCGCCAACACGCCCGACTGTCGCATGCCACCACCCAGTCGCTTGCGCGCCCGGTGCGCGCGCACGATCACATCACGCGATCCGGCCAGTGCCGCACCAACCGGTGCACCGAGCCCCTTTGAAAACGACACCATCACCGTATCCGCACACGACGCGAGATCCGCCAGCGTTTCTCCAGTCGCAATGTGTGCATTCCACAACCGGGCACCATCAAGATGCACCGGCACACGTAGCCGCACTGCCACCTCGCGCAGCGCACGCAACTCCGTAAGCGGCGTAACCATGCCACCTGCTCCGTTATGCGTGTTTTCCAGACACACCAATGACGTCTCCGGCGCATGCGCCGACGGTGCGCGCACTGCGGTCTCAAGCTCCATCGCTGTCATCACGGGCGCGGCACCTCGCACCGGACGTATCTGCACACCAGCCAACGCCGCGGCACCCGCCAGTTCCCAATGCACAATGTGTGCGTCCGCATCGAGCAGGATCTCGGTGCCAGGTGTAGTCTGCACCCACACCGCGGCCTGATTGGCCATGGAGCCGGTGGGGAAAAACAGCGCCGCCTCCATGCCGAGCAACGACGCCACACGCGCTTCGAGCTCGCGCGTGGTGGGATCTCCGTCAAGTACGTCATCGCCCACAACGGCCGATGCCATGGCAGCGCGCATACCTGCGGAAGGCTGCGTCACGGTATCGCTGCGCAGATCAATCATGTCGGTCATAAATGCGGTAAAAGGTGCAGACGGATGAGCGACTGCGTCGCGCGCGGTCAATAGTGCAGACGGGCAAGCGACTACGTCGCGGATTGTATGGCGCGCGATTTACGCGAGGCACCGCGCGGCTCGGCCAGTCGCGCCAGTTCCTGCCGCCGCAGTTCATGCACCTGCGCAATCTCAGCGCCGAGCAGAAACACCAGCGCGCCGTAATACATCCAGAACACCACTGACACAATCACTGCGATGGTGCCCGTGTACAGCGATCCTGGTGAAATCAGCGAGATCACCATGGCGAACAAATGGCGCGCCAGTTCGAAGAGCGTTGCCGCTACCACCGACGCGAGCAGCGCGGCTTCGCGCGAGGGACGTCGCCGCGGTAAGCCGCGATACAGCGCGTAAAATGTGAACACCAGCACCGCCAGACCGATCAGTCGGCCGGCAAAATGCGTCATCGTGCCGATCGTCGCCATTTGCACGCCAATACTGGAGAGCATGCCAGTGCCGCGCTCTGTACCGATGGACAAAAACGTCGCGATCACTACCCAGATGACAACGAGCAGCGTTGCGGCCGCCGCCGCGACGACATCGAACAGTTTCCCGGCAACGATACCACGTTCGTCGCGGTCCATGACAATGGACAGCACCGCACGCAATGAACCAAACAGTCGAGTGCTGGTCCAGATAAAGCCCAGCGCGGCAGTGATGCCAACCGCGCCGCGTGTGCGCAATACGTCATCGACCATTGTACGCAAGACCGCGCCCGCCTCGAACGCGTTGCGCGGCAGGAAGGTCTCCGTGATGGCCATGACTGTTTCCGCCGCCTGCTGCGGTTCGCGGCCAAATGCGAACGTCAGTCCGACAACGAGCAGCAGCACAAATGGCACCAGTGCCAACAACAGACTGAACGCGACACCGCCCGCGAGAAAAAAGGCGTTGTCCTCGGCCAATCCGTTGAAGACGCGTCTGGCGTAGTCGCCCACCACCGCGAGGCGGGGGCGCGCGAAGAACGCGCGCCACCCCCGCGGCTCAGGCGGTGCCGGGGTTTTCCGCGGCGTCGGCGCTGGCGCCTTCACTCGGTTCGCTGGCGTCCGTCATGCGCTTCGTGCGACGAGCATCCTCGTACGCACGCTTGGTCTCCTGCACGGCGCGCTCAAGCTCTGACTTGGCCTGCTTGGCGGCTACACGTCCCGCGTCGACCGCATCCCCGACGGCGCGCGCACGCGTCTCCACGGCACCACGTGCTTCACCCACCTTGCGCCCCACGGTTTCCCGTGTGCGACCCATGGATTCCGACACCTCTTCCGACACTTCGTCCACGAGCTCCTTGGCGCGATCGGCCGCGCGTCGCGTTTCACGACGAATGCGTGCCCGCATCGCTTCACCGGATTCCGGTGCCAGCAAGAGCGCAGCGCCGGCGCCAATGGCCAGGCCGAGCAGCAATGCGCCCAGTCCGTGGCCGCCGCCGTCGCGCTCCACAATCACCACGCGCTCGTCGTCATAATCATCATATCGTCCCATGTGCTACCTCCTCATTCAGTCGCTGAGATCCGCATCGTCGGGAGCGGCGGCCACGCTGGGCACACCGTCCACGGGCATCTTGCGGCGCAGGGCCGTCGGGGTGACGAAGCGCAAGACCGTCTCGCGCGTCCCTGCAATGCCGAGCTGCCGAAACAGAAAGGCGAACTTGTCGTCGTACGCCCGTCCAAGCGTTGCTTTGACTTCGTCTGGCAACGCCCACAACTGCCGCTTGAATGGCCCGAGCGCCTTCTTGCGGGTCTTGTAAATGAACTGTTCATCAGAATCGGTCGCCTTGCGCTCATCCTTCGCATTCTCGTGCACCCACGCGTAGATCTCGCTGCGCAGCGCATCCGGCAAATGATCGAACAACATATTCTGAAAGTTAGTCGCCAGATGAATCTCGGCCGTTTCCGTACGCGGAAAATTGGAGAACGCGGTGTCCGGCAAGGTGGACGCCCCATGCTGCACCGCACCCGCCAGCCCATAGCGCTCGCGCGCGATGGTCGAGAGTGTGGCCAGTGTGTCGAGATCCAGCGCCACATCAGCAATGGAACCGTCCGCGAGGACCACGCCGCCATGCGATGTGCCGGACTGCACACTGATCTTGGACAACCCCGCGGTACCCGGTGCCTTCGCCTCGAGCGTGCGATTGTATCCGTCCATAAACGCTTCCAACTCTTCCGGCGTGGAGTTCTCCGTGCCGACTTCGCCGATTTCTCCACCGATGGAGATTGTCACACCACGCGGCTCCTGCGATCGCACCACAAGCGAAATCTCCACGCATCGCTCGTAGTTGCGCCGCTGCTGCTCCTCGAGCGTGGGCTGCGACAGATCCACCAGCGTGGATGTATCCACGTCAATGTTGTAAAAACCCGCCGCGACCGCTTCACGCACCAACTGCAGCACCGCGTCGACTTCCCCTTCAGGATTCGTCGCAAATTTCTTCGCGTTGACCTGAAAATGATCGCCCTGAATGAACACCGGACCGGTGAATCCCTCACGCATTGCCGCGGCCAACATCACCGACACATATTCGGCGGGACGCTGATCGGTGTAGGCAATCTCCGAGCGCGCGATTTCGAGCAGAAACGCGCCCGCGTCCAGTGCGATTGCCTGCCGGAAGATGGAGCGCGCGGTGTCGTAGGACGCACCGCGCACATTGATCGCCGGAACGGTAAAGCCGCCGCACTTGCCCTGACCGCGCGCGATGTACAGATCGTGAATGGACGCCGCGCGCACACCAACCGCCTGACCGATCTCCCAGATCAGCCACCGCGCCTGTTCGCGCTCGACCGGTTCACCGAACACGGCCTCGTGAACGAGACGGTCCATGTGGTCCGTTTGCAGCGCCGTCGCATCGTGGACCGACACCACACCATCAGAAACTGAAACCGCACCACCAAAGAGTCGCGTGGAGGGGAGCGTTTGCTGCGTCATCAAGTCCTCGGGCACCATCAGGCGAGATGGCGGTTGGCCGGACGACGCCGGCAGCATGAAGGTTCAGCGGCCACGAAGCCGCACGGACTGGCACAAGCTCTCAACTTCGGCTTTCCGACGACGTATGGGAAGCCCGCAGCTGTTGGTGGTTACACCTGGTAGCGCGGATCAGGGCGAGGCAACGACTCCCATTCGTGTCTCGCCGCTTCAGAACCCGGCCGCCCAAGCATGGCGTAGGCAAACTGCTTGCCGAGTTCTACCCCGGGCTGGTCAAAGGCGTTCACTTCGTAGAGCTCGCCTGCATACGCGGTAGCCAGCTCAAAGAGATAGAGCAGCGCGCCGACCGTGCGCGGATCCACCGCCGGTACCACAATCGTGAAGTTGAATCGGCCTCTGGCCGCCAGTGCGCCCGCCGTGGCCTGGCGCTCGATGTCGAGCAGTCGGCCGAGCGATTTACCGCCAAGATACGCCAGTTCGGGACGATCGCTGTGTCGCGACGGAATGGTCCCCATCTCCTCGCGGCCGCTGACCGCGATAAATGCAACGGTCTTATCGGCGGGCCCTTCCATGAACAGCTGCACCTGTGCGTGCTGATCCGTGGCGCCGAGCGCCGGGAGCGGCGTGGGGCCAACGCTGGTGCCATCGGACTTGATCTTTCCGAGGCTCTCCGCCCACAGCTGCACAAACCACGATGCAATCTCGCGCAAGCCATCGGCGTAGGGCATCAGCGCGTGCACATGCGCGCCGTGCCGCGTATCCGCGAGCCACTGCAGCATGGCGAACACTCCGGCAGGATTGCTGGCGAGATCGGCGGCGGTACAACGTGCGGCGCACTCGGCGGCACCAGCCAATATTCCGCGCACATCGATGCCGATCAGTGCGGCTGGCAACATGCCGACCGCCGTCAGCACGCTGAACCGACCGCCCACATTGGATGGAATGTCCAGCGTGGTAATGCCTTCCGCACGTGCGATCGCGCGCAGTGCGCCAACTTCCGGATCGGTAACAAAGATGAGCTGCTGTCGCGCTTGCTCGGTGCCGAGCGCGTTCTCGAGTGCTTCTCGCACGATGAGATATTGCGCCATCGTTTCCACCGTGCCGCCCGACTTGGACACGACCACGACCAGCGTTCGCGCCAGCGCCAATCGGCCCAGTGTGGCGGCAATCGTCGCAGGATCGACGTTGTCGAGCAGGTGCAATCGCGGATGGCCGCCGCGCGCGTCGCTGCTGAGTTCGTTCCAGTGTGGCGGACGCAACGCTGATCGCAGCGCGAGTGGACCAAGCGCCGATCCCCCAATGCCCAGCAGCAGCACATCGTCATAGTGGCCGGCGACGCGTCGCGACACGGCCAACGTCGCCGCCATCAAATCGTCGTTGTGCGGCAAGTCGATGAAGCCAAGCGTACCGGCCGCGTGCTGGGCCATGACACGTTCGTGTGCATCAACAAATCGCGTGGCGGCATAAGCCCATTCGTCGGCCGTGATGCCGCGGCCGCTGGGCAGCGTAGCGGACATCATGTTTGTGAAGTCAATCGACAGGGGCATGACAGAGCAGGGGCAAAGAGAAACCAGCGATTCAGTCGTCGAGTGTGATGGTCAGTCCATCGTATCCCGGCGATATGTCGTCAGGAAGTTCGGCGTCCAGCGCGGCGTGCGCATGATCATGCGTGAGGTGCGTCAGCAGCGTGCGCCGTGCACCAACGCGACGCGCGACCTCAACCGCCTCAGGGATGGAGAGATGTGTCGGGTGCGGTGTGCGAAACAGGGCATTGAGCACCAGCACCTCCACACCCTGCAGCGCGTCTACGACGTCGGGTGACACGGTTTTGGCATCGGTGACATAACCGAAGCGTCCGATGCGATAGCCGAACACCGTGGTGCGCCCGTGCGGCACGGCGAGTGGAAGAATGTCCGCGTCCCCCACCCGGAAACCGACACCGGCCTGAATGGGATGCAGCGCACCCTCCGGTTTGGTGGTCCCGGGCAATGGACGCATGCGCGGGTCCACGACGTATGGAAATCGCGTGGCAATCGTATCGAGGGTTTCGCGTGAACCGTACAGCGGAATCGCCTGCGTGCGGCGCACCGACAGGGAGCGCAGATCATCGATGCCATGAATGTGATCCGCGTGCTCGTGCGTATACAGCACCGCATCCGCCTGCGCGATGCCCGCCGCCACCAGCTGCAATCGCAGCTCCGGCGGCGTATCAATGAGCAACCGTGTGCCACCACCCGTTTCCACAAACGCGGCGCAGCGGGTGCGCTTGTCACGTGGATCGGTCGAGCGACAGATGGCGCAGTCGCACCCGATCTGCGGCACGCCGAAACTCGTGCCGGTGCCGAGCAGCGTGACAATCACGCGCCCGGCTCCGTCACACGACCTCGACCTTGAGCAGGTTCGTGGTGCCCGGTACATCAAACGGTGCGCCGGCGGTTACAACCACGCGATCACCGGCGACGGCCAGGTTGAGGTCGGTCGCGTCCCGCAACGCCATCGCCACCATGTGATCATAGCCGCGCGCCGTGGGCACCAGACGCGGGATGACGCCCCACACCAGCGACAGCTGTCGACACACACGCGGCTCATCGGTGAGTGCAAGAATCGGCACCGCGGGACGATGCGAAGAGACAATGCGTGCGCTGAAACCACTCTTGGTGAAGACCACCACCAGCGGCGCGTGCAGCATGCGCACTGCCGCCGTCGTAGCGGCAGCGATCGCTTCTTCCGTGTTCACCGCGCCCTCAAATCGATGTTCGATGCGCTGTGCGTACGGCGGGCGCGGACTCGATTCGATTTCCAGAATGATCCGGCGCATGGCCTCTACCGCGAGACGCGGATACTGGCCGGCCGCCGTTTCCGCGGACAGCATCACCGCATCGGTGCCATCGAGGATGGCGTTGGCCACGTCGCTCGCTTCGGCACGTGTCGGCCGTGGCTGCGTGATCATGGACTCCAGCATCTGCGTGGCCGTGATCACGGGTCGACCCATGCGGTTTGCAAGCGCGATGATGCGCTTCTGCGCAATCGGCACCTCTTCAAATGGCAGCTCCACACCCAGATCGCCGCGCGCCACCATCACCGCATCGGTGGCGCTCAAGATCTCTTCGATGTTCTGAAGCGCCACATCCTTCTCGATTTTCGCGACGATGATCATGTGCTTGGGCACGAGCGCGCGCAACTCCGTGATGTCGGCGGCCACACGCACGAAGCTCAGTGCAATAGCGTCAAGATCATGATCCACCGCGAATGCCAGATCCGCACGATCCTTTTCGGTGAGCGAAGGCGCCGAAACATGCACGCCTGGCAGGTTCATGCCCTTGTTGCTGCTGAGCATCCCGCCGTGCATGACGCGGCAGTGCACCGACGTCCCCACCACGCTCATCACGGATACTTCGATCAGTCCATCGTTGATGAGGATACGCTTGCCGGGTGAGACGTCCTGCGCGAGCAGGTGATACGTCACCGGAATCTGATTGCCGGTGGCAGTGTTATCGGGCGCGAGGACGATTTCCTGATCTTCCACCAGTTCGATCGGCTCCGGGAGCGTTCCGATGCGAATGCGGGGTCCTTGCAGGTCGCCAAGAATCGCCACGGCACGCCCCAGCTCCGCGGCAACCCGTCGCACATCCCCAATCGTACGGGCGTGCTGCTCGTGTGTGCCGTGTGAGAAGTTGATTCGTGCAACGTCAAGGCCGGACTGAATCAGATCACGAATCGTGTCGGGCGTGTTGCTGCTTGGACCAAGCGTTCCCACAATCTTGGTACGCGGGAAGATGCGTCGCGCTTTGGACACCGACCAGGTCGTCGTGTCTGCATGGGCGCGGTTGGCGGCTTCCGGACCGGTGCGCGGAATGCTGATCACCTCGTCCGTCATCGGGCATCCCCTGCGCCGACCAGCTGCGTGCGTTTAGCGGTGAGGCCCGCAAGCAGCGTGTCGAACGACTGCGCAAAAGACGCCAGCCCATCGGTGAGCAGCCGATCCGTCACACCATCGATATCAATTCCGTGCGCCGCCAACGTCGACATGTGCGCGTCGGCCTCGGCGACATCAGCGTCGACGGTGCGCGCCACATCACCATGATCGCGAAACGCTTCGAGCGTAGCCGGCGGCAAGGTGTTCACGGAGTCCGGTCCGATCAGCGCTTCAACGTAGACCACATCGCGGTACGCGGGATTCTTGGTGCTGGTGCTGGCCCACAGCGGACGCTGCACGCGCGCGCCATGCTGCGCGAGCGCCTCCCATCGGCTTCCGCTGAATCGCTCCGCGAACAGGCGGTACGCCAGCTTCGCGTTGGCGATTGCCGTCTTGCCGAGCAACGACGGCAGCGCCTCGCGCTCCTCCGGTGCGGCAGTGGCGAGCCGTGCGTTCAGCATCGCATCGACCGCACCATCGACTCGGCTGACAAAAAAGCTGGCCACTGACGCGATGCGATCAACGGGCTGCGTCGCGGCCACACGCGCTTCAAGTCCCGCCAGATACGCTTCGATCACTCGCGCGTGCGCATCGATGCTGAACAGCAACGTGACATTCACATTCAAACCATCGGCGATCAGGGTGCGCACGGCCGCCGCGCCTTCGGGCGTGCCGGGCACCTTGATCATCAAGTTCGGGCGATTGACCGCCTTCCACAGGCGATGTGCCTCAGCAACCGTGCCCTCGGCATCATGCGCCAGATCGGGACCGACCTCGAGCGAGACGTAGCCGTCGCCGCCATTGGTCTCCGCGTACACGCCGGCAAAGGCATCACACGCGTGCTGAACGTCCGTGGTGGCCAACTGCTCGAAACAATCACGCGCCGAGTGGTGTGCGGGAAGGGAAGCCAGCTCCGCGTCATAGGCCGTGCCGTCGGCGAGGGCCTTCTCGAAGATGGTTGGATTCGACGTCATGCCCATCAGCGCGTCGTCGCGAATGCGGCGCGCGAGTTCGCCATCGTGGAGCATGGTGCGCTCAATGAAGTCCAGCCAGGGCGCGGTTCCAGCGTCGCGCAGCGCGTGCAAACGGGTGGTCATGGTGTGAAGAATCTCTGCTATGAAGTCACGCGCCGCGCTCGTCGCGTCGCGCAGAAACAACCGATAGGTACAGCGGACGTCCGGCAACTCCGCATCACGCGTTCACCTGCCAAACAACATGCGCCCGGGCGCTGCACACCAGCGGCAGCACCCGGGCGCCTCATCTACATGATCAAGGCTTGACGACGAGCGGCACCATCGCATCGACCGTGCCCCACTGCACACGCAAAATCGCGGACAGGGGCGCATCAGCGGCACCCGGTTCCAACGTAATCTGCAGCCCCGTCAGCGGTTCGGTGCGCGGCATCATGGTCATGGGAATGCGCACCAGATCCTCGGCGGCATCATACTGCGTGCCCCACTGGCCCGTCTTCTTGCTCACGATAAGGTGCATGGTGTTGGCCGTGGCCAGCGCAAAGAGTGTGTACTCACCCTTGGGCACGGCCATGCCGCCGATTTCGAGATCTGCGGTGGTCGTGAACGCGGTGGCTTCGTTTGCGCCGAGCCGCCACACGGTGCCATGCGGAATCAGTCCGCCGGCCACGGCGCGTCCGCGCGCATGCGGTTGGCCGTAATCCACCTTCACGGTGAGCGGAGCCGGCCGCTGCGCCGGCGGCGTCCCCTGCGGAACCACCGCGTTGAACACCACCGTTGATGTCGCGCGGCCGCTGGGGGCAACGCGGTAAGTGGCCTGGGCCGCGAGATCGGCCGTCGCAAACAGCGAGACCGACAGAATCGCGACAGCGAAGCGAGCAAAGTGCACTGTATTCATGGCAGGAAACCTGGAGCGTCGAGTTGGGCGAAGCGATTTGCAACCCGGATCCGGGGTGCATCGTCATATTCCATGGTAATGTACTGTCGAGGCGCCCCGCGAGGGTGCGTCCACGTCGTGACCCGCCCGCGACCGAGTAACCGCCGATCGCAGCCCGCCGAGCTTTCTCAAGCCCCCTCGCCAGTGTTCACTGCCTCGTCTCCGTTGTCTCGTGCCGTGCCTGCCCTGCTCGTCGCGCTGATGCTGCTCTCG
>JBGTOG010000180.1:0-2066 GCA_041742675.1 Gemmatimonadaceae bacterium | reverse complement strand
GCGGCTTCGATGGCTTCGATGCCCACGGGATCTACCAGCGCCTCGGGATCGAGTCCCGGTCCGTAGTACACAAGGACCGCTTCGCCGGCGCGCAGATTGGCGCGCTGCAACATCGTCTCAACCGGCACGGAACCGCGCTTGCCAGCGAAAGTGAAGTGATAGCCCGTGGACGCCCCGTAGAATGCGAGTGATCCGCCGTCAGCCAGCAGTTGCACACTGCGAGGGAACGACGTTTCACCGGCGTGCGAGATCACGTAGTCGGCCAGGCGTCCATCGTGTTGCGCGCGGAACGCGTCAAGCAATGCTTCACCTGCGGCTTCCCACTCGGCGATGCCCGCAGCATCACCCGGTACCAGGGTGAAGCAGTCGGCGATGCCCTTTGCTTTGCGATTGATCGCGCCCACCGCACCGTAGCCCGTGACCACACGCGCGCGTTCGTCGCTGGAGACGAGTCCGGTCACGCGCACACCGGCGGCGACTGACGTCTTGAGCGCTTCCAAGCCGGTACCAGTGGCGGCGCCTTCCACGTACATGGTGCGACCGCCCTGAATCTGCAGCGTGGTGAAGAGCGCACGCACAACGGTGCCAAGATTCAGGATGTACGAACCGGCCGCTTCGAGCGTGACATCGGGTGGCAGCGGATGACACTGCGGTGCCTGCACGAGCAGAAACTGCTGATGACTGCCTTCGAACGTTTCGTAGCCCTGAATGCGGAACTCGGCCGACATCGGATCACGTCCAGCGAGTGGCGAGAGCAGTGCGCTCTGCCCCGAGTAGATCGTGACCAGTTCACCAACGCGCGTGCGTCCGTCTGCCTTGACAGCATCGCCAACCGCGACCACGAGGCCGACACCACCAGAACCAGTGACCTGCACATCACGGTCGTGCGAATCAAACGGCGACACCGGAATACCGGTGATCGCCCAGATGTCATTGAAGTTCACTTCGGAGGCGAGCACGTACAGCAGCACATCGTTGGGACCCGGAGTTTCTACCGGGACAATGACCTGCTGCTCGACATCCTTGGGTTCACCGTGATGCGGTGCACCAGTGGCAGGGTCCTTGATCACGCCAAGCCCGTACTGCCACGACGGCAACGGTGTGAGTCCGGGGAAGAATGGTGTGCCGACCGGGAGCAGTTCACCCTGTGCAGCCAACTCGCGTTCACGTGCTGCATCAACGATGGCATCACGACGCACTGGAAGCGGCGCACTGGCGCGATCAAAGAAGGCACGAATACCAGCCTTGCCAGCGTCGGGATCTACAACCGCTTCCGCGAAGAGCCGCGCCTCGCGCACGAGTCCGGCAGCGAGTCCTTCAGTCCATCCTGTGCGCACGGCTTCGAGGACGCGCGCGGCGGGTGTGCTTCGGCCGACGGCGTCGGCCTGCGCCAGCAGTCGCGTGACAGGTGCTTGTGACAGAGCTTGATCAAGCTGCATAGCGGCCGGCTGCTCCCAGGCGGCACGTCGCTCCTGAACAGCGCGGAACTGCTTGCCGAGCGCGCTGTGTTCACGATCCTTCACGTATTCCCGCACCATCGCCGAGGCGTGTGCGACCACATCCTGCGCGTCATCAACGAGGTGATCGACGAGGCCAATTGCTTCCGCATCAGACGCCTCGATGGTGCGTCCGCCAACCAGCATCTCTATGGCGTTCACCACACCATCGACGCCGTCGCGGTCCGCAAGCAACCGTGTCAGGCGCTGCGTGCCGCCGTAACCTGGCAGCAGGTTGAGCCGAATCTCGGGCTGTCCGAAAAGTGCTGTGCGCTCCGCGAGTCGTACGTGACATGCGAGGGCGAACTCCATGCCGCCGCCGAGTGCCACGCCGTTGATCGCGGCGATGCACGGTTTGTCCATGCGCTCAATGGTGCGGAAGGCGAGGTGCGCGACGTTCGGTAACGTGACGGCTTCTTCAACCGTGTGCACGTCTTCGAGCAGCTGCCTGATGTCTGCACCGGCCACGAACGATGATGTGCCGTCGCCGGTGAAGATGACCGCGACGACATCTTTGCGTCGTCCAAGGTGCTCAACCACGGTGACCAGTTCATCGAGCGCGCGTTCGTT
>JBGTOG010000167.1:0-2579 GCA_041742675.1 Gemmatimonadaceae bacterium | reverse complement strand
TGCAGCGCTGCGCCACGCGGCGATCGCCACGCTACTCGGTGGCGCGCTTGGTGCACTGGTGATTCGCGGAAAGCGTGGCCGCGGACTGGGACTGGCCATCATTGCACACGGCGCATTCGTGGGCGTCGAACTCGCCGTGCTGCTTGGCGTCGGGCAAGGGTGGCGTTAGGGCGTTCGGCAATGGTGGCGTTCGGGCGTTCGGCACTGGTGGCGTGAGCGCGTTCAGCAAGAGTGGCGTGAGGGCCCTCGGCAAGAGTGGCGTGAGAGTGTCGGAACGATCGAACCTCGCGCTGCGGCGCGACGAACGGCCGCGCTCTGCGCAGTTGACCGCAGCCCCGCGCGTCGGCAGATTGAAGGTTGGCCGGTTTCGCAGCGGTTTGTTGTTGTGCACCGATCAGGAGGGGTGGCCGAGAGGCTGAAGGCACCGGTTTGCTAAACCGGCATAGGGGTAACACTCTATCGCGGGTTCGAATCCCGCCCTCTCCGCTGCGCGGGCCTGCCGCTTACCACGGTGGGCCCGCGTTGTGTTTCATGATGACTGTCATCGACTTCTGCCTTCCGCCGGGCGTGCCCGGGTTTTCATGACCAACTCTGTTGCTTCGGCTGCTGCGCTGGCTTCATCGCCAGACATTGCGCCACCGCGTGTTCGATTCGCACCCTCGCCAACCGGCTTTCTGCATGTCGGTGGCGCCCGCACGGCCCTCTTCAACTGGCTCTACGCGCGCAAGTACGGTGGCAAGATGCTGCTGCGCATCGAAGACACCGACCGCCAGCGCAGCACCGACGAGAGCACGCGCGCCATCTTTGATGGCCTCGCCTGGCTCGGCCTCGACTACGACGAGGAAGTCGTCTTTCAGGGGAGTAACCTGGCGCGTCACCAGACGGACGTAGCCGCGCTGCTGGCGTCGGGCGCCGCGTATCGCGACTTCACGCCGGCGGCCGAGCTGGAGCGCATGCGCGAGGAAGCAGCGGCCAGCAAGTCACCGTTTCGTTTTGATCGACGCACCGCCGAGCTGCCCGCAGAGGAAGAAGCCCGACGCCTCGCGGCTGGGGAAACGTTTGCCGTGCGCTTTCGTGTGCCGGATGGCGTCACGGAATGGCATGACGCGGTGCACGAACGCATTGCGTTCCCGAACAAGGACATCGAAGACTTCGTGATCCTGCGGTCGGATCGCACACCGGTGTATAATCTGGCCGTGGTCTCGGATGACATCGCCATGGGCATCACCATGGTGATGCGCGGCGACGATCACATCTCCAACACACCCAAGCAGATTCTGCTCTACCGTGCACTCGGTGCTCCGGTCCCGGAGTTCGCGCACGTGCCCATGATTCATGGCACCGATGGCAAGAAACTGAGCAAGCGGCACGGTGCGACGGCCGTGGGCGATTATCAGCATCAGGGCTTGCTGCCGAGCACGATGATCAACTTTCTCGCGCTGCTCGGCTGGTCGCCTGGGGATGACACGGAAGTCATGACGCTTGATGTGCTGCTCGACAAGTTTTCACTCGACGGGCTGCAAAAGAAAGCGGCGGTTTTTGATCCGCAGAAGCTTGATTGGATGAACGGACAACATCTTTCCATGCTGCCACTCGAGACGATCATGCCGCACGTGTATCCCGCGTTCGAGCGGCTCGGTGTGTCCACGCGCGAGGAACTGCACGCGCGCGACGAGTGGTTTCGCGGACTGGTTGATTTGCTGCGCGTGCGGGCGCGCACAGTAGACGACATCGCGCTGCAGGCCACGCCGTACTTCAGCGAAGACATCACCTACGATGCCGACGCCGTCTCCAAGCAGTGGCGGGATGCGGACGCGAGCGCCCAGATCCTTATGGCCACGCGCGAACGTCTCGCCGATCTCCCCGCGTGGGACACGGCCTCGATGGAAACGGCGCTCAGAAATCTCGCCGAGGAACTCGGCATTTCCGGCGGCAAGATTTTTCAACCGCTGCGTGTCGCGCTTACCGGACTGACCGCGAGCCCTGGTATTTTCGATGTGCTGCTCTATCTGGGTCGCGAGCGCTCGCTCGACCGCATGCAATCAGCGGTGCGATTCCTGAAACAGGACAGCGCGGTCTAGGTTCTTCGCCCAGGGTGCGTAGCGGCGCAGCCTGAGAGAGTCAGCCACTCCTTTGGACCACAGAGGCGTGGGCGCTTGGGGAACCGCCACAGCAACTGCAACAGCATTACCACAGAGGGAGCAGAGTACGCAGAGAACGGCAACAGCGTCAGCAATGGACATGAATGCCATTGTGCGCTGGGTCTTCAAATGCAGGCCAGTACGCGTCGGGCGAAGACTCCGCACCGTACCCACCAAGCTATTTAAAGATATGAGTAACAATCATCTGCTCGCGCTCATCGCGTGCAGTCCTCTGCGTTCTCTGTGTTCTCTGCGGTAAATGCAGTTGCGGTTGCAGTTGCAGTTGCAGTTGCAGTCGCGGAGCCAGCCCCGCTGCAATGAACTCCAACGCAGTGACCCAACGCGCCTGCGACCATCGAGCCAGACGCGCTACGGCCGACCCGATGTGCCAGGAGCGACAACGGGACCACCGGCCGCTCTGCGGTTGGCCCGTTCACG
>JBGTOG010000138.1:0-6490 GCA_041742675.1 Gemmatimonadaceae bacterium | reverse complement strand
GACCGTCGGGAGAGAACGCCGGCGCCGCATCGCGGCCGTCGCCTGTCGTAAGCGGCCGTTCTTCGGATGTCGTAAAGTTGTACGCGTACAACTTCGGTGTTCCGGTGCGCCACGAGGTGTACACCACCTGCCGCGAGTCCGCGGTCCACACGATGTCGCCTTCGGCTGCGGACGTCTCGGTCACACGCGTCGCGGGCACACCGCCCTCCATGGTGGTTGCCCACACATCGCCGCCGGAGATGAACGCCCACTTCCGGCCGTCGGGCGAAACGGTGATGCTGCTCCACCCCTGCGTGGCGCTACGCGGCTCGCGTGCGGGGCCCTCGATGTTGCCGACCAGCCGAATGTCCACACGTTTCGCAGCACCGCTTTCGACATCGAGCGTCCAGATACCGAAGTCGCGCTCGAACGCCACGGTGCGACCGTCCGTGCTGATGCTTGGCCACAGCACGCGGCCGTTGCTGAACTTTGTAAGCTGCCGCGCGTCACCGCCGCGTGTGGACACGGTCCAGAGGTTTTCCGATCCCGAGCGATCCGACATGAACACGAGCGCGCCGCCTGCGCCCCACATCGGCCACAGGTTCTTGCCGCCGGTGCTGATCTTCGTATATGTGGGCCGCTCCCCCGAGCGCTGCGCGGTGCGCACAGTCCAGAGTTCGGCTTCGTCAATGTGCGAGTGACCGTTCCGCCACCACTGACTCTGCGCCATACGGGCGCGTGTCGAGATCGCGAGCAGTCCCGGTTCATCGCGCGATGGCGCGGCAAAGAACTCGCCTTCATAACGATCGGCGGCCACGGCCATCGGCGTACCACCGGAGGCGCGGACGCGGTACACGTCGCTCATGCCGCCCACATCTTCGCCGTTGGACGCGAAATAGATCCAGCGCGAGTCGGCCGACCAGCCGCTCAACTCTTCGTTTCCGGACTCGTTCGTCAAGCGACGCACCGCGCCGCTGGCGAGGTCGATGATGTACACATCGAGCCCGCCGTTCCGATTGGAGTTGAACGCGAGCATCGAACCATCGGGCGAATACAGCGGCCGTGATTCGTGCGCCGAGTGCGCAATGAGCAGCCGCGCCGCGCCGCCGGTCGCGGGCACGGTCCAGATGTCGCCGCCTGATACGAACGCAATCTCGCGCCCGTCCGGAGAGATGCCGGGTTCGTAGAAGGAGGGCGCGCCTTGCGCCGCGGCAGGTGCCGCGACAACGGTCAGCAGAAACAGCAGCGCGGTGCGTGCGAGGGAACGGGCAGACGTGGTGCCAAACATCGAGGGGATCTCCGGAGGGCGTGAGTGCACCGCGAAAAAATACTGCTGGCGGAGGTCGGCTGCGCAGCGAGGTGCTGGTGAGGCGCGTAGGTTGTGACCGCCCCCCACCATTGACGACCACTCTCGGTCGCCACCGCTGTCTGGAGACTTCGATGCGCGCGTCCCTGCTCCTGCTTTCGCTCCTGGCGCTCGGCGCCTCCTCCGTCACCTCACCTGCTTCCGCGCAGCAACCTCCAACCGGCGCTATCGAGCAACGACCGCCGCGTCGCCCCGCGAATGCTCCGCGCACGATCGAGGGTGTCAACACGGTGTGGATCGAGCAGCTGACGCAGCCCGAGCTGCGCGACATGATCCGCGATGGTTACACCACCGCGCTCGTGCTGACAGGCGGCGTGGAGGACAACAGCGCGAACCTCGTGCTCGACAAACACAACATCAACAACCGGCTGCACGGTGAGATGATCGCGCGGCGGTTGGGCAAGACGCTCGTCGCGCCGCTCGTGACGCTCGAGCCTGGGAACGTGGGGCGCAACATCACGCCCGGTCGTGCAGGGCCGATGATCTCGCAGGCCACGTACCGCATGCTGCTCTTCGACATCGGCAATTTTCTGCGCAGCATGGGCTTCAAGGAGATCTACTACCTCGGCGACAGCGGCGGGAACACCGCCGGCATGCGCTTCGCCGCCGATTCACTCACCGCGCTGTACGCGGGCGATTCGGCGGGCGTCGTGTTTAAGCATGTCGCCGAGTATTACAACCATGTGTCGCACGTGCAGCCGTTCATTCAGAACGAACTCAAGATCCCCGAGCAGATCCGAATCGGCGCAAGCACCGGCAGTAGTGGCCTGCATGAAGAGCTCGCGATCGACGCGACGATGTCGCTCGTGGACCCGGTATCGATCCGCTATCCGCAGCGCGTGAAGGCCGGCGAAGCGGAGATCAACGGGGTGAAGTTCGAGTCGCTCGAGTGGTTGCAGGACATCGGGCGCAAGGTGGCGGAGCTGCGTACGCGGCTTACGGTGGACGCGATCAACGCGTATCGGGCGACGCTGGGGAAGCGGTGAGGTTTGGTGGGGTGCGTGGGGCGTAGGAAGCGTTCTTTCCCACGCTGCAGCGTTTTGGTACCGCACTTTTCGCCTTGGTACGATATCGTGCGGCATCACTCACAGGCGGGCCCAATCGGACTCCATCTCAATTTCGAACTTCGTCTCCCCGCGCCCGCGACACGCGAGTCGGTCATCGTCTCGCTCGCCGCGCTTCACGCGTTTGCGCAATCGCTGCCGTTCGCTGATGTCTCCCCGTTGCTGACTGAACTCGACGGCGATAGCGTCGACGAACGCGAGCACGCGACGCTGCGCGCTGCGCTGCGCCTATGGGCTGAGCTCATCGCCACGCCGTACGATGCGAACGAGGAGGGCGATGCGGAAGACGCGGACGATGCCGGCGATGCGAGCGATGCGAGCGACGCGCCGCTCGTCGGCGATGTCTCCACAGCACTGGGGTTCCTCTTGCAGCCTGGCCAAGGGTGTGAGACGGCCACGTTCGGTTTACTGCGCCGCCTCTCGCCCGATGGAACGCCGGCCGACTGGTTCTGGCACTGCAGCTGCAAGACCCAGTACGCCTCCACGGTCAGCGACGCGCACCTGATTGCGTGCCACACCGCACTCGTACGTGTACTCGACCACGCCATATCTCTCGGCTTCGACGTGGTGGTGCGCGACGAAACGCACTACTGGGAAACCCGGGATGTATCCAGACTCGTGTCCGAGGTACATGCAATGAATCAGCTCGTGGCACGCTTCGCCGGACAGATCAGCGATGCGCTGGGTGATACGACTGACGTTCGGGCCGCGATCTTCGAGCATCCGCAGTTCGAGCGCCTGGAGATGGACACCCTACCCCGCCCCGAGTAACCGGACAAACTCCGCCTCCGGCTCCGCGTCGGCGGCGGTCAAGTGAAGCGATGCATGTGTGCCTGCCCTCACCGTAATGCCGCGTCGCCTCCTTGCGCTGATACATGCTGACAACGAGACCCGGGTGCTCACGGTGCGGGCAACGGGACTGCGATGACCTCAAGGCCGTCGATGCCGCTGAAGTCTCCGGGATTGCATGTGTAGACCGGGAAGGCGTGCGCAAGCGCTGTAGCGGCAATCATCGCGTCATAGGAACGGGCGGCCGGTTTGCGACCGGACTGCCGAAGTGATGCCGCCACACGCCCGAAGGCGCGCGCCGCCGAGGCATCAAACGGCAGGGCATCAAAGTCTGATTCGGCTTGCTGGAGATGCGCCTGCCTGGCCGCGCGTTCCTGATCCGATGTTGCGACCAACGGGCCGACCGTCAGCTCCGCCAACGTGATGGCCGTGATCAGTGGTTCGTCTGGAAGCAGGCCCGGATCATCGAGCCGATTGAGCTGAATCACGGTGCTCGTGTCGAGCACTCCTCGTGCGTGCCGCACGCGATCGATCACAACGACGAATCCATCACCCGATCGAGATCGGCGCGGAATTGCTGCGCGTCCACCGGCGGCAGCTTTGACCACCGCTTGAGCAGCGTGGCGGCTGGCAGGGCTCGCCCTGCGACAGGACGCAGCTCGGCAATCGGATGGCCGTCCATCGTGACCGTAAGCGTCTCGCCGTCGGCGACGCGCTGCAGCACCCGACCACCGTGGTTGCGCAACTCACGAACTGACACGTTTTCCATCAGGAGAATGTATCACGCGTGATACGGCAGGACAAGGCTTGGACTGCCCACTCCCGGTGACCACAACCGGCTTCAAAGACTCGGGTCCGCCGGCGCTGCGCCAACGCTTCGACGATTAGCAGATGCGGCATCGCACGCAGCGTGTGGGTGCCGGTGGTGCCGATCACCAGCCATTCGGAGCCAGTCACGACCTTGGTGCCGCGCGCGCTCTTGCCGCTGTGCACCTCGTCGATCGTATCCAGCAGCAGGAACTGATATCGATGCGGAAGGATGGTGCGTGGGTCCATGTCTGCCTCGATTCGATTACCCGTCAGTCCCCGCCGAGCGACTCGATATCGGCGAGATCCTTGAGGCGCCCACTCGCCCGCTTGTTGCGGATGAGCGCCGCGATGCCGATGAACGGGACCAGCACGTCATCGAACTGGGCCTCGATCCGCTCAGGCCACGCTTCGTGAAAGGTCACGCCGCTGATGCCGGTGAGAATATCGATCCGCCACGGCGGGAGGCCGAACTGCGCGACGGTATCGGGCCTCGTGAAGTCGGCTTGCGTGATGTCGAGTGCTTCAAGTGGCGCGCCGAAGGCAGCCAGCGCCGCCCAGACGCGCGAGGCGTTCTCCGGTGAAGCGTCGATCCATACGTCGAGATCTACCGTCGCTCGCGGCACACCATGGGCAGCGAGCGCATGCGCTCCCACGACCATAAAACGCGCCTCGGCGCGACACAGCTCGGCGAGCAGATCCCGGAAGTCCTCAACCACGCCCGGCTACCGGTGTTTCGTCTGACGCGTTATCACACGCACCGGCATCGCGGCGCGCGCATACGAGGGCAAGGGCTGTTGTGTACGAGCCCACAGATCGGCGCTGAGCACGCCCACCAATGCCACGCGCTCGGATGGCGTGCCGGACACACGGCAGTCACTCGCTTCCGAACTGCGAAGCGACACCACACGAACGGTCATGTTTCGGCGGGCGTTGGGCATGTACGCAATCTACCGTCGTCGGGCGCCAAGCAGGAGAGTCGTCTCTGACCGCAACAGACAGTCGTAGCCGTAGCCGCCCCCCATGGAAACGACGTGAACACGCGCCGCGCGACGATCGGGTACAGCTCATCTTCTCCGATCACGACGGGCCGAGCTTGAGGCTGTCCTCCGCGTATTCTCGCCATCTATGTGCCTTCCCAAACGTGATATCGACCGTTCACGGACCATATAGCAAATGCAAATCTGACGAAACGCAGCACCTCGGTGTTCGGTCACGACAGCGCTTCGATCCAATGCGTCACAGGCTTCATCAGAAACTCCTCGAGGGTGATTCCATCGCCTCCCACCATCAACGTCCGTGTTGGTTGAAAGGCCTGCACAAAGGCCGCCGTCCCCGCATGCGCCTGCGGGGCGCGTCCGCTCTTCACCTCGATGGCGGTGAGTGTGCGACCGGCCACCGGCCAGCAGTTCGAGATAGTGGGCGAGGGTGGTCGTATTGCCGGCGTCCTGGAGCTGGCCCAGCATCCTGGTGTAACTCAGGATCTGCCCCGAATAGCGGCAGGCGAGTTCGAAGAGACGACGAAGCAGGGCCGGCTTGTCGACGCGCGTGAGCAGCAGCACGTCGCAGAAGCGTGGCGATCGATGCGCCGCCTACCGCGGCCGCGCGATACGCCGCCGCCCGATCGTCAGTGCTCGCGCGGTCAGTAATCGCGTCGTATACTCGACCGACCCCCATTGCACTTTCTCTCCTGCGGCTGAACTCAAGGCAAGAACGCCGAGATGACGACGAACCTTCTGCCGGAGCTTCTCGTCTCGGCGCTGCAGGACCGCTATCGCATCGAACGCGAGCTCGGCGCTGGCGGTATGGCCACGGTGTACCTGGCCACGGACCTCAAGCACAAGCGCAAGGTCGCCCTCAAGGTGCTCCGGCCAGAGCTGGCCGCGGCACTTGGACACGATCGGTTTGTGCGTGAGATCGAGATCACCGCTGGCCTCACGCATCCGCACATTCTCCCGGTCCTCGATTCGGGCGAGGCGGCAGGGCTGTTCTTCTACGTGATGCCGTTCGTCGAAGGGGAGTCGCTTCGGGAACGGCTCGATCGCGACCGACAGCTCTCCATGGAGGACGCCCTGTCCATTGCGGAGGAAGTCGGCGAAGCGCTCGACTCCGCGCACCGGCACGGCATCGTGCATCGGGACGTCAAGCCAGACAACATCCTGCTCAGGGAAGGCCGCGTGTACGTCGCGGACTTCGGGATCGCGCAGGCTGTTTCGGCCGCCGGCGGTGACCGCCTCACGGCGACCGGCGTGGCGATCGGCACCCCGGCTTACATGAGCCCCGAACAGGCGTCGGGGGATGCCATCGACCATCGCACCGACATCTTTGCCCTGGGGTGCGTGCTGTACGAGATGCTGGCTGGCGAGCCGCCGCACACCGGACCCACCGTGCAGGCCGTGATCGCGAAGGTCATCAGCGCCTCACCCACGCCGCTGTCGACGGTCCGCGACACGGTCCCGTCGCACGTCGAGCGTGCGGTGCATCG
>JBGTOG010000118.1:0-4355 GCA_041742675.1 Gemmatimonadaceae bacterium | reverse complement strand
TCCGCGGCTTGTGATCCGACGACGGAGCACAAATGACGGACCGCCTCGATTCGCTCTCATGCTCCCCCTAGGCACTGCCCTCACCGCAGTCGCACCCGGCCAGTGGATGGTCGCGCGAACGCCTGACGCGAAAGCGGCAGTCATCGTGGCGTTTCCGGGCGTCACTACACCCGAGGACGCGTGGGCGCAGCTTGAGCGATGGACCGCTGCGATGCACGCCCTGAATATCGAGGGAACTGATGTACCTGTCCCTCTGCGACTGCCGGACGGAGTGCCGCGTATCGCCTACGGGAACATTCCGTGGCGCGTCGGATCCGATGGGCTACCCGCGGTGCCAACCTCGCAGCAGGTTATCGAAGTGCTGCTATCTCTGGCCCGCACACTTGATGCGCTGCATGTGCGCAACATTGTCCACGGCGCACTCGGTCTCGGGTCCTTGTGGTGGCAGTCCGCCGAGGTCGTGCATCTGCCGGATGTGGGGCTCGCGCATGTGCTGGACGGTCTCGTACCCATGCCTCCCATTGCCGCCGCGTATCACGCGCCCGAAGTCTGGCGTGGTGCATCGCCATCGCCAGCCAGTGATCAGTATGCACTCGCGGTGATCGCGCTCGAGCTGTTCACAGGAACGCCTCGCAATGCCGTCTCCGATGTGGAGGGTATCGTTGCATTCGAGCCGGTCGTCGTCGATCCGCACCTCACCCTGTTTCGCGGTGGATCACGCGGTATGTACGCCGTGTTCCAGCGTGCCCTCGCCGCCACGCCCTCAGCGCGGTTCTCCTCGTGCACAGCGTTCGTGGAAGCGCTACAGGGGCACGTGGAGCCCGTGCAATCGCTGCGCACTATCCACCTCCCGCTGCATCGCTTCCGCCAGCGAATCACCACACGCGGTGTCGGTTTCACCGCACTGGCAGTGACGGCGATCGCCGCGGCCATCGTTGTTGCGCGCACACCCTCCACTCCGAGCCAGATTGCCGAGTCGGTGACTGAGCGACTGCCCGGTCTCGGCTCGGTGGAAACGATACTTGAGGGAGGCGCTTCCTCACGACCGTCCGGGGGTGATGCGTTCGGCTCTCGCCAGCGCGGCGGCACTGTCACCGAACGTGAGCGAGTGGGTGGAGGTGGACCGGAGCGTCTCACGGTTGATCCAGAGGTGTCAAGCATTCGTACCAGCTCGTCTGGCACAGTCGCACCGTCGGACGGTGGAGGCGATGCACCGGGAACCGGGCCACGGGTCATGAGTGCGAACGGAACAGGCGCTACCGGCAGCCTGACGGACGTCGCTCGGTCTCCGTCAACAATTGTCCCGAACAATCCGCTTCCGGATTCATCATCCGGGTCAGCTCGCGTAGGCGAAGCGATCAGCGGCGCCGTCTCAACCATTGTGCGCGCCGTAACTGGCACCAGTGCACCACTCACCGGAGAACGCGCGGCTGCGTCAGCCGACCTGGCGCGCGGTGGTACCATTCGACTCGACGTGCCGCGCGGTAGTCGCGTGTATCTGGATGGTGTGCTGCTCTCCGGCACGCCTACGATCGTGACCGCAACGCCCGGTCCGCATGATGTGGACATCTTGCTGCCCGGTACTACCGTTCCGCAGCGCCGACGGATCACGGTGGTCGCAACCGATACCACCGTCGTACGGCTGCGCGCGCCCTAAGCTGCGCGCTCGCCGCTCGCCGCTCGCCGCTCGTAGCAAGCTGCGGCGCACCCATTTCGCTACTTCGTCCGCATCCAGCGCCACGCTTCACGCAGCGTTGGTCGCTTGCCGTACATGAGCACCCCGGTGCGGTAAAGTCGAGACGCCACAAACGTCGCCAGTATCGACGACAACAGCAGAATCACCAGCGACGCAATCGATTCGCTTTGTGGCACGGTGGTCAGGCTAAGGCGAATTGGCAGAATGATCGGTGACGAAAACGGTAGCAGTGTCATCAGCGTGGCCAGTCCGCCCTCGGGATTGGTAATGATGCCTTGCACCATGGCCAAACTCATTACGAGCAACAGCACAACGGGCAACTGCGCCTGTTGCGCGTCCTGCTCCGTATTTACGATCGCGCCCACAGCCGCGAACAGCGCCGCGTAAAACAGAAAACCCAAAACAAAACTCAGCACAATCAGCACCGCAAGCGCCAACGACAGTTCGGGCAAAGCAAATGCCTCACTGCGCACATTGATGAGCGCCAGCAGCGGCTGACGAATCGCCAGTATGCCGGTGGAGAGAATCGTCCACACGATGAGTTGTGTGAACCCCACCGCACCAATACCAAGCACCTTGCCGAACAGCAGCGTATCCGACGGCACACTCGACAACACCACCTCCGCCACACGCGTTTGCTTCTCCTCCAGCACGCCGCGCATCACGTTTGATCCGTGCATGAAGATGGTGAGGTAGAGCGTGACCGCGACGCCAATCGCAAAGAGCACGCTCACGCGCCCTGATCCGCCGCGGCCGCTGGCGCTGAGGCGTTCCGTTTGCACACGCACGCGCATGGAGGCCAGTGCTTCGCTTCGATCTCCCTCGATGCCGCTGGCTTCAAGTTGCCGGGCGAGTGAAGCGCGTGTGACAGCGGATTCGATCTGCTGCATGGTCACAAGTGCGGTGGTATTGCGTCCGGAATACTTGACACGACCGCTGCCAAGCCCCGTTTCGTCAAGCAGCAGGTAACCAACGATTGTCCCCGTAAGTACATCGCGCACGGCTTCGTTCTCGGCGGTGAGCAGTTGCGCGCCGGGACCAGCCATTCGCCACTCAGCGCGCGAGTTGTCGCCCATCACACCACCGCGCAGCGACTGCACCACCAGCATGCCCACGGAATCCGGTGTGGCGTCAACCACACGGATCGTACCGCTCTCACTCTTGCGTTCACGCTCGCCCATGATCGCGGGCAGGAACAGCATGAGTCCCATGAACAGCGGGCCGAGCAACGTGCCAATAATGAACCACTTGGATTTCACGCGCTCCAGATACTCGCGCTTTACGATGGTATCGAGTTTCGACTCAGCCATGACCGCTCATCCCCGCTTCAACATCATGCGCGCCCACCTTCTCCAGGAAAATGCGGTGCAGTGATGGACGCACTACTTCAAAGCGCTCCAGACGCACCCCAGTGGCAATCACACGCGCGAGCAACTCCTGCGCGTCACCGCTTTCACTGAGCTCCACCTCCACTCCACGGTTCATATCATTCACGCGCACCACGAGCGTTGGATCGCGCAACACGTCGCCTACCGCCTCTGTCGGTGACGACTCAAAGGTGAGATTCACAATGCGCGCCGCATGGGCCTCGCGTACCTCGCTTACCGCGCCGTCGAGCACCTTCTCACCGCGCGCAATGATGCACACCGCATCACACATGCGTTCGGCGTTGTCCATGACGTGCGTGCTCAATACCACCGTACGCCCCTGCTGACGGATTTCTACGACGGTATCCTTGAGCGCCTGCGCATTCACAGGATCGAGTCCGCTGAATGGCTCGTCCAGAATCACCAGTTCGGGCTCGTGCAGCAGCGCGCCAATGAACTGCACCTTTTGCTGCATACCGCGCGAGAGTTCATCCACACGCGCTGCACCCCAGTCTTCGCCGCCACGTCCGCGCAGTTGAAATCGCTCCAGCCACTTGTCAATGCGCGCTGGCAACTCGCTCTTGGGCACACTCTTGAGCCGACCGAGAAAGTGCAGCACATCGCGCACTCGCATCTTGCGGTACAGGCCGCGCTCCTCGGGCAGGTAGCCCACGCGGTCGTTGATGGCGCTGCTGTGACTTGGCATGCCCAGCACCTCGATCGTGCCGGAGTCCGGCGCGATGATGTTCATGAGCATGCGGATGGTCGTGGTCTTGCCGGCTCCGTTGGGACCGAGCAGCCCATACACCGTGCCACGAGGCACGGTAAGTGACAGGTCGCGTACGGCCACGTGTTCGTCGTACCGCTTGATGACGTGACGGGCCTGGATAGCGGAAGAAGTCAAAATGGAGCGAGGTCGGAAGGGCGAGTGAACGCCGAGCGTGGTGCCAAGTGCGATCCACTGTAGTCTAGCGTAGCGGAATGCCTGTGCGACGCACCAGCTTTCCCGCGTGTCACGTACTCCGCTGCGATTCGATCGATCCGAGCTGGCCGGCGCCTTTGGCGACCTGGGCACAGACCTGCCGCTCCTGGTCGGCGTCATCCTCGCCGCACAGCTCGATCCCACCACAGTGTTTCTGGTGTTCGGCGCGCTCCAGATCGCTTCAGGGCTCTGGTATCGGCTGCCGATGCCCGTACAGCCGCTCAAGGCCATGGCGGCCATTGTCATTGCGCAACAGGTGGGCGGGCCGGTGCTCGCTGCTGGCGGACTCGTGGTGGGCGTGACGATGCTG
>JBGTOG010000109.1:0-3959 GCA_041742675.1 Gemmatimonadaceae bacterium | reverse complement strand
GTGCGATCGAGCAGGATCCCACCGTAGAACGGCGCAAAGAATCCATTGATCGTGCGCGCACCAAAACCGCGTCGCTCCAGAAACTCACGCGTGGAGATTTGCGCGAAGCGTTCAGCGAAACATTCGTCAACAGTGAGCCCGGTCGCGAAGCGGCGCAGCTGCAACAGCCTCCACACCTCGGTCACCGGGATCACATGATTGGTAAGTGATGGCCACAGCAGCGATGGTGCACGCAGTGCATCCCCAATGAGCGCGCGGCGTCCATCGCCACGAACCAGTTGCGCGGCAGGCAGGAATGGGCGCAGCTGCAACGACGCGTGATCCAGATACTGATTGAGCACAGGATACGCCGTGAACAGCACCTGAAACCCATGGTCGAGCCGGTAGCCATCGCGCACGGTTGTGCGGACGCGTCCGCCCACCTCCGGCGCCGCCTCAAGCACGCGCACGGATCGACCGGCGCGCTGTAACTCGATGGCCGCGACCAGGCCGGCGATGCCAGCGCCAACAATCAATACCGAATCAGAATCGCTGTGGTTCATTGCGACTGAACGCGACCGTGGGGCGTTTGTATCCCGCGCCACCGAGGAGCATACCGCCTTATGCGCGCATTCGGCAAACAAACGGCCCGCCACCGCTCTCGCAGGGACGGGCCGTTTTACCAAACTCACACTCGCTGCGGCGCTTAGTAGCGTGCCACCAGGTAGCGGAGCACGCGCAGCTTAGAATCGGATGCCGAACGTTACCGGGATCCAACGCGCGCTGGCGCCGTCTCCAAACACGTTCACAAATCTCGCTTCAGCAAACGTAGAGAAGCCAGCGAGCTTGAACTCAAAACCGCCGCCAGCTGCGACACCGAGATCGTTAGAGGCTTCCGAGTCAAAGCCCTCCGCCACACCGGTGCCCTTGACGGTGCGGCGATACAGCCCACCGCCGCCGATCAGATACGGCCGAATGCTGCCTTCGCCGGCATTTGTGCCGAGTGGAAAAAGCACATTGCCCGTAAGCGACAGCGCGTTGAGATCGTATCCGCCCAGGCTGCTACTGCCCTTGCCCGAGAAGCTGTCAAACCCAACGTCCCCTCTGAACGACAGATTCGAGGTGCCGGGGCGCATGTAGACGCTACCAGTGATGTTGTACCCGCTCTCAACGCCGTCAGCGAGATCGCCGATCGGAAGAGAAAGTCCACCCATCACGCCAAACGAAATCGGCTTGGAATCCTGCGCGCCAGCCAAAGCTGGAAGCAGTGCAAACGCTCCAACGAGGCCAGCCATCCGAAGGCATCGCGAGGTCATATCGTACTCCTGAGAAGTGAGGTCGATGGCGCCGAGCGCCAGTGCATGTTGCCGTGGTCCGCTGATCGGCGTAAGTGCCGCAGCGACCGGTTTCGTCGGGCGCTAGCGCCCAGCGAACTGCACTGAAAGACCCTCGTGCACGGCAAACGATCCATCGGATCCAACTCCCGCACATCGCCTGTGAAAAACGCTGCCCGTTCGACCACCGCAAGGCAGATGCGTACCCCCCCCTTAGGTATAGTATCACCTGCCACAACGTCGAGTTCGCAGGCAACTCATCACTCCGGCTCCGGCGCGTCCCCCACCACACGCACACCGGTCACAAAGTGCTTCGTTTCGCCAAAACACGTGGTAGGCGTCCACGGCTTTTCTTCATACGCAATCACAATGCGCTTACCGTTGGTGGCGACAATCTCCGCGGCCACTGAATCGTTGCGTACCGAGAACATGAACAGCTGTGGCATGCTGCCCGGAATCGTGGAGATGGCCATTTCTCCTTCCCACGTTTTGCACAACCATCCCTTCTTTGAAATTTTCTGCACAAACCCGGCGCGCGTCCCATCCGAGTACACGTAGTTGAGTCCGACGACGGCCCACAGTGCGAAGACGAGTGACGGTGCCACGATAAACGCCGCCAGTATCAATTTCCCCCAGTGTCGACGCACGAAAGACTGCTCAGCGGGCGTGCCACCCGTCGTCGCTGAAGGCGCAACGTGGCGCGTTTCCTCGACTGACCCATCGGCGTGAGAGGGCTCACCCGGCATTCCATCCGGATCGTCTGGCATCATGGGATCGGTGGGCTGCGTCATACGTTGAACATCGGGGGTCAGGGCCCTGCAGGGAAGGGTGGGCCGCCCTCACACCGTCCACTATTTTACAGTAGAGCTCCGTTCCCCCGATTCCGAGTTGCACGTGACGTTTCAAGCCCGACGCCCCACCACAACAGTCTTTGTGCGAAACGTACCGGTTGGCGCTGGCCACCCGGTCGTCGTGCAATCCATGACCAACACGGACACGGCCGACGCGGTCGGCACAGCCGATCAGGTAGCAGCACTCTTCGACGCGGGATCGCAAAAAGTACGCATCACGGTCAACAACGACGAGGCAGCGCAGGCCGTACCGGAAATCCGCCAGCGGCTCACTGATCGTGGACTCGATGTGCCGCTCATTGGTGATTTTCACTACAACGGACACTTACTGCTCACCAAGTATCCGGACTGCGCTGCGGCACTCGACAAGTATCGCATCAACCCAGGCAACACCGGCACGAAACATCGCGATACCAACTTCACCACCATCGTGCAGGCCGCGATCGACCACGGCAAGCCGGTGCGCATTGGTGTGAACTGGGGTTCACTCGATCAGCTGTTGCTCACCGACATGATGGATGCCAACGCACGGTCCGCCGAACCGCGCGATGCAAAAGATGTCTACATGGATGCGATGCTGGAGAGCGCGCTGCGATCTGCCGCACTCGCCGAAGACGTCGGACTGCCGCACGATCGCATCATTGTGAGCGCCAAAATTTCTGTGGTGCAGGATTTGGTCGAATGTTATCGCCGACTCGCGACACGCTGCGATTACCCGCTGCACCTCGGCCTGACCGAAGCGGGCATGGGCAACAAAGGTGTCATTGCCAGTACGGCAGCGCTGAGCATCCTGCTCGGCGAAGGTATTGGCGATACCATTCGCGTGTCGCTCACCCCCAAGCCCAATGGTGATCGGCGCGAAGAGGTGTTCATTGCGCAGCAGATTCTCCAGTCGCTTGGACTGCGTTCCTTCGCGCCACAGGTCACGGCCTGTCCGGGGTGCGGCCGCACCACCAGCACGTTCTTTCAGCACATGGCGGAAGACATTCAAGGTTATCTGCGCGAGCAGATGCCGGTGTGGCGCGACAGCCGCCCCGGTGTCGTGGACATGAAGGTTGCCGTTATGGGCTGCGTGGTGAACGGGCCGGGGGAGAGCAAACATGCCAACATCGGCATCTCTCTCCCCGGCACATTCGAAGAACCCAAGGCACCCGTGTACGTGGACGGTAAACTCTACACCACGCTCAAGGGCGACAAGATTGTGCCCGAGTTTCTTGCCATCCTTGAGAACTACGTAATGACGACGTACGCCTGAAGACGACCGTTCAGCGTGCCACCGGTCCAGTCGCGCAGGTTACCGTGGGGTGGATCGGCGTGAAAATTGAGTAGGTCACGGCCCTGACCACGCCGTTCAGGAAACTGTGCTTGGTCTCAAAGGATGCGATCCCCTGAGGACACGTGGCCTGTGACTTGATCGTATCGGGCGGCACAATGCCAGCCACCCACGACTTCTGCCACGGAATCTCGATCTTGGTATCAGACGCGGGCGCACCGCTGACCACCGTGTAGTGGAAGCAACCGCCGAAGACAGCCGCCATGGCGGCGATAACAAGCAGACGGGACACGCGAGTGCTCGAACGCATAGAAGACATCTCCTCGCGGCTCAGCGCGTCGCGCCCGTCAGGGCGGATTCAAAGTGAATGGTGAGTGTTTCGCTGCTGCCTGCTCCACCCTGCAGCATGGCACTGCCGCCGGCCGCGCACGTGACCTTCACCTCGTGCGGCGTCACGATACCAATGGTCACCAGTCCCACCAGCCAGTTCGGCACGGTCATGCGTGTGCTCGCAAACGCCAC
>JBGTOG010000036.1:0-9275 GCA_041742675.1 Gemmatimonadaceae bacterium | reverse complement strand
CCGTGAGGATCTCAACCGCCGCCGAGTCTCCACCAACGATCAGTGCCCAACCGCCGCCGAGTCTCCTACAAGGATCAGTGCCCAATTGCCCCCCCACTCCTCCGCGGCTCCGGCACCCCCTCCCAGCCCCCGCGTACCCGCATGATCGCATTCACATTCACCAGCGATCGGATCGGACGCAGCGCCCAGCCCATCGCGCTTAGCGAATCCTGAACCGCCGGCAACACCCCACCAATCTCGAATGTCAGGGAATCCGGCAGCGCCTGATGGTGCAACCGCGGTGCCCGCATGGCATCGGCGAGATTCATGCGATGATCAAGCACATTCAGAATCACCTGCGATGTGCCGGTAATGATGGTTGGGCCACCCGCCGCACCAACCACCAGCAACACCTGCTGCGCTGAGTCCAGCACAATCGTGGGTGACATCGCGCTCAACATGCGCTTGCCGGGCTGAATCGCATTCTGCTCGCCTTGCACGAGCCCATACATGTTCGGCATCCCGGGCTGCGCCGCGAAGTCATCCATCTCGTTGTTCAGAAAGAACCCGGCGCCGCGTACCCACACGCCCGATCCCCAGCTGCCGTTGAGTGTGGTCGTTGTGGCCACCGCGTTGCCCGCCGCATCCGTCACCGAATAGTGCGTGGTATTCATCGGCTCACGCGGCAGCGCCTGCATCATGGCGTCCACCGTGCGTGTGGGCGTGGCGCGCTGCTCGTTGATCGTGCTACGCAACTGCGCCGCGTACGACTTGCTCACCAGCTGATCCAGCGGCACTGGAATGAAATCCGGATCACCCAGCTTGCTGTTGCGATCAATGAACGCCCGCTGGAAGGACGACGCCACCGTGTGGTACCACATTGTGCTGCCATGGCGCGCGGTCACGGGCCAGGTCTCGAGAATATTCAGCGACTCTGTCATCGTCACACCACCTGATGATGACGGCGGCATGGCCAGCAGCGTAAATCCGCGATACGTGCTGCGAATGGGCCGGCGTTCGCGCGGACGGTAGTTGCTCAGGTCATCATGCGACATGATGCCGCCGCCGCGCTGCATCTCGGCGACCAGTGAATCCGCCACCCATCCGCGATAGAATCCAGGCGTCCCGCCGTCAGCAATGGACTGCAGCGTGCGCGCCAACTCTTCCTGCACCAACCGTGTGCCCGGTGCGAGCGGTTCTCCACCCGGGAAGAATCGCGTCGCTCCCTCAAACCGCGGTACACGATCCGTCCCGCGAATCGACGACGCAAGCGACGAGTCCACCACAAAACCATCGCGCGCCAAGGCAATCGCCGGCTGGAGTACATCGCGCAGCGACATCGTTCCGTAGCGCTCGAGTGCATAGGCCATGCCCGCCACCGCGCCCGGCACACCACTCGCCAGATGTCCCACAACGCTCTTGTCCGTAAGCTTGCCGTCGGCATCGAGGTACATGTCACGCGAAGCGGCGGCCGGTGCAATCTCGCGGTAGTCAATCGCCGCCGTACGGCCGTCGGCCAGGCGGATCACCATGTACCCCCCCCCGCCGATATTGCCGGCCTCCGGCCACGTCACGGCCAGCGCAAAACCCAGCGCTACTGCCGCGTCGACTGCGTTGCCACCGCGCTTCAGAACCTCGTTCGCGGCGGCGCTCGCGTGCTCACTGTTGCTTACCGCCATGGCACGCGGTGCAAACGTCGACGATGCACCGCTCGGCAGTCGCCATCCGTCCGGAAACTGTGCCGGCACGCGCGGCGCGATGCGAGGATCACCCGGCGCACGCGAGGCAACACTGCCCAGGGCGCCAGGCGTCACGCTTACACCCGCGCTCGTTCCGACACTCGTGCTGGTGGTGGACGAGCTGTAGGAACACGCGGCACATGAAACCGCGACCAGTGAGACAGCCGCGCGTGAGGCGGCACCGAAGGGGCGCGAAAAAATCAATGGATACATGATCGCGCTCATCGACCCGTATATCGCCCCAACCCATACCGCAGCGACACGCGTGAGTTGCGCGTGCGATAGGTACGGCCCGTGCCTTCGGGGAGCATATCGCCGCGGTGCCAGGCGATTCCAAAGTCCTGCACGAAGGTGATGTGCAACGTGTTCGTGAGCGCGTAGCCCAGACCGTAACCAATGGAACCGTTCAGATCCATGGTGTTGTCGATCTGCAGCGATGCGCCGTCTTCCCGGGCCACCAGGTTGCGAAAGACATTGGTACCAGCCAGCACTTCGACCACCTGATAGAGTCCCTCGCGTGAGCCGCCGCCACGCAACATAAGGTGCGCGCCCAGCAGCTCCATCTGTCCGCCGCAGCCTTCTACGGTACGGCACGCAGCGACGGACGCCGGTTCATCGGGCAATGGCTCCGGTGCGGTGGCGCCCTCAAGCGGTGTCAGTCGAAAGTCGACCTTGCTGTGGCTCAGTGCCACGCCAAAACTCGTGGACGCTCCCACGGCCTTTTCGATCGTCGCGCGCGTTTGCCAGCGCGGGTCGCCACCGAATTCCCAGGCGGTCGCCGACGGGCCATCGCGAACCGGACCCAAACTCGCCGCCGTTGCGCCGCCGCTCACCCACCAGCCGCTCGTGCCCGTCTGCCGTACCGGTCCGCCGCCACGCAATTGCGCCTCGGCCGACGAGAGTGCAAGCGACGCCAGCAGCGCCATGGAAAAGAAACCGTTTCGAGCCGAAGTTGGGAGCATGCCAAGTTGTGAAGTGCCTTGCGGTTCGGTTACCCTAAGTACAAAGCTAACCCGCCAAATGCTTCAACGATCCCAGAGGCTGTGACCCAACCAACGCTCGACCCGCGCGTGACCGAGCGCCGCAATCCGCGGTCGGCCGATATCGATCTCGCCACACCGGCACAGATCGTGGAGATCATGCTCGCCGAAGACCATGCCGTGCCAGATGCCGTTGCGTCGCAAGCCGAGCCGGTGGCCCGGGCCATCGCCGCGGTGGAGCAGGCGTTCCGAGGCGGCGGACGGCTGCTGTACGCAGGCGCTGGCACCTCCGGCCGGCTGGGCGTGCTCGACGCCAGTGAGTGCCCGCCAACATTCGGTGCCGACCCCAGTCTGGTGGTCGGCATCATTGCTGGTGGTGATCACGCACTGCGCAACGCGGTCGAAGGCGCTGAAGATTCGCCGTCTGATGGCGCACTGGCGATGGATCACCACAACGTCTCGCCGCGCGATGTCGTGTTCGGCATTGCGGCCTCTGGCACGACGCCGTTTGTACACGGGGCGCTGCGTCGCGCGCGTGATCTTGGCGCCACGACTGGACTCATTGCCTGTTCTCCACCACCGGACCACACGCTCGATGCCGTCGACATCCCGATCATCGCCGTGACGGGTCCGGAAGTGGTGACGGGTTCAACACGACTCAAGGCCGGCACCGCGACGAAACTCATTTTGAACATGATCACCACCGGTGCGTTCATTCGCATGGGCAAGACGTTCGGCAATCTGATGGTGGACCTGCGCGCCACCAACAACAAGTTGACCGACCGCAGCGAACGCATGGTGATGGACGTGTGTCACGTGACGCGTGACGAGGCGCGCGTGTTGCTGGCGCAGGCAAATGGCCGCGTCAAGCATGCGATTGTCATGCAGGCATTGGGTGTGGACCACGACACCGCCGTCGCGCGACTGGCTGAGCAGGGCGGTGTGATTCGACGGGTGTTGCCCCAGTGAGCGCTGATTCCCGCGATGTGATCATCGGACTCATGTCTGGCACATCGCTGGACGGAATCAGTGCGGCGGTCATGACATTCGCCGAGCGTGGTCCACGCATCGTGCCAACGCTGCTCGCACTCGCGCACCGTCCGTACAGCGCCGACGAACGCGAACGCTTGATGCACGCCATGTCCGGCGGCACGGCGCAGGAATACTGTCGGCTCTCTGTGGACCTCGCCCACTGGCTCGCTGACGCCGCCGAGTTGGCGATCACGGCGAGTGGTGTACGGCGCAGCAGCGTGCGCGCCGTGGTGTCGCACGGCCACACACTGTGGCATGCAGCGGGGCACAGTACGTGGCAACTCGGACAACCGGCCGTGATCGCCGAACGATTGGGTGTTGATGTGATCAGTGATGTGCGCGCCCGTGATGTGGCGGCGGGCGGGCAGGGTGCACCCCTGGTGAGTGTGGCCGATGTGCTCTGCTTTGCGCACGACAGCGAGTGGCGCGTGTTGCAGAACATTGGGGGCATTGGCAATCTCACGCTCGTGCCGCCGACAGGTGCACCGGAACCATCACTGGCCTTTGATACCGGCCCGGGTGTGGTGCTGCTCGACGGCATCGTACGCCGCCTGCTCCCGTCCCTGCTGTACGATGTAGACGGCGTGTTGGCGCGCCAGGGTGTGGTGATTGAATCAGTCGTTGCACAACGGCTCGAACATCCATACTTCGCGCAGCAGCCGCCCAAGAGCACAGGCCGAGAACTGTTCACGGCGAGTTATCTTGACTCGTTCATATCGATGTGCACCGAAGCGCGTGCCGACGTGAGTGTGGCCGATCTGCTGGCGACGGCCGGTGCGTTCACGGCGTCGGCAATCGCTGATCAGATGGCGCGGTATGTCACCGTACCCGTACACGACTTTGTGGTGGCGGGCGGTGGTGCCGACAATCCGACGCTCATCGACAGCATCGCCAGCGCATTGCGCGATCGGCTCGGTGATCGCGCGCCCATCGTGCGCCGTTTCAGTGATGTGTTTTTTGATGGCGGCGCCAAGGAGTGCGTCGCCTTTGGACTTATTGGTTGGCTGCATGTGCAGGGACGCGCTGGCAACGTGCCATCGTCCACCGGTGCCGCGCACGCGCGCGTCCTGGGCACACTGACGCCAGCGGGAGTATAGAGATGAGCAGTGCAAAGACTGCGCGTGAACTCGCGCAACTCGTGATGCCGGCGCTGGTCTGGCGTTCGCCTGGTGGCTTTGATCACGAGAAGGAGCGCATCGACGAGTATCTGGCGCTCGGCGTAGGCGGATTTCTGCTCATTGGTGGTGAGCAGGATGTGGTGCGCACGCTGGCCAAGCGGCTGCAGCGCGAGAGTCGGCATCCGCTGCTCATTGCGGCTGATCTGGAGCGTGGCGCCGGCCAGCAGTTCGGTCACGCGACGGGACTGCCACCACTGGCGGCCATCGTAGCGCTTGACGATCTCGAAGCGCTGCGCCGCGCAGCGCGTCTGACAGCGCGCGAAGCACGCACCATGGGTGTGAACTGGAATCTCGCGCCCGTTTGCGATCTGGATGAAGAAACAGAAAACCCCGTGCTCGGCACGCGCTCCTTCGGCAGCGATTTCACGCGTGCGTCAAAGCTGGTGACGGCGTGGGTGGAATCATGTCAGAGTGAAGGCGTGCTGGCGTGTGCCAAGCATTTTCCCGGACATGGACGCACGCGCGACGATTCGCATCTCACGCTGCCCGTGGTTGATACGCCGCAGGATGTGCTCAAGGAACAGGATCTGGCGCCGTTTCGCGCGGCGATCGCGGCCGGTGTGGCGTCGATCATGACGGCGCATGTCGCATATCCCGCGCTTGATCCATCGGGACTGCCGGCCACACTCTCGCGCGAGATTCTGCAGTGGCTGCTGCGTCAGCAACTCAAGTTTGACAACCTCGTGGTGGCCGACACGCTGATCATGCGGGGTGTGCTCGAAGGACGCGATGAAACCGATGCGGCGATCATGGCCGTGCAGGCCGGATGCGATCTGTTGCTGCAACCCGATGATGTGCAGGCCGTGGTGGAGGCGCTTGAAGCCGCACGGTCCGACGGCCGTCTCGATCCGGAACGTGCGCGTCTGGCGCTGCGACGCCGCCTCAAGTGGGCGCAGTGGGCGTCACCGCCGAACGACTGGCGTCGCCCGAGTGGTGCCGACACCGCGTGGGGTGCACTGCTGGCTGATCGCTGCGTGCGCATTGAACACGGCCCGCTGCCACCGCTTGCGTCGGTGACCGAAGTGATCATCGTCGATGACGATCTGCATGTCCCAGGGACGCAGGCTGCGCGCACGGCCATCCTCGAGGCGCTGCGCACTGGCGGTACCGATGCGAGGCGCACCGAAGCGCCATCGGCTGTGAGTCACGGACCGCTGGTGGTCGCCGTCTTTGGTGACCGATTGCCGTCCAAGGGTCGGGCGTGGTTGAGCGCTGATACGATCGAGCGCGTGCAGCAGGTGCTGGCCGCGGCGCGTGCCGCTGAGCGCAGCGTGATCGTGTGTGCCATGGGCGATCCGCGTCTTGTGGCCGCGATGGAGCTTAACGTGCCTACCGTCGTTGCCTGGAGTGGCGATGTCGTCATGCAGCACGCCGCCGCACGCACCATGCTCAAGCAGAAAGGCTGACGCGCTTTACGAGTTGGCCAGTGGACGATGCGAGGTTACTCGGCGGCGAAAAACAATTGCCAGAGCAGCCACGCCGACACCGCGAGACCAAGCAGCACAAGCAACAGCAGGATCGGTCGCGCGCGCGCTTTGCGTTCTTCGGTGCCCTCGAAGCGCTGTCCGCTGCCTGACGCGCCAGCGCGCAGCACTGGCGAAGCGCCCGACAACGCCGCGGCCGCGAGCAGCGGACTCGGATCGGACTTGTACGGCGTGGGGCGGGGCGAAGGAATCTGCTCCGTTTCTTCGTCGCCCAGTGTGCCGTCCAGTGGGTACACCTGGCGGCCGACGGCGTCGCTGCTGCTCGACGAACGCAACCCTTGGCCGTCAAAACGCGCTGCGACCACGGTGATGTTGTCGGGGCCGCCCAGTTCATTGGCGCGGGCAATCAGTCGATGACACAGCACCGCCGGATCTGATTCTTCGCGCGCGGCGATTTCAATGTCGTGCGCCTTCGTCACGCCCGACAATCCATCACTGCAGAGAATCAGCGTATCGCCCAGACGCAGTTGCTGATGCGTGAGATCGATCTTGACGGTGGGTTCCGGGCCCAGCGCCTGCAGAATGATGTTGCGCCGGTCACTCGCTTCGGCCTGCTCCTGCGAAATCTCGCCCGCATCAACAAGGCGCTGCATGAGCGACTGATCGCGCGTGAGCAGAATGAGCTTGTCGTCGCGAAACAGATACGCGCGGCTGTCACCAACCTGTGCGATGTACACCGTGTCGCCCAGCAGCCCAGCCACAGTGGCCGTTGTACCCATGCCGCGGTGCTGCGGATTCTCGCGTGCGAAGGCGTGAATGCGCGCGTTGGCCGTTTCTGCGGCGTCGCGAATGGCGGCGGCAAAAACGGTTGGGTCGGGCTCGCTGACGGTACGCCAGCGGGCCAGCAGTTCTTCGAACACCACCTGTGCTGCCATCGCACTCGCGATCTCGCCGGCGGCCGCGCCACCCATGCCATCGGCGACCGTGAAGAGCAGGCCATGGGTGCCCTCCTCGCGGGTCTCCGATCCGTGATCGAAGCTGATCACGGCACCGGTCTCGAGATCAGCCACGAGGAACGTGTCCTCGTTGTGCTCACGCGTATGCCCCACGTCCGTCGCGCCATAGAGGCGAACGACGACGCGCGGATCGGCGTCTGGGGGCACAGGAGTGGGTTGCAGGGCGAAAGAGGTCACAGGGGCAGGGATGACCGGAAGGGAAGCGAGCGAGCTTCCCATGCCCTACGGCGCAGAGCGCCACAGGTTCCGATCAGGCGGACCGACGGGGTATTATGCCCGCCGGGCGTGGGTCGGTCAACGCATGAGCGCGTTAAATGGAACAATTCATGAAGACGCAGCTGCATTTGCCGCTCGACAGACGGTGCGGACCCACTGAGTTTTGAAGATGCCTCACGCCATCATTCCAGCACGTGCCGACGCCGGCTGTGCACCCCGCGCCCGCCGCGCCGTTCGTGCCACGCACCTCGCGCTGAGCGGTCTTGTGCTGTTGTCCGCAGCCTGCGCGTCCTCGCGCGGCCCGTCGTCCACCGTCAGCGAAACGGGTGCCCCGGCACCGGAGATGCCAGGCGAGCGCTCGGCGACACTACCTGACATCCCGCCCGTCACCGGGCCGATCCGCATTCGCGTGCAGCATCCGCCCGAGGGCGCGCTGCTCGCGGTGGATTCCACCTTTGTCTTTGGTACGGTTGGCTCCGGGGATGCGCAGCTGCGCATCAATGGCGTGTCAGTTCCTGTCGCACCCAACGGCGCGTTTCTGGCGTTTCTGGCCGTGCCGAATGGACCAGCCCCTGCATACGCGTTTGAGGCCGCACGTCGGACAGCGACGCCCTCGGCCTCGGATTCCGCGCGATTTGTTCGGGCCGTGCGCCGGCCCACTCGTATCCCACTGTCTGCAACCGGTGCGCTGCAGGTCGACTCGTCCTCACTCGCCCCGCGTGGCACGATGCGGATGCGCAGTGATGAACTGGTACGCCTCTCCATTCGGGCGCCCTCCAATGCCACGGTGTGGCTGCGCACCGGTGACCAGCGCACCGTGCCCATGGTGCGTGCGAGCGATATCGCGCAGACAACGGCGCAGAGTGCCGGACGCGCTCCCGTATCGTTGGCTGATGCAGGTAGCGATGTCGGAACCACATTTGTCGGCGAAGCACGCGCCGCGCAGCTCACCAGTGCGGCCCGCGTGGTGATTGCGCGCAACGCCGACACCGTGCGTCTGGCACCGATTGTCCCCGAGCTCATCACTCCGCTCGCGTCACCGCGCTACGGTGTGCTGCGCAATCGCACGCCCGGTCTTGTCGCGCAAAGCGACACCGATCGTGTGGTCAACGCGCGCCCCATCCCTGATGGCTTCTCCAAGTGGGCGCTGCTCCCCGGCACGCAGCTGGAAATCACCGGTCACCAGGGCACCCAAACGCGCGTGCGCTTCGATAGCCAGCTCGAAACGTGGGTGCCCACCGCGGATCTGATCCCGCTGCCGGAAGGTGCGCCCGCGCCTGTGCGACTCGTGGGCGGCATGCGGGTACTGCCCGCGGCTGAGTGGGTGGACGTAGTTATTCCCACCGGCGTGCGCCCCGCGTTTCTGGTCGAACCCGATGACGCCACGCTCTCGGTGATTCTGTACGACACAAAACTTTCTCCCGACATCTCGCCCATGATCGGCAACGATCCGCTGGTGCGACAGCTGGCGTGGGAACCGGTGGCGACGGATCGCACGCGGCTCGATGTGCGCTTGTCAGCGCCCGTGTATGGTTGGCTCGCCTTGTGGGACGACACACGTCGCGCGCTGGTGCTGCGTGTGCGCCGCGTGCCGCGCATCAATCCGGAACGACCACTGGAAGGGCTCACGCTCGTGGTCGACGCCGGTCATCCGCCCGGTGGTGCGACGGGTCCGACAGGATTGACCGAAGCTGATGCGGTGCTGCCGATT
>JBGTOG010000440.1:0-2705 GCA_041742675.1 Gemmatimonadaceae bacterium | reverse complement strand
GCCGCCGGTCTGCTGGCGGCCGCCTCGTTGCTGCTCGTGCTGCGCGCCAATACCGAACGCAGCGCGTTGCGTAGTTCGGTGGCTGAACTGGCGGCCGAACGCAGCACGCAGCAACTGCAACTCGATTCCCTCGTCACGTTGCTGTCCGAACGCGACCAGCAGTTGGCGAGCGTCACCGGCCCTGATGTGGCCGTTGTGGAGTTGGCGTCCACATCGTCGCTACCGCCGTCTGGTCGCATGTTCTGGGACCGGGCCACGGCGCGCTGGACCTTCGTCGCCAACAACCTGCCGGCGCTCCGACCAGGGCGTGCCTACGCGCTCTGGTTGATCTCGGGCGATCAGCGTATCGGTGCCGGTACCTTCACTCCTGATGCCAACGGCGTCGCGGTCGTGCGCGCCACGTACGACTTGCCGCGTGATGCGCTGGCTGCCGTGGCGGTCACTGAGGAGCCGGAGGGCGGTGTGCCACAGCCAACGGGTGAAATCCTGCTGGTGGGCAGTGCGGTGATGGGGAGCACGCGTTAGTGGCGCCTGACGCACCAATCGGCGTCTTTGACAGCGGCATTGGTGGACTCACGGTGGTCCGCGCGTTACTTGAGAGGCTGCCACACGAACGCATCGTGTACGTGGGTGATACGGCGCGCGTACCGTACGGGCCCAAGAGCCCGGAAACGGTGCGGCGCTACGCCGAGGAAATCACGGCGTGGCTGGTTGACCAAGGCGTCAAGATGATCGTGGTCGCCTGCAATACCGCGACCGCGCATGCCTTGTCATCGCTTCAGGCACACGCACCCGTGCCGGTCATCGGTGTGGTCGAGCCCGGAGCTCGGGCCGCAGTGGCCGCCGCGGGTGGGGGACCGGTTGGTGTGATCGGGACTGTCGGCACGATCGACAGCGGTGCCTACGAGCGCGCCATTCAGGCAATCGATCCGGACCTCGTGGTGCTGGCGCGGGCCTGCCCGCTTTTCGTGCCGCTGGTGGAAGAAGGGTGGCTTGATCACAGCGTCACCCGGCAAGTCGCGCATGAATACCTCGACCCGCTGCTGAGCGATCACATCAAGGCGCTTGTACTGGGCTGCACGCACTATCCGCTGCTCGCGCCCTTGCTCGCTGAACTCGCCGGAAGTGGCGTCGCACTCATCGACTCCGCCGATGAAACCGCCGCCGCGGCGGCCGAGATACTGCGTCAGCACAATCTGGCCGCTGAGGCGCGCGCAACACCGCTACGCCACCGCTTCATTGCCTCAGATGCGCCCGACCGGTTCCTCGCGCTTGGACAGCGCTTCCTGGGCGCCACGCTCGATCACGTCGAGCACGTGACCTTCGGCTGAACCGTCCCACTGCACACGCTGCACCTGCGTATCGGTGAGCAGCAGGTACTGGCGATCGAGATACCACGCGCCGGCGTTGCCGTACACGCCACGACCCGCCGGGATGAGCGCCGGTATGTGCGAGTGTCCGAATACCACCAGCTCGGGATCCTCAGGGGTCTGCATCCACGATGACGCGACTGCGTGCAACCCGCGTCCTTCGTCACCGGCGCGGCGTCCGCGGCTGGTGTGCGATGATTTGAGTGCCAGCCACGAAGCAAAGTTCGGATGCAACCAACTGTACGCCTCGATGGACCACGGGTGGCGCAGCACGCGACGAAGGCGCCGATACGGACGATCTTCGACCTCGCGCAGACCGTCACCGTGCGCCAGCCGGACACGCCAGTCGCCAAGCTGTCCGTGCCACGGTTCGAGCGTATAGCGGGCGCCCGTCATCTCCTGCAGCGCCTCGCCGCCCCAGCAGTCGTGATTGCCGCCCATCCAGAGCACGGGGATGCCCGCGTCGGTCAGGTCAGCGATTGCCGCGAGCACTCGATATCCCGTACGCGGCATCGCATGGCGCCAGGAAAACCAGAAATCGAACAGGTCGCCCATGATGACCAATGATCGGGCGCGGTCGGGTACCTGACGCAGCAGATGCAGCAGGTCGGTCTCGGCGTCAACGGGCGCGATGCCGAGATGCGCGTCACCGAAGAGGAGGACGGGGCTAGGGAGCACGCGAAGAGTCTAACCACGGCACACGGGCTGAACAAATCGCGTACATCGGTGCCCAGCGCTTGAGCAGGGCAGGGTATGTGCTCCATCTTCCACGCGTTCCTCTCACCTTTCAGCCCGAGCGCATGGCCGAACCATCAACGTATGAGCATCTGTCCGAAGTGCGGGTGCGCTACGCCGAAACCGATCAGATGGGCGTGGTCTATCACGCCAACTATCTCGTGTGGTGCGAAATCGGACGCACGGATTTCATTCGTGCGCTGGGCCGATCGTACGCGGACATGGAGCGTGCCGGCGTGCGTCTCGCGGTCAGCGATGCCTCGCTGCGATTTGTCGGATCGGCGCGGTATGACGATCGGGTGCTGGTGTACACGCGCCTTGATGAGCTGCGTTCGCGCGGTATGCGTTTCGCGTATCGCATTGTGCATGGCGAGTCGCAGCGCGTGCTGGTGACGGCGTCCACCGCATTGATCGCGCTGGATGCCACGGGCAAACCGTCGCGGTTGCCGGAGGAAGTGGTGCGTGTGCTCGAACGCGCGGCAGATCCGGTTGGCGGAGGTGTGACGTGACGCGTGCAATGCGGAGGGCGCGCCTCGTCGGCGTCAGCGCGTTGCTCGTCGCGCTGAGCGCGTGTGCAAGTGCTGGCGGCGGTCGCGCCGC
>JBGTOG010000433.1:0-7947 GCA_041742675.1 Gemmatimonadaceae bacterium | reverse complement strand
TCTGCGCGCCTCACGGCTTGATCCCGTGGTGGCGCTTCGCCACGAATAACCCGCCGTAGTGTCGCTACTCGAAGCCCTTAAACTCGCCCTGAATCAGATACGCGTTCAGAAACTCAAGAGCGGCTTCACGCTGCTCGGAGTCATGATCGGCGTCATGTTCCTCATCGCGGTGGTGTCCATCGTGGAGGGCATGAGCAAGTACGTCGAAGAAGACTTCGCCGGCCGGCTGATCGGTTCGAACACCTTCACGTTGCGTCGCTTTGGCGGCGGGGGTCCGCAGGGGCGCGGCATGGATACGCGCGACATGCTGCGTCGCCCGCCGCTCATGCCCATCGACGCGGACGTTGCACGTCAGGCGCTGCCGGATATCGTCAAAGGCGCCATTGTCACCGAGCGGTTCCTCTATGCGACCGCGCCAAGCGCTCGTCCTCGCCAGGTGCAGGCCGTGGCCACGGACGCATCGTACTTCGAGATCAAGTCGTTTGTCGTAGATCAGGGACGTGCGTTCCTTGAACAGGAAGTACGCGCTGGCGCGCGCGTGGTCGTGATTGGTGTAGAGGTCGCGGAGCATTTCTTTCAGGGTCTCGATCCGCTGGATCGCGAGATTCGCATTGCCGGCACACCGTACCGGGTGATCGGTGTGATCGAGGAGCAAGGCAGCGTCTTTGGGTTCTCCCTCGATCGCCTCGCCATCGCACCGCGCACCACGCCCATGCAGCGGGTGATGAATCCACGCGGTGACATTGGCTCCTACATCGTGCAGGGTCGCAGCACCGAGGAGCTGGCCGAGTACATCGAGCTGGCGCGTGAAGCGCTGCGCCCGCATCGGCGACTGGGTCCGTCGGAGCCCGATGATTTCTCGCTGGTCACACAGGATGCGGCGTTGGCTTTCTTCGACGAGCTCAAGGGCCGTCTCGTGCTGTTTGGCACGGCACTGCCGCTGATCAGTCTTGTGGTCGGCGCGATGGTCATCATGAACATCATGCTGGTGGCGGTTGCCGAACGCACACGCGAAATCGGGGTGCGCAAAGCACTGGGTGCACGTCGGCGCGATATCATGGCGCAGTTTCTCGCCGAAGCGGCCACACTCAGTACGGCTGGTGCTGCCATCGGTATTGCGCTGGGGCTTGGACTCGCCAACCTGATCGCGGCCGTCACACCGCTGCCCGCCGCCGTGGCACCGTGGGCCATTGGTGTCGCCATCTTCATGGGCGCTGGCGTGGGAATCATCGCCGGTGCGTATCCGGCCAGTCGCGCATCGCGCCTGGACCCGATCACAGCGCTGCGTCAGGAGTAGGCGGACATGCACTTCACCACCCGTCTACTGACCGCCTTTGAAGGCGTTACGATCGCGTTTGAATCGATCCGCAGCAACAAGGTGCGCGCTGCGCTCACCATTGGCGGTGTCGCGATTGGCGTGTTTGTGGTGGTGGCCATGGCCGCCACGGTGAATGGCATTCGCCAATCGTTTCAGCAGGATCTCGACAACATCGGCGCCAACACGTTTCAGGTGTTTCGTCGCGGCATTGGCTTTCAGGCGTGCGACGGAACCGACGATACCTGCCCCGACCGTCGCAACCCACCACTCACCTTTGGCGAATGGCAAATACTGCGACAGCTGCCAAGCGTGGCCACCGTAGTGGGGACGATTGGCAGCTCCGGGACATTCGAGTATCGCGATCAGCGCCTGCGCGGCATTGGCTTTGATGCCAACAGCCCCGATTGGCTGACCGTGTCTGCTGCTGACATCGATCCGGGTCGCAACTTCACTGCGAATGAGCATGATGCGGGACGCCCCGTGGTGCTCATCAACGATACGCTGCGCGCGCAGCTCTTCGCGCAGATCGATCCCATTGGCAAACAGATTCGCATCAACAACCGTCCGTTCACCGTGATCGGTATTTACGAATCAAAAGCCGGATTCCTGCGTTCACTCGAAGGACGCGGCCCCGATACGCCGCGCGCGATTCTTCCGCTCAACTCGGCCATTCGCAATCTCGAGCTGTTTCGTTCGGGGCTCACGTTGTCGGTGCGTCCGCGTGATGGCGTGGAGCAGTCGATTGTGGTTGATGACGTGGTCGCATCGCTGCGTTCCCAGCGCGGACTCAAGCCGGCCGTGAACAACAACTTCGAAATCATCCCGCAGGAACGGCTCATGGAGACGTTCGACCAGCTCTTTGGCGCCATCTTCGCGGTGGGGCTCGCACTTTCTGCGGTCGCGCTGCTGGTGGGCGGGGTCGGCGTGGTGGGCATCATGATGATCTCCGTAACGGAGCGCACACGCGAGATTGGCGTGCGCAAGGCGCTTGGTGCGACACGCATCACCATCCTGTGGCAGTTTCTGGTCGAAGCGGCCACGCTCACACTCGTGGGTGCCGCACTCGGTCTCCTGATTGGCGCGGGACTGACGGCACTGATACGCGCCATCTCGCCGCTGCCGGCGTCATTGCCGCTGAGTGCCGTGTTTCTCGCACTGGGCGCCAGTGCGCTTACGGGTATCGCGTTTGGCATGCTGCCTGCGCTGCGGGCGTCCAAGCTTGATCCGGTTGAGGCGCTGCGGCACGAGTAGGCGGAGTCCTACAGCGTGCGTGCGGCTTCGGTAGTGCGCCCGCGCGCACATATCCGCTAAATTTCAGGATATGATGCGCCCCGATGATGTCGTGCGGTTTGCCTTCGGACAGCTCCGCGCCAACCTGCTGCGGTCGTTCTTCACACTGCTCGGCATCATCGTCTCCGTCGGTTTTCTGGTGGCCGTAGTCGCGATCATTCAGGGCATGAACGCGTATGTGAAAGAGAACATTGCCGACGCCATGATCGGCATGAACGCGTTCCAGGTGCGCAAATCACCGCTGTCGATTGGCCTGTTCGACGACGAAGAGCTGCGGCGCACACGTCGTTTTCCGCGCATCACCGCAGCGGACGCAGACGCCGTGCGCGACGCGCTGCCCGATGCGCTGGCGATCTCGCTGCAAAGCGGCTGGCCGACACCGGTTGCTGATCTTGTCTGGCGCAACCGCACACTCGGCAGCGTCTCGGTGTTTGGCGTGACCCCCGAGTTTCAGGTCGTGCAGGACTATCGCTTTTCAAGCGGACGCCCGCTGCAGGAACTCGATGTGCGCGACCGACGTCCCGTGGTGGTGATCGGGCCCGACATCGCGGAGAAGCTCTTTGAAGACGTGAATCCGCTGGGCAAGGAAGTGCGCATTTTGGGGCGTCCGTTTGAGGTGGTCGGTGTCACCGCGCGCAAAGGCCAGGTGCTGGGCCAGTCGTTTGACGGGTTCCTGCTCATGCCCATCAGTGCTTTTGAATCCATCTGGGGACGGCGCAATACGACGACCATTTCCGTCAAGCTGAATAGCGCTGAGGAAGTGGAACCCGCCATGCAGCGCGCCGAAGAAGCGATGCGCATTTCGCGGCAGCTGCGACCGTGGGAGTCGAACAACTTCTCGCTCGACACCGCCGATGCGCTGGTGAGTTTCTGGAAGCAGCTCACGCAGGTGCTGTTTGCGGTGATTCCCGCCGTTGTTGGCATCGGCATCGTGGTGGGCGGCATCGTGATCATGAACATCATGCTCATGTCCGTCACCGAACGCACGCATGAAATCGGCATTCGCAAGGCACTCGGCGCCACATCATCTGACGTACGCAAACAGTTTCTCGCTGAGGCGGTGATGCTGGCGCTTGCCGGCGGGTTGCTGGGTGTGTTTGGTGGGTGGCTGCTGGCCGTGATCATTTCGGCGGCGTCGCCGCTGCCAGCGCGTGTCACCGCGTGGTCGGTCGGGCTTGCACTGCTGCTCGGCGCCGGCGTGGGGGTGATTTTCGGAGTGTATCCCGCGGCGCGTGCAGCGCGACTCGATCCCATCAGCGCGATGCGTGCCGAATGAGTTTGCTTCGTCCGCGCGCACTCGGTCACAACATCGGCATCGCAATCGGCGCGATTCTCTCCGCGCGCTTGCGATCGGCGCTCACGATTCTCGGTGTCGTGATTGGTGTGGCCACCGTGATGACCATGGCGAGTATGGTGCAAGGCATTCGCGATTCGATCGTAAACACGATTGAAGTGGCGGGCCCGAACACGTTTTACGTGCTCAAGGCGTTGTCACAAACGCCCATCAATCCTGCCAACCCGCCGGTGTGGGTGCGTGTGCGTCCGGATCTTTCAGAGAGCGAAGCCGATCGTATTCGACGGTTGCCGGAGATCGCGTATGCATCACTGTGGGGACAAACACTGGCGCGCGTAGAAGCCGACGGCGTACGCACACAAAGTGTCGCCGTGTTTGGCGCCGACGAAGGTTTTCCCGTTGTACAGGGCGGCGAGCTGATCTCAGGTCGCTGGTTTCTGCGCACGGAAATCACCAGCGGTGCACCTGTTGTTGTGCTACAGGAGAATCTTGCAAGACGCGTATTCGGCCAGGTGCAACCACTCGGCAAATGGATCCGACTCGGCGGCCGCCCGGTGGAGGTGGTCGGCATCTGGCAGGAGCCCGGCAACATCTTCGCCCCGCCCGGTCAGGAAACAGGCGCGATTGTTCCGTACCGTTTTCTTGATCGCTCGTTCACGATTGACCGCACCAACGCGCAGTGGATTCCCGTGCGACCGCGCGACGGTGTGACGGTCGCTGATGCGCAGGAAGCCGTGACCATTGAACTGCGCGCCAGCCGCAGTTTGCGTCCGGCCAATCGCAATACGTTTGACCTCGTCACACAGGATCAGATTCTCGACACCTTCAACAACATCACCGGGGTGTTCTTCGTGGTGATGATCGTGCTGTCAGGCGTTGCGCTCATGGTGGGGGGAATCGGCGTGATGGCCATCATGATGGTCTCCGTCACCAGTCGCACGCGCGAAATCGGATTGCGCAAAGCACTCGGCGCGACACGGCGCGACATTCAGTCGCAGTTTCTTGTGGAAGCGGCGACGCTGACCGGTATTGGTGGGGTTGTCGGGATTGTGCTGGGGCTGGGCACCGGTTGGGTGCTTACTACGCTGCTCGATGTCGGCTCGGGTGTGCCGTACACACTCACCGCGATTGCGGTCGCGGTGAGCGTTGGCATTGGCATTGTGTTTGGCATGGTGCCAGCGCGGCGGGCGGCGCGGCTGGATCCGATTGAGGCGCTGCGGCACGAATAACCGAGTAGCGCCGCAGTTGCAGTTCCTGATTCGTCTTTACGGCTACAAAGTGCCTGTCGGCTTTCCGGCTATTCGGCCGACTTTATTTCGTACGACGAACGGAACACCCAAGGTGCCCGTACGTCCCTGAGCTCGTTTCGTGTGCGCGATGCGGAGGCGCTTGGGCACCCCCGACGCTCTGTTCTGCGCGACGAAATAAAGTAGGCCGCAAAGCCGGAAAGCCCCGAGGCATTTCGTAGCCGCAAAGACGAATCAGAACTGCAACTGCAGCGCGGCCCGATCCAACTGAGGCGCGGCGGCGCTCGTAGTCTCGCGCCGCCGCGCGCAACCCGATGGAAGCTCGTCGTTCAGAACTACTTCATGCAAGCGTCGGACGATGACTTCCGACGACGCGATACGACGGCGATGCCCGCCGCGCCAAACGCGAGCAACGCTGCTGTAGACGGCTCTGGCACCTCTCGCGGCGTTACATCCACGAAGATGTCCTGAAGCACCAGAAACTCGTCCGCCACTTCGAACGACCAGATCTTGTTCGTGTCGAATTCAATACCGCGGAATGCTCCTGCGTTGAACCCGTCCGGCGTATTGATGGGCGCCGCACTCTCCAGGTCGAACTCAACCAACGTTTCGCCAAACTGGTCAAGCGCCCTGATCATCGGATTGATGCCGGGAGTCTCAGTGCCAGGGATAACGTAGTTCATGAACGCTCCGAGACGGCGAACAGGTGATGCGAAGGTAAAGCGCATGCTGCCGGTAGACCGGTTCCTACCGGCCTGCCAGACGCCATCCCAAGTCCCGTTGCTCGAGAGATTATATCTGCCATTACCGATAGCTGCGAAATTTGCATTGCTCCCCAACGCATTGTACGTGACGTCATAGCCGTTGGTCCCAATCAGCTTCGGTCCCGCCGTAAAGCAGTAGGATCCCACGTAGCATGGATCGCCCATGATCTGCGAAAAATCGGTGGCCATGGTGCCACCAAATGCAGAGGTGAGTAGCGTCTGGGCCCCGGCCGACACTGTACTGAGGACCAAACCAGCAACAATTAACAGCGCTTTCACCTGCTCTCCGTGGAACTGGTAATTTTCGACTACAGCGTGTCCTGCACCCCTGTCTTGAGCAAGAACCTGCCTTTACGAGCTGGCATCGACGTGGCATATGAGATCGGATAGGCCTCACACACAGAGGTTCTCGTAGCTCCGTCTATCAGTAAAGCGTCGACCGGGTTTCCGTGCCGCCACTGAGGCGTCATGCTCAAACTCGGAAGGCGTTCCTCCTCAAGCGCGAAGCCGTCTACTCGCAGTTATCAGACGCTCACGCTCCGAAGACGCCTCTTGACGCCACTAGAGTGGCCATATTATCGTGGCTATAGCCGTAATCACACGGCCACTTGCCGAAGCCACTATGTCTTCTACGCCCAAGTCCGACCCATCCCCCGCACCCTCCACCAGCCTCGACACCCCCACGGTCATCGAGGTTAAAGCCGGTGTCTTCAAGGACACCTGCCTCCAGCTCCTGGACCAGGTCCACGATCAGGAGATCGAGGTAGTAGTGACCAAGCGCGGTGAGGCAGTAGCCAGGGTCGTCCCGCCGGACACGCACCTGCCGAGCGCGTTCGGGTTCCTGCGCGGCACAGTGCTCTCGCACGACGATCTGATCGCCCCGGACTTCGAGGCCTGGGGAGACCTCGGGTGACGTCCTCAGTCGCGCCGCCGTCGCCAGGCGACGGCCGTGTCTGGACCCCGGGACAGCTCGTCGACTATGACGGCCCACTGCTCCTCGACACCCACATCTGGCTCTGGCACATTGAGGGTGACGCGTCCCAGGTCGCGGCCGGCACCACGGCGTTGCTGGATAGGAGCGGCGCGCACCGCCGGCTATTCGTCTGCGACATTTCGTACTGGGAAATCGCCGTGAAGTGTGCGAAGGGGAAACTGACCTTCACGGTCGATGTCGCGGTATGGATGCAGCGCGCGGAGCAGGCGCCGGGCATTCAGTTCCGACCGCTGACGCGATCGGTGCTGCTCCAGAGCACCCGCCTGGTGGGGGCGTCGCACAATGATCCAGCCGACCGGATGCTGATCGCGATGGCGCAGCTCGACAATATCCCGCTGGTGACCAATGACCGGCTGATCATCGAGTATGCCGCCGCTCACCGCGGTACCCCCGTCGTCGACGCCCGCAAATAAATCCCCCCCCCGCATTTGCAGTTCCTGATTCGCCTATACGGCTAAAATGTGCCTGTCGGCTTTCCGGCTATTCGGCCGACTTTATTTCGTACGACGAACTGAACACCAAAGGGCGGACTCCAGCTTGCCGACGGAATGCGTTCCCCTTACCTTTGTGTGAAGTAAGGAGAACGCATTACCTCAGGAGGTCCGATGGCCCGCAAGCAAGCAACAGCGAGCACGGCAGGGGGCATTCGCAGCATGATCACCTCCAAGTCGCAGACAACGGTGCCGCGTGGCGTGCGCGACGCGCTGCGTGTTGGCCCCGGAGATGAACTCGAGTATGAAATCCAGGGAGATGTGGCGACCATCCGCCGGGCGCAGCCGGAGGCGAGCGTCGACACAGACCCAGTGTTGCTCGGCTTTCTCGACATGATCGAGAGAGATCTCGCGAATCATCCGGAGCGTGCGCAGCCGTGGACGACCGCGCTGCTGAAACGGATGCAGCGCGTCGTGAACGCGGTTGGTTCCATCGATCCCGACCAGCCGATTGATGGCGCGGTCGCGCTCTAAGGCTGATGTCCCCTCGCCAGGCCCGAGTGACATCCTCGTTGTCAATGGCTGGACACTGCTGTTCCACCCGGCGCT
>JBGTOG010000412.1:0-4983 GCA_041742675.1 Gemmatimonadaceae bacterium | reverse complement strand
GGTCAGTCCGGGATACGAAGCGGCGGGTACCGGGGTTCGGCTGGGGGTGCGAAGCGGCGCCGAACCGCCCGCCACCGCGATGATGCCACCGCACACCGAACAGCGCGCACGCACGCCCGTAGCCGGCACTTTTGCCGGATCCACCCGAAACACCGACCGACAGTCCGGACAACTGACGGTCATCGACCCGTTCCTGTGCGCAGCGGCAGCGCCGTCGACTCCGCGTCGCTGGCGAGCGCTTCGTCATCGTCATCCCGACGTCGATCCACGGTCCACACAGAACCGGGCAACGTCTTGGCGTAACTCTTCATTTCGGTAGCCAAATCGCTCACCTCCACCGCCCGCGTGAAACGCCGACGCTGATTGGTCACGACTCCGACGGAAAGCGTCATAAGTGGCACACGATGCAGTTGGTTACGCCGATCCTTACCCAGAAAGTACCCCGCGCGGCGATCAGCCTCCGAGTACTGTAGCGGCGCCAACTCGTCGAAGACCCGAATGACCTCGTCACACACTCTCGGCATTGCCGCGATCGGTACAATGTACAGGAAATCGTCGCCACCGATATGCCCTACGAAACCGTCCGTCGGACAGAGACCGCGGACGACATCGTGCAGAAGGCGCGCCAGCAGTCGGATGACCTGATCGCCATGATAGAAGCCGTAGCGATCGTTGAACTCCTTGAAATGATCCAGATCAGCGTAACATGCGGCAAAGATTTCGTTCGCCGCCAGCCGTCGTCCGATTTCGGCTTCGATCTCGCGCGTGCCAGGCAGCCGGGTAGACGGATGCACATCGGTATCCCGATCCGAACGCCGCAGCAGCGCCTCCAGTCGGGCCTTCGCTTCGGGCTGCGCCAGCGACAGTGACAGCACCTCGTCTGCTCCGGCGTCGAACGCGAGGCCGAAATCCACGTGCTCACCCACCACAACAACCGGTACGATAGCGGTCCACGCATCGCGCTTGAGTCGGCGACAGAGCGCCAGCGCTGGAGACATCGGGCGCGCATCAATCACAATCGCACGCGGACGTGCGCGCAGGGCCCAGGCGATCACCGTGTCGCCGTCGTCAGTGCTGTGCACCGCGTCGGCCACATCGTGATACCACGCCGTCAGCCAGGCCGGCAGCGGAGCGCCAGCGGTCACCACGACAATCGTGTCTTGTGTGATGCGAGGTGAAGTCATCCGTGCGACGTCGCGCCGGCGGCTGAAGAGGAGCTGCGTCTCGTGCGCAGCACGCATACCGGATACTCACCCGGCTGCGCTCATTCTCACAGACGATCAGCAGGCGAACTTCGGCACGATGTAACGGACGTCACCAACCACGAAACAGCGCCAACCGGCGCCTCAGCGAGGCAACGGCAGCGGCAACGCGCCGGACAGCCCCACCCGTTGGTCGCCATTCTCCGACAGGCCACCAAACACCCGCAGGCGAACGCTTACGTACGAGTCTACGAGACTGAGCGCATGATTCGCCAGTAGCAGTCCAACCATTTGGCGGGTCCGACGAGAGGCATCATTGGCGCGGTCAATAGTCTGTCGATAGAGATCCTGCTCGATCTGCGCGTCGCGCCAGCTCCAGAGAAAATCGTCGCCGGCCGCTCGGCGCTGGTAAAACTCGATCGCACGCTGGTATTCAGGAGACGTGGGGTCCGGCGCAACATCCGGGTTCCGCCAGAACGTTTCGCGCGCCAGCTGCCACATGGACCCATTGAATGTGGTGGGATCGGACTCCGGCGTGAAGCCGCTTCCCGGGGTGGCGTTATAGGCGCCGCTTTCGAGGGCGAACTGGAGACGCTCGTAGTACGACCATTCGCCATCCGGACGACCGCCTCCGAAGGACGCGCGGGCGACCGAGCGCGCAATCTCCCGATACGCATCGCGCTGCCGCGACGCATCTCGATGCGATTGCAGCGCCTGCACCACCAGATATCCCTCGGCCACCGCGTACACAACACCGCGCTGCTGTCGCAGCAGGCCTTGCCCCGCCCCCGGCACAACCGCCGAAAGCAGCGGGGCCACCCAAGGCGACCATCGGGTGGGCGCGGGAATCCCAGCCGTTGTGAGTGGCCCCGTGATCGCGTCATGATCGTCTGCCACCTTCTGCGCCGACGTGGCTGACGCGCGCAGATCGGGTGTTCCCCGCGTACCGAGCCGCGCCGTCTGCAGCGGCTGGGCCTCCACGAGTGGTGCTGCGCCAAGCGCAAGCCACCCTGCCGCTGCGGCATGCATCCATCTCGTGCGGTGTGAACGCCAACCGCCTGAGACGCGACGACGAAACAGCGCAAGGCAAGTGCGCATCAGAACAGAAACCGCAGCGACACGTACGTGGGTGACGCCCCTGCTTGCGCGGAGAAGCTGTCGAAGCGACGTGCGATGTCCAACACCATGCCATCCGACAGGTACGCGCCAAGTCCGAGCGCCGGCCCGCCGCGCTCCCCTTCAACGAGCGTGTAGCCGCCGCGTAGCGAGTACCGCCCGCGATACGTCAGCAGCACACCCAGTCGCGCACTTACGGACTCGTACGCCACGCTACCAAGCAGATCCGCCATGACGTCGAGCGTCGTCTCGGCGGAGTCGAGCATCGCCACCGGAAGACGCGCGCTCGCACCTACTTGCCACGTGCGCGGAAGCGGATCCGCTTGCTCGGCGTCGAGCACCTGGAAACTGGGCCCGATGTGGCGAACCGCCGCACCGATTGTGAGCGGGAGATCGACCGGCACCACATACTGTGCGCCTACATCCAGCGCCGTACTCGAGCCGACGATCTGCGGTGTATCGCCGCACAGGCCCGAGCAGGTAAACGCCAATCGCGCGTATTTGTAGCTGAGACCAAATCGCAGGCGATCGCCTACGGACGTGGCATAGGTGACCATGGCGATGGAACTGCGAATGGCGATGGTCCCCACTTCCGCGCCGGTCAGCGGATCGGTGACACCCTGACTGCCGTAATCCAGAATGGTCGCCGCGGCACCGAGCGTACCAAGCACGCGCGATGGACGCGCGAAGCTGATCGCCGCGCCGGTGCCTTCGAACGTCTGCGAGCCGCTGAGGGAAAGTTCGGAGCGACGCATGGCGCCAAGCGACGCCGGATTCCACCAGGCCCCATCGGCGCCGAGGGTGTCGGCGACGGCTGATTCACCGCTGCCCACGCTGCGAGCGCCCACTGGCAGGAGCAGAAACGACGCACCAGCGCCCTGCGTCTGCGCGGCGCGAGGAGCAAGCAACGAAAGCAGGAGCAGCGCCACCAACAGCGTCGCGGTGGCGAGTGGAAAACGCGAGGTCACGCGGAGTTGTGGGACGCGGGATCACCATATCCGAGGCGCGTGACAGCGCCACGCTTCTTGCGCCAGTTGGCGAGCACCTTGACCCACAGGTCGAGGTACACGGGTTCTCCCACGAATTTTTCTATCTTCATGCGGGCTGCGCGTCCGAGCTTCTTGATTTGTTGACCACCGGCGCCGATCACGATGGCCTTCTGGCTTTCGCGTTCAACATACAGGACCGCACGAATGTACAGCGGAGACGAGCCCTCGCGATACTCATCAATGGCGCACGCGAGCGCATGCGGCAACTCGTCACCCAACTGCTCCATGGCGGTTTCGCGGACAAACTCGGCGCAAAAAAACCGAACCGGCAGGGTGCTGATTTCGTCAGCGGGATAAAGGTACGGGCTCTCTGGAAGCGCCACCGTGATAGCGCTCACCAGCGGCGTAACACCATTGCCTGAGAGCGCACCGATTCCGAACACCGTGGGCGAGGGCTGAAGCCGCAAGGAGGCGAGCAACGACTCGCGCAGCGGTGCGTCCAGCTGATCACACTTGTTGAGCGCCGTGAGAATCGGCGCTCGCAGCGGGTGTTCAAGAGCGGCGGCTTCCTGCAGGCTTGGCCAGGGCTGCGGTGAGGTCACCGGATCGGCTGCCCAGTCGCGCACCGCGTGCGGTTTGAGCGCACTGACATCGACCACGTACACGATGACATCGGCATCACGCAGCGCAGCCAGTGAGGCGCCGCGCATCGCTTCGTGTAGCAGGTCTTTGGGATCCAGCAGCCCTGGGGTATCGAGGACGACCATTTGCGTGTCGTCGTCGGTGCGGAGTCCGACGACGCGATGTCGTGTGGACTGCGCTTTGGGGCTGGTAATCGCGAGCTTTTCGCCGACGAGTCGGTTGAGGAGCGTGGATTTGCCGGCGTTTGGTTTACCGGCGACGGTGACGATGCCGGCGCGAGACATGGGAGGGAGAATGTGTGAGGCGCGGAGTCTGCGCAACGGGTCGTGGGGGGGATATTTGCGAGCGCGGATATGACGAGCCGAGCCTGGCGGATCTCGTCATGGCGTTGAGATGCTCGGAAACACGAAACCCCCGCCACAGTGAAGTGACGGGGGCTCCGCAAAGGGTGCCGGCAACGGCCTACTCTCCCGCGATCTCTCGACCGGAGTACCATCGGCGCTGTCAGGCTTAACGACCGTGTTCGGTATGGGAACGGGTGTGGCCCTGACGCTCTAGTTGCCAGCGTACAAAACAGTTGTGGGATCTGTTGTTGAACAACAGACGCTGGAAGTGATCATGGGGAGCGCGATTGTCGCCGCGCTCCAGTATAGCTACAGCTTTGCAGGTTTGACTTGATCCCATGGAAAACCATGGGGGGAGTCAAGCCTCACGGGCGATTAGGATGGCTCCGCTTGGAACGCCTCGCAGCGCTTCCACGTGCCACCTATCGACGGGATAGTCTCTCCCGGCCCTTTAGGGAGCTCAAGGCTCCAGGGAATGTTCATCTTGGGGGCAGCTTCCCACTTAGATGCTTTCAGCGGTTATCTGCGCCAGCCATCGCTACCCGGCGGTGCACTTGGCAGTACAGCCGGGACACGAGCGGGCTGTCCGACCCGGTCCTCTCGTACTAGGGTCCGCGCCCCTCAACATTCCAACGCCCACGACGGATACAGACCGAACTGTCTCACGACGTTCTGAACCCAGCTCATGTA
>JBGTOG010000279.1:0-13277 GCA_041742675.1 Gemmatimonadaceae bacterium | reverse complement strand
ATGCGTCTTCCGGCGACACCACGAGTCGAAAACGACCACGATCCACAACCGTGAAGCCGTTCATCGCATCCAGCAGATCAAGCGTATTCTTGTGCCACAGATTGAACGGATCGATTGCGAAGGCTCGTTCAAGCGAGGCGCGCCCTGCTTCCATCGCACCGGTGCGCAGCTGATTGGTGCCGAGCACGCCAAGCGCGCGCACCGACGTGGAGTCGAGTGCAACAGCGCGCTCGGCCCAGCGCACTCCATCGTCATAGCGACGATGCCGAACGGCGGACGCCGCCATCGTTGCAAAAAAATCGGCGGGACGCGGATGCAGTCGCTCCGCCGCCCGTTGCGCCTGCTCGTAAATGTCTGTGTCGCCGGTCAGCCACGCCACAGCGCCGCGGGTAGCCCACGCGTCCATCGCAGACGAGTCCACCTGGAGCGCCCGGTCGGTCGCGACGAGCGCTGAGTCGTATGCTTCTGCCTCCAGGTGCAAGCGCGCCAGCATCACATGCGCTGCTGTGAGCGCGGGGTTCGCTTCCAGGCTCTTGCGCAGCGTCGCCATGGCCGTGCCGTCGCCTTCAAAATCCTGCACGAGCGCCATGCCGAGCAGCGCGCCGGCATGCGTCTTGTTGGTGGCCAGCACGTCGGCAAACGAACTCTTCGCGTCGGGTGCGTTGTACTTGTCGAGCAGCAGCTCACCAGCGCGAACGCGTGCGTCGAAGAGCGTGGGATCGCTCGCCCATGCAGCGTCGAACGCGCCCAATGCCTGCCGTGCCGATCGTGCATCGCGCGTGCCGAGCAGCACATAGGCACGACCAGCCGCGACCTGTTCATCAGACGTCCAGCTCTGGCCCGCTCGCTGATACTGCGCCGCGATCTCCTCCGCCAGCTGCCAGGCGCTCCGAAGATCTCCACGGCGCGCCTGCAACTCCGCGAGTCCAACGCTTGCTACATGCCGTAGTGGTGCATCGCTCGCAATCGCCGACGTGTAGGCCGACTCCGCCGCCGCCAACTTTCCCCGCAACACCAGCACATCGCCAAGTGTCGTGGTGAACGCCGATCCGCCCGCGCGCGCGGCACGCTCGGCGTTGTCCAACTGACCGGTTTCCGCCAGCGAGAGAATGCCGCGCCGGTCCTGCTCATCCACACACCACGCGCCCATCAGCATGGCACACGCCGGCGCGGTAACCAATACGCGAGCGACGCGACGCCAGCGCACAGGCGGCAGCACGCGAGTGCGGTTTGACGCGCTGCGATTCACGGCGTACCGCCGGCGGCGCGAATTGCCTGCGTCTTCTCCGCAATCGCGACCAGCAATCGCTCCAACTCACGCTCATAGGCATCGGCCGGCATGGCATCCTTGCGCCCTCGCAGGGCAGCAACCTGCGATTCCAGCGCCTGACGCTCGGCAACAAGAGCCGCGACGCGTGGGTCCGCGGATACCGCGCGTCCTCCAAACGCAACCGTCGCGGCCAACGTCGAATCGCTGAGCAGCGCATGTTCCGTAAGCATGCGTTTGTCCGCCTCGTATTCGCGCGCGACTTCACGCTGCGCAAACGAGAAGGCTTCAAGCACTGATACCTTGCCATCTTTGTCGGCGTCGGCTTCACCGGAGCTCAGACCGCGCACAAAGTAGGTGGCAAACCGCGTGTCGTTGCGCTCCACACTGCTCTTGGTGGCCGTGAGAATCACGCGTCGTGGTCCTGCCAGAATGCGCACAAAATCGCCACTGGCGCTGGCCGCATTCACAAACACCACCGTCTGCTGCGAGAACCCGCTGAGCCACGAGGCGTAGTCAGCCGCGCTGGGATCCGGTCCGGGCAGGTTGACGCGCGACTCGGCTCCCTGGCCACTGCCATGGCCATGCAGAAACACAAACACCACATCACCCGGTTTCGCACGCCTCGACAGCGCAAGAAATGCGTTGCCCACTTCTTCCCTTGTAGACTTGCCACGAAACCGCTTGGCATCACGCGCCGGATCTTCCGTCAGCACGATGAGACTCTCGTTCGCCACGTTCCATTTGTCTCGCGCAACATCATGGAGCAACACGGCGGCGCCAAAGAACGCATCGCGATAGGCGGGCTCACCGCCGAGTCCCGTCACCACGAGCACGTGCTGCTGTTGGGCATGAAGCGGCGCTGCGCACAGTGCGGCCGCCGCGAACCACGCAACCAGTGGAGACGGGCGCAACGCACGGCACAGCGTGCGAGACACGAATGAGCTGCACGTGTGTGTGGTCATCAGGCCAACCCGCTCCATCGTCTCCAGATCCACTCCGCGCCGAGGAACAGCGCCAGCAGGAGGAATACCGCTGGCATATCCCAGAGGTCCCGCGACTCGCGCACGACGACACCCGCCTCGGTGTACTGCACATCGTCGGCGAGGCGTGCCGCATCAGCGAGTGGGACGTAGCGTCCACCAGTTTCCTGTGCCATGCGGCGCAGCAAGGTGATCCGTTGCTCGGCCTGCGTTACATCGGCATCGGCGTCGTCTACGAGCAGTGTACCCGTGTTCGATCGCAGCGTATCAACGCCGCGCACAACCTGTGTGGCGAGCGTGTGCACGCCAGTCTCCGACGGTACAAAGCGCCCCGCATATACTCCATCGGCGCGCACCGACCATTCGAGCGGCACATCCGTGGCCACACCACTGGGCGAAATGACCGTTGTGGTCACCGTGCCATCGTTGATGTCGAGATAGCTCGCGTCTGCCACTTGTGCACTCAGTGTGGCCGGTTCGCCCGTGCCCAGCCGATCCGGCAGGGCAGTCACGGCGATGCGATCTGGCGCACCATCCACGAGCCAGCGCAACAGCTGTCGCCAGAGCGTGATGTGCGTGGCATCATCGACGGCCATGTCGGCATGCATGCGCCACAGCCACGAATCCTGCACGCCAAACACGGCGCCGATGCCACGCCCATAGCGGTGATAGGCCAGCAGCGGCTGATCAATGGTGGATTCGGTCGCGCGCCCGGTGAGCAGCGCTGTTGCTCCGGGGCGCAGCGCACCGAGCGAGTTCACGGCGGTCAACGGCGGTAACGATCCCCACTTCGCCTGGGACGCCGTTTCCGTTTCGGAAATTTGCAGCGCGGCGTGTGCCAGCCCAGACGTGGTTGGTCGCACCGTGTACGTGACTGGTACACCACCCGTGTCGCGTGGCGCACGGTCAAGTGCGATGGGCAGCACATCGGCAAACGGGGTGCCGCGATATCCGCCTTCCGTGAGCGCGCTGCGCCCGCCAAGCGCCAGAAGCCCCCCCCCGCGTACATTCACGAAGTCCGCCAGCATGCGCAGCTGATCACCTGTGAAGAACGAGGCTTCCACACTGCCTACAATCACCGCGCGGTAGCCAAAAAGCTCTTCGCGTGTGGTCGGGAATCCCGTGAGCAGCTCCAGGCTGTCGCGCACCCCAAGTCGGAGGAACTTGCCCTCGGCGCTGCGCAGCAGGCCGACCAACTGCACACTGGTATCGCCCGCGATCGCGCGTCGAAGGAACGCAAACTCGGGGCGCGGTTCTCCTTCCATGAACAGCACACGATCCGGACCGCGTCGCACGTTGAGCACGGTGTGCGCAACGTTGTTCTCTGGCACCAGCTCATTGTTCAGTGGCGACGCGCGCACGGACAGCCGATACGTGCCTGCAGGAAGCGGCGGAACGCGAAGCCGCACCGCGACAACGTCACCGGACTTGGGTGCGCGAACTGTTTCCGTCGCCACGATGCGACCGTCGGCTTCCGCTGTGACCGTCACCGGTTCATTGCCAGTGCCGCGCAGTCGCACGGACGCGTCAACCAGTACGGTTCCACCGGACAGTACGGAGTTGGCCGCGGTCACACGCTCCACGGCAACATCTCGGTCAAAGCGCGGCTGACCAACACCGACGGTATAGACCGGTACCTTGCGGGCACGCAACCCGAGCAGGGCCGCGTCCAGATCGCCGCCACTGTTGTCGGCGCCGTCAGTCACGACCACCACGCCGGCCAGCGGAACGCCGGTGAGTTCCTGTCGCGTGGCGTCGAGCGCCGCGGCGAGATCGGTGCGCGTGCCACTGGCGTCGAGTGCCGCGGCGCCCGGCACTCCGCGCGAGTCGGCCGCAAACCGAATGAAACGCAGCGCAAACTTGTCGGCCAGTTCGCGCACCAACGCGCTGGAATCGGCAAATGTCTGTTGCACCGCGGCGAGTCGCGTGCCGCCATCCTGATCCGCGATGCGCTGGCTGCGCGAGTCATCAAGCAGGATGGCCAGCACGTTGCGCTGGGGAACGGCTGAGGCTACGACCAGCGCCGGACGAAGCAGGCAACCGAGCACAAGCAGCAGCGCCAGCGCGCGCAAGCTGCCGAGCACAAGGCGATCCACAGGGCGCACGGAGTGCACACGACTGTACATCAGCCCCACCACGGCGACGACGGCGAGGGCCGCTGCCGCCAGCAGTACGGGCGGAAGAACAGGCGTCAGTACCACATCGCCGCGTTCAAAAACGCGTGCCGGGTACTTGAAGAGGAACGTCAGGAAGGATTCGAGGAAGGAGGGCACGGCGTTTCATTACGTACTACTGGGCATTCGCGCTGGCGCCCGCGGCTCGGCACCACCTGTCGGAACGTACCGCACGCATCGGTTGTGTGCGGTTAGAGTGGGATCAGTGACGGCGCCCGGTGCCAGGACGCGGAGGGACGCCTCCATCTGACTATGACTGTGACCAACGCGGACGTTCAACGTTAAGAACGATCGCCGGTTGATCGTGCCCGGGCGGCCTCGCGTGCTGGCCGATGGCGTCTCGCCAACACGCTGTGATGTTGGAGGTTACGTCGATTTGCCGAGGGTGTCGGCACGCCACCGTTGGGGTGGGGTAGCAGAGAATGCGGAAACATGAGGCTGGCAGGCTCGGTGCGTTCCGTTCGTCGACTCAAGCTTGAGGAGTGCGCATGCTGTATCAACGGAGAGGCGCGCGTGTCGCGTTGCTGGCTACAGTGCTGCTGGCGGGTGCGTCGTCTGCGTTTGCGCAGGGCGGAACACTGGTCGGGCGAGTTACCGACGAAGCCGGGGTGCCCGTGCCGGGCGCGGAGGTGCGCGTGGGGGGTGTGGCTGGCACGACGCAATCCGATCAGGACGGCGCGTTTCGTGTGACCGGGGTGCGCGTCGGGCTCTTCTATTTTGGCGTGCGGCGCGTGGGATATCGTCCGGCGTCTGATATGCTGCGTTTTTCCGGCAACGACACCATCGACGTGGTGATTGACCGCATTACGCCCGATCTTGATACCGTCAAAGTGCAGGCACGGGCTGATGCGTCATATGAACGCGACATGCGGCGCTACGATTTCGCGGTGGAAGCCGCGCGCTTCGGAGATGTCATCACGGACGGCGACATTGCCTCTCGCAAGCCTGTGTGGACAAGCGATCTGTTCCAGACGATGGCGGGTTTCCGGGTCAACGGCATGGGATCGCGGGCGCGCGTGTCGGGCGCGAGGGCAAGTTGCTCGCCGGTTATCTTCATCGACGGTTTCGCCACGCCGGGCTTCAGCATCAACGACATTTCGCCGCATCTGATCAAGCTCATTGTGGCCTATCGCAGCGCCAGCTCCGTGCCGCCTCAGTTCCAGACGGTGCGTGGCAACTCGAACTGCGGGACGATCGTGATTTTTACGATGTAGCGCAGGTGCCGGTGGCCTCGCGCAGGGCCACCGTGCATTATCCGGAGTCAGCAGCGTCTGCCGTGTGCCGCAGGGCTCACAGCCGTCGCTCCGGTCACGCGGCTTCTCGCCGCGCCTCCTCCCCAGCGCTCCAATCCCGCCATGGCCAAGATCAAGGTTGCAAACCCCGTCGTCGAAATGGACGGCGATGAGATGACACGCATCATCTGGGCGTTCATCAAGGACAAGCTCGTGCTGCCGTACCTCGACGTCGAACTCGAGTACTACGATTTGAGCATTGAGCACCGCGACGCCACCGACGATCAGGTCACGATCGACTCTGCACACGCCACCAGGAAGCACGGCGTCGCGGTGAAGTGCGCCACCATCACACCCGATGAAGCCCGGGTGAAGGAGTTCGGTCTCAAGAAGATGTGGCGCAGTCCGAATGGAACGATTCGCAACATCCTCGGCGGCGTCATCTTCCGCGAGCCGATCATCATGAAGAACATCCCGAAGCTGGTGCCGGGGTGGACCAAGCCGATTGTCGTCGGCCGTCACGCGCATGGTGATCAGTACAAGGCAACGGATTTCAAGGTCGACCGGCCCGGTACGCTCACCATCACGTACACGCCCGATGATGGCAGCGCACCCATGGAGTTCGAGGTGGCGAAGTTCGGTGCCGATGGCGGCGTGGCCATGGGCATGTACAACTACAATGATTCCATTCGCGACTTTGCGCGCGCCAGTTTCCGATACGGGCTGCAGCGTGACATGCCCGTGTACCTCAGCACCAAAAACACGATTCTCAAGGCGTACGATGGTGCGTTCAAGGACCTGTTCGAGCAGGTGTTCGAGAGCGAGTTCAAGGCGCAGTTTGATGCGAAGGGGCTCACCTACGAACACCGTCTGATTGACGACATGGTGGCGGCGGCGCTCAAGTGGGAAGGCGGTTACGTGTGGGCGTGCAAGAACTACGATGGCGATGTCCAGTCAGATATCGTGGCGCAGGGCTTCGGTTCACTTGGATTGATGACAAGTGTGCTGCTCACGCCGGACGGTCGCAGCATGGAAGCTGAAGCCGCGCACGGCACGGTGACGCGCCATTACCGCGAACACCAGAAGGGCAACAAGACGTCAACCAATCCGATCGCGTCAATTTTTGCGTGGACGCGCGGTCTTGCGCATCGCGGACGCCTGGACAACACACCGGATGTGGTGCGATTCGCCGAAGCGCTTGAGGCCGTGTGCATTGAGGCCGTTGAGGCCGGCGAGATGACGAAGGATCTGTCACTGCTGATTAGTCGGGATGCGCCGTATCTGAACACCGAGGATTTCCTCGATACGCTCGATCGCCGATTGCAGGCGAAGATGGCGTGATCGGGCGCCCGCGCGCGGCCGTTGTTCGCGCGCGTTCACTGTGCGCACGCCGGATCTCGGGATCCCGGCGTGTGGGCACGGGTAGAATTGGATTGTCGAGCAACCGTCGCTGCGGCACGACAGCCGCTGCAGGCGACGCTCACTACCTGTGCCGTGAGGATCGAATCATGCGAACACGTGACGCGCGCACCCAATGCGCCGACAGTGGACTGCTCAATCGCACGTCAATGACGGCGCGGTGGCTCACGTGGATGGCCGCGGCGGTCGCAACATTGCTCGCCAGCTCGCTCAGCGCGCAGGAGGCGCGGGGCATATTCGGCATGATTGTAGACGATGCCGGTCGTCCGATCGCTGGCGTTGATGTGAAGTTGCGCGGGAAGGCTGGCGAGACCATGTCCGCTGTCACCGACGCCAACGGGCAATATCGCATTGCCGCGGTACCGGCGGCCCTCTTCTCCGTGTCGGTTTCACAGAACGGCTTTGTCCCTGATGCACGATTGCTGCGTGAGGCACCGGGGGCTACGTACGACTTTGTGCTGTATCCGGTAGAGGACGAAGAGTTGCAGGCCAAGGTCGACAAGAACTGGAAGCGCGACCTGGAGCTGTTTGATCGGGCCATGCTGGTGGCTGATCCGGTCAATGTGTTGACACCGGAAGACCTGCAGGAAGGGAAGTTTTCGTTCACCGGGGATCTGCTGAATCTGTTGCCGGGCATCCCCAAGGCTCCCGCACGAACCGCGGCCCGGTGCACGCAATTTCTGCTGAACGATTTTCCTGAACGGTCGGGCGCCGCCGCGTCCATCAGCCAGATTCCAACACATCAGCTCAAGCTCGTGATGGTTCGCACGCCAGGCAATCCAATGCCGGAGGCGTGGCGGCCGTTCGCGTACAACTCGGGGTGCACCGTCGTGGCGGCGTACACGCTGTAGCGCGCTGCGCGAGCTACTGCTGCGAAAGCGCCGCCACGATGAGCGCTACCACAACGGCCACGGCCACCGCTCCGGCAATCTTCCACGCCGACCAGGGTCGGTCGCCGTGCACCTTGCCCGTCTGTCCGTTTACCACGACCCGATACGACGTCTCCTTGAACTTGTACGACGCAATCCATACGGGGAGCAACAGGTGCTTGAAGTGGATCGCACCGTAGTTCGTGCTCACGTTGTGAATGCGCTGTTGATGCCCGCCAATGTCTGACCGCACCGCACCTTGAATTGCGCGAGTGAATCGCTCTCTGGCGGTCGAGAACGCGTCCTCCAGTCCGATCTGATACGCTTCGACAGTGAAGCCGGCCACGTAGTCATCTGACGCCGGCACGAGCTTCGATGTGTCCCACCCTTCCAGGACATCGGCCAGATGAGTGGGAATGCTGTGCGACGCCAACACCAGCTCATCATCGAAGGTGACAAACACGCGTCCTGACGCGTAGTACCAGTCCGTTTCAATCCGCGTAACCGGTACGGTGCGACCATCCGACGTGCGCCGCATCTCCGTCACCGTACGATTGATTCCACGTTGACCGGTGTAGTCACTCGTCGTCTCGGCATCAAACGTCCAGCACGGCACGTACACACCGCGAACACCCTGCGCTGATTTCACCCTGTGCTTGAGCGCGTTCGGTGCAAACCAGCGTTTGCCAATCCAACCGCGAAAAAGCTCCTGTGCCGCCTTCGGTTCCAGGGCAAACGGCACGACCCCACGAGGCTTGATCTGACGCTCGGCGTGCGCGTGGACCGAGACCATCGGCGAGGCACAGAATGCGCATTGGGACGCAACCACGTGCGGGTCAAACACGGTTTGTGCACCGCATTGCGGGCACTCAACCATTTGCTGCGTGATTGCCGCTTCACTGCCAGCCTGCTGTGCGAGCGCTTCGCGATAATCGAGCTCCTCGTGCGCCGTGGCGATTGCTGTATCGTCTACGGCCGGCAGCTCGTTCACCGTGGCGCATGTCGGACAGCTCAGGCGTCCCACGCCAGGCGCAAACTGCAGTGGCGCCCCGCAGCTGGAACAGGGGAATCCGCGGCCTGCGGTCGGAACGGTGTTCACCGCGAGGCGAGCTTGCGGACCGTCAGATCCATCTGCATCATGCACTCCTCCACCCCGGGCACGCCGGGACAACTCGCGGTTATTGATCGTGGGGTACGGCCCCGCAGTTCCTTCCGCTCCGCCTTCCCCAGTGCAACGATGAAGACACGCCCATTTCGCCGGTCGCTTGCAACACTACTGCTGGCGCCGATTGCGCTGTCGTTGGTGTCCTGTCAGCGCTCGCCCGCGACAACGTCTGTTCCGGCGGAGTCGCTGAGCGCCAATCAAAGTACCGGCGGTATGGTTGTCTCGGCGAGTGCCATTGCCAGTCAGGCAGGGCGCGATGTGCTGGCCGCTGGTGGAAACGCCATTGATGCAGCGATTGCCACCGGATTTGCGCTCGCCGTGACGTACCCAACGGCCGGCAACATCGGTGGCGGCGGTTTCATGGTCGTTCGCTTTGCGGACGGACGCTCCACCACGATCGACTTCCGCGAGCGTGGACCGGCCGCATCGCATCCGAACATGTTCCTCGATTCCTCCGGCGCGTATTCCAGTGCGGTGCACCATTCGTCCCATGTCGCCGTGGGCGTACCGGGTACTGTCGCGGGCTTTGCGCTCGCACACACGAAATACGGATCGCGCGAATGGAAGTCACTCGTAGAACCCGCGGTGCGGCTGGCCGCCGACGGCTTTGTGGTACCGCCAGGACTCGCCGGTTCGCTCCGAGGAGCACGTGGTAAACTGTCCCGCTATCCCGCGTCGTTGGCGGCGTATTACAACAACGGTGAGCCGTACGATGAAGGAGCGCGCCTGCGTCTGCCTGATCTGGCGCAAACGCTGACGCGGGTGCGCGACAACGGACGTGACGGCTTTTACAAAGGTGAAACGTCGCGACTCATCGTCGCCGAGATGCAGCGAAACGGCGGCCTGATCACGGCGCAGGATCTGCAAGACTACGAAGCGAAGGAACGCCCAGCTGTTCGTGGCAGCTACCGTGGCTACGAAGTCATCTCCATGCCACCGCCGAGTTCTGGTGGCGTGGCCATCATTCAGATGCTCAACATGCTCGAGGGCTACGATCTGCGTGCCGCGGGCCACAATTCGTCGCGCTACGTGCATCTGGTCACGGAGAGCATGCGGCGTGCGTTTCGCGAACGGGCGCAGCACCTCGGCGATCCGGATTTTATCACGGTACAGGTCGATCACCTTACCAGCAAAGGCCGCGGCGCTGCGCTACGAGCCACGATCAACCCGGATCGTGCGTCGGTGTCACAGGCGAGTGAGTTGATTGCCGATTACGAAAGTGATGAGACCACGCACTACTCTGTGGTCGATGCTGCGGGCACCGCCGTCTCCGTGACCTACACACTCGAAGCAGGCTATGGGCTTGGTGCTGTCGTTGCTGGCGCGGGTTTTTTGCTCAACAACGAGATGGGCGACTTCAACGGCAAACCCGGCTACACCGACAGCACGGGACTGATCGGCACCGCCGCGAACGTGGCGCGTCCCGGCAAGCGCATGCTCTCGAGCATGACGCCGACCATTCTGGCCAAGGATGGCAAGCTCGTTGCGATCATCGGCAGCCCGGGCGGTCGTACGATTATCAACACGGTGCTGCAGGTGGCGCTCAACATCATGGACTTTGACATGCCGATACAGGCGGCGGTTGATGCGAAGCGGTTCCATCATCAGTGGCTACCTGATCGCCTCTCTGCCGAGGCCGATGCGTTTCCGTCCACGACGGTTACCGCACTCGAAGCGATGGGTCACACCGTGCGTGTGGGTGGAAGGCAAGGCACGGCGCACTCCGTTCATGTGGACGCACGCACGAATGTCCGCACGGGTGCGCCCGACGCTCGCGACCGTGATGCGGGTGCCGCCGGCCACTGATCAGGCGCCGGTACTATACGACACGCGTACCGCCTCACCCCGGTGGCGGTACGCGAGATGGGCACCGCCTCACCCCGGTGGCGCGTAGCTACACGCGTACCGATTCCACCGTACCACGCAGGCGGCTGCGTTCAGCGGCGAACGCCATCAGATGGCTCTCTATCGACTGATCAATCGTTGACGTCAGGCGTGTTGCATCCTGATGCGCGACGGCCTGCACAAAATCGGCGACCATGCGCCAGTCGCCACCACCGTGCCCTGACTGGGCATCGTCCTCGCTGGGTTCCACCACATCGCTGAGCCAACGCGTGATGCGTCCGGTGCGGAAGTCGTGCGCTTCCAGCTGCTGCATGTCCCCATCCAGATAGCCATGCGATCCCATGACACGTGTACGTCGTCCGGACATTGGCGTGAACGCGTCCATGCTGAACGTCGCCGTGACGTCATTCGCAAATCGCAGGTTCACGGTGTAGTGATCACACTGGTCGTTGTCCATGCGGTAGACACAGCGCCCGTAGTCGGTAGTGGCAAGGGCCGCGCGAATGTCGTCGCCGCGTGCGGGTTCGTCAGCAGCGAGATCGAAGACGTAGAGGCGCAAACGCTGCTCATGATAAATGCGCAGCGCTGAGTAGGGACAGGAACGCTCCACCGCGCATCCGTCTACGCATCGCTCGGTGCTGCCCTCCGGCGCATTGGCGGCCGTGAACCAGGACAGTGCACCAAACGCCTGCACGTCTCGCGTGGGTGTATCCACGAGCCAGCGCAGGATATCGAGATCGTGACTTGATTTGGCGAGAATAATGGGCGTCGTGCTGCCGCTGTTGCGCCACGTACCACGCACATACGAGTGTGCCATATGCACATGCCCGATCGGCTCCATATGCTGCACGTTCACCAACTGGCCGATCGCGCCGCTGCGAATCAGCTGGCGCATGTGCGTGAAATACGGCGCGTAGCGCAGCACATGGCAGACCGCCACAATACGTCCGCTGGCGCGGGCGCGCGCCAATAATTCCCGACACTCCGCTTCCGTTGGCGCAATCGGCTTTTCGAGCAGCACGTCGTAGCCGGCATCGAGCGCCGCCATGCACGGCGCGAAGTGCAAGTGGTCCGGCGTGCTGACAATGATGGCGTCTGCCATTTTGGGTTGTGACAGCACCGCTTCCCAACCATCAAAGCGCGCGTGGGCGGGAATGCCATGGCGGTCGCCGTAGCCATCGCGACGAATCGCCGACGGTTCGGCCACGCCCACAATTTGCAGGTGGTCGGGATACGCGAGTGCGAAGTTGCCGTAAACGTTCCCACGCGCGCCGGCGCCGAGGGTGATCGCAGTGATCGCGCGTGGTGGAGGGACGAGTTGCCGGGCGTCGGGCAGGTACAGCGGCTGCCCGCGCTCGTTGGTGGCGTCCGTCGAGAAGGGAAAGGTTGCTGGCGCGTCTGAATACGTGTGCTCTGCGGTCATTCCTGTCTCTACTGCACAACGCGCATTGACGCAATTGTGTCGCCTTCGAGGATCCCATCCACGACGTCCATGCCACGGATCACCTCGGCGAACACCGTGTAGTCGCGTCCAAGCCGGATGTTGTCGCGCACATTGATGAACCACTGGGCGTCGCCGGTGTCGTGGCCACGTGTGCTCATGCCGATCGTGCCACGAGCATGCGGGACCGTGCCAAGCGCGTCACGGAGGAAATAGTGCAACCCGATGTACTCGTTCGCGCCTGGGCTGCCGCCTTGCACCACAAAATCATGTTCCACGCGGTGCCACGTGAGGCCGTCGTAGTAGCGGCGATCCACCAGCTGCAGAATGTGCGCGGCCATGATGGGAGCCACATCACCGCGCATGCGTACCTCGAACTCGCCGCCACCACTCGCCTCCGACATGGTGACACGCACGTGCACCGAGGCACCGAGCGCCAGGGCGACGGTGAGCGGTGGCAAAACCACGCGCGGCATCACGCCTACGTCTTCCGTCGTATCGCGGCCCGCCGCTTGCAGCAGCGCATGGCGGACATCGCGGAACGAGGCGTTGCCATAGTTCAACCAGCGTGTATACATGGCGCGAGCCGTTGTCGCCGAAGCCGGATGTGTTGAACCCACCAGCGCGAGCGCTGCCGAGCGCACAACCTGCGGTGCGCCACCATCAAGCAATCGCAAATACAGCGTGTCATGCGCGTGCTCCGTGAGGCGTCGTACCGCGTCCACCGCCATCGCCTGTACATTGGGCGACACATCACGTGCCAGTTGCAGCAGACGCGTGGTGTCTGACCGCACCACGGCGGCGCGCACCGCGTACTCACGCACCTCCGGCTGGTTGTGCGTCGCGAGGCGCGCTATGCGCGGCGCCGCGTCCAGAGGGCGT
>JBGTOG010000377.1:0-7319 GCA_041742675.1 Gemmatimonadaceae bacterium | reverse complement strand
GCAGCGGGTGCGGCCGCCGCAGATGCCACGGCAGCGCGCGACGGCGTACCGGTGAGTTTGGCCACCTCTTCGTCAAAGGCCGATCGCACGCTGTCACTGGTGCTGAGCACGTAGCGTCGCCGCTCATATTCGTCATCCGTGAGTCCTGCACGCGCAATCAGCGACTGCACCTGCGTGCGCAGCTGTTCCTGCAGCCGCACCTGCCCCTCGGCGGTCTTGTTGCGCGGATGCGCCATCTCGGCATTCAGCGAATCCTGCAGCTTGAGCAAAGAGACATGCAGTGATGCAAGCGTGCGCGCATCAGCGACGGTCATGGCGTGTGCGCGGTCGGTGCGCGCCGCTTGCGCCGACACCACGTTGCCCGCGAAGGCCAGCATACAAATCGCTACCAGCAGCGAACGGGAGGACAGGAACATGTGGCGAAAGTAAGGGCGAGGTGCGAGATCTCCCGGGAACGGAAGACGCAGCACACCACGCAGTCAGGCGCTTGTCACGCGTATGAAAGTTACGCGCAATTGGCCTGTGTTGCTGGCGCACAGCGCGAATGTGATGCCGTTGCGAGCAAAATCAACGCCTGTATACGCTGGCGTCTGTGATCGCGCGTGCGCAACTTTTAGCGGTGCAGCAACCGCACGCAGGTCGGCGGTCGCCTCAACTCCCTCCTTTCGCACCGGCGCTGCGTTCCTGCCACCTGCCCTCCATGCCTCCGACAACGCGTCTCCCAAGCCCGCTGTATGCGGTGCGTCATCGCCACACCGCCACATTCGCGGCGCGCCTGCAAAGTGCCGTCGCTGTCTTCGTCGCTGTATTGCTCACGGCAGCGCTCGCGATGCCGGCACACGCGCAGACTCCGCCGTCCCAGGCACCGCGCAACATGGGCGGCGGCCAGTGCACCGCAAATCGCTACAACTGCGCCGATACACCGAATCCGCTGCCGGCCGCGCGAACTGTCTGGATTGAAGAGATGACGTGGATGGATGTGCGCGATGCACTCGCCGCCGGAAAAACCACCGCGATCATTACCACTGGCGGCGTTGAACCCAACGGACCGTGGCTCGTCACAGGCAAGCACAACTACGTGCTGCGCGAAAACTGTGAAGCGATCGCGCGGGAACTGGGAAACGCACTCTGCGCACCGACCATCAAATTCGTCCCTGAGGGTCGGATTTCGCCGCCGTCAGGACACATGACCAGTCCGGGCACGATCAGTGTGCAGGAGTCCACGTTTCGCGCGCTGCTCACTGACATCGTGCACAGTCTCAAAGTGCACGGCTTCACGAACATCATTCTCATCGGCGACAGCGGCGGCAACCAGAATGGGCAGCGTGCGGTCGCGGATTCGCTCACAACCATCTGGCAGGGCGCGCCGGTGATTGCCCACGTGCAGGAGTACTATGACTACGCGAAAGTCGCCGAGCATATGCGCTCTCGGGGGCTCGTCAGTGGCACGTCGGACGGATTGCATGATGATCCGGTCATCACGCTGAACATGTTTCTCGCTGACCCGGCGTCAGTGCGTTACGACGAACGGGTGGCAGCCGGCCTGGCAACCATCGACGGTGTATCGCTCACTGATCGGGCCAAAGCAGAATCACTCGCGCGAGAGATCGTGACATTTCGCGCGGCGATGACCGTGGAGGCCATCAACAAGGCCATCGCCAACAAAGGCACCCTCCCGCGCGCACCACGCTCGCCCTGAGCTCACCACGCTGTCTACACGCATCTCCCCGCTCCCCGCCTCATGCGCCTTCAAACGCTGTTCCTTGCCGCACTTGTCGCCGCCCCGTGTCTCAGCACGGCGCTTTCTGCTCAGATCGTCTGGCCGGATGAAGGCCCTCGCACCTGGGCGCCTCGCCCCACGGAACCAGCGATCACGTCCAATGATCTGCGCACCCGTCTCTACCAGTTCGCCGACGATTCCATGATGGGGCGCGAAGCCGGAACGCTCGGCAACATCATGGCCACGGACTACATCGCCGCCGAGTTCAAGCGACTGGGGTTGCAACCGGCCGGCGAGAATGGCACCTATTTTCAAACGCTCGCCTACGGACGTCTCGCGTACAACGCTGAGCGCGTACGGCTGATGGTGGGCACGAATGCGCTGGCGGCCGGTGTCGATTGGGCACCGCTCACTCCCAGTGCCGCGACGCGCGTGGCTGGATCGGCTGACTTCAAGGCATTGCCAACGGTGTTCGGTGGAACTTACGGCGACTCCGCGTTCGCGCTCTCTCCCGAGGTGGTGCGCGGAAAGCTGGTGGTCTTCACCGAGCAGCCACCATCTGCGCCGGGCGCGCCACGACAGCCGGCCAATCTGCTGTCGGCGCAGAACGCCGGCGCGGCTGGCATCCTGGTGATCGCATCAACGTTGCCGGCGACGTCATTTCGCGAGCGAGTGGCTGTCCTGCCCACTGTTGCTGGCAGCGCGCACGGTGCCGCACTCACACCAGATATTGCCGCACGAATTTTCGGCAAATCGGTAACGGAGTTGTTGCCCGGTGCGACTGGTCAACCGGTCTCCGGCAACTGGACATATGAACTCACGCCGATCGAACACCCGGTGCGCAATGTGCTCGCTGTGCTTCCGGGCGGCGATGCAGAACGCAGGGGCCAGTACGTCATCATTGGCGCACACAGTGATCACGTGGGCATGGTGCGAGGCCCAGCGCCCGAGCACGATTCACTGCGCGCGTTCAACACCGTGCTGCGTCCACAAGGTGCCAACGACCGTATCGCCCTCAACAGTGTGACCGATGCGCAGTGGACCGAGATCAACGTGCTCATCGCCAAGGCCCGCGCGATCCGGCCGCCACGCCCCGATACGGTGAACAACGGCGCTGATGACGATGGTAGCGGCACGGTTGTGATGCTTGAGATCGCGGAACGCATGGCCACCGGACCGCGTCCAGCGCGTTCGATTCTGTTTCATTCGCACGCTGCTGAAGAGAAGGGACTGCTCGGCTCCGCCTGGTGGGCCGAGCACCCCACCGTTCCACTCGACTCCGTCGTTGCGGCGCACAACATGGACATGCTCGGCAAGGGGCGCGTGACCGATGTGAAGTTTGGTGGGCCGAACACGGTGCAGATGCTCGGATCGCGACGCGTGTCTGAGGAGTTTGGCGATGTGATTGATTCGCTCAACGCTGTGCGTGACGAGCCGATGGTGATCGACTACTCCTGGGACCGCACCAACCGGCTCAATCGCTTCTGCCGCAGCGATCAGGTGAGCTATATCCGCAAGGGCATTCCGACAACGTATTTCTCAACCGGATACTCGCGCGACTATCACCAGGCTACCGATGAACCGCAGTATATCAACTACGATCAGAGTGCGCGGGTGGCGCGCTTCGTGCATGATATTGCGCTGGCGATTGCCAACCGACCGGAGCGTCTGCAGGTGCTGCCGAAAGAGCAGCAGGATCCTGCGGCAAGGTGTGGGGCGTAGGGTGGGAACGGAGTGATCGAATGCCCGTGATTCGCGCGCTCGCGATCGCTCTGGCGGGAATCGGCATCGCCATGCTGCTCTCCGCCGGTACCGGCACACGGATTGGCCTGTGGGACTTTCGCTTCGGACTGACGCTGCTGCGATACTCCGCCTACGTGGCCATCGCGGCGATGATGTTCTCCGTGCTCGCGCTCCTCATCACGCGCGAACGAGGCAGGACGCCATGGAGTCTGCTGCTGGCCCTCGTGCTCAGTGCCATCACGTTCGTCGTGCCCTGGAATTTTTCGCGCACCGCACGATCCGTTCCGCCGATCCACGATATCACCACGGATACGGCAGACCCTCCGCGCTTCGTCGCGCTGCTGCCGGAACGCACCAACGCGCCCAACGGATTTCTTTACGCGGGCGACAGCATTGCGGCGCTGCAGGCGGCTGCGTATCCGGATGTGCAACCGGTGTTGCTCGATATGACAACGGAGCAAGCGTTCGAACGCGCCCTGGCCGCGGCGCACATGATGGGCTGGGAGGTCGTGGACGAGGCTCCCGCCCAAGGGCGCATCGAGGCAACGGCGACGACCAGATGGTTTGGGTTCAAGGACGATGTGGTGATTCGCATTCGGCGGGACAACACAGGATCCGTTGTGGATGTGCGATCAATGTCCCGGATTGGTCGCAGCGATGTCGGGGCAAATGCGGCGCGCATTCAAAAATTCATGTCGCGATTGCAGGAGCTGTAAGCGTTCCGCGAAAAATCGCAACGTATCTCCTCTCGCGTCTCGTCCCAGTCACGAAACTCGCCGCAGATGCGCGGCGTAGGCCCTCGCATGACAAGACGACGCAAACTCGTGGGCACTGCCGCACTGCTCTTCTCGATCGCCGTTGTTGGCTTCGGACTGCTGCTCAGCCGTGACGCAGCGTGCCCAGCAGCCAACTCGGCGATGGAGCCCGTCCCCCCCGGCTCAGCGACAATGCAGTCCGCACGATATCGCTGTTACGGCGACCCAGACGTCATTCATTGGGAAACGGTCGCTCGCCCTGTGCTTTCCGACAGCAGCGTGCTGGTGCGCGTTCATGCTGCGGCGACCAATCCGCTTGATTGGCACTACATGCGTGGCAAGCCGTACATCATGCGATTGTCGAGCGGCCTGGGACGACCGGCGGATGTGCGACTGGGACAGGATTTCGCTGGCGTTGTCGAATCCGTCGGCGCGAATGTGACGCGGTTCGCGCCGGGCGACTCGGTGTTCGGCGCAAGCACCGGCGCGTTTGGAGAGTTCATCGCCGTCCGTGAGAACGCTGACATTGCACACGTACCGGATTCGATGAGTCTCACCGACGCGGCGGCGCTGCCTGTTGCCGCCACCACCGCGTTACAGGCAGTGCGCGATGTGGGCCAGGTCGCAACAGGTCAGCGTGTGCTGGTGAACGGCGCCTCAGGCGGTGTTGGTACATATGCCGTGCAAATCGCGAAGTCTCTTGGTGCACACGTTACCGGCGTATCGAGCGGTCGCAATGTGGAGCTGGTGCGCTCACTCGGCGCCGATGTCACCATCGACTATACGAGCGAGGATTTCACAGCCGGCGCAGCACGCTACGATGTCATCATCGACAATGTGGGCAATCATGCACCGTCGGCGCTGCGCCGGGTGCTGCTGCCCGCCGGTCGCGTCGTCGTGGTGGGCGGCCCGGAGCGCGATCGCTGGCTGGGCCCGATCCGGAGTTTGCTCGGCGCACTCGTGTACGGCTGGTTTGTCGAGCCGACGTTCAAGGGCTTGATGGCCGAAACAACGCAGGAGGATCTCGAGTATTTGTCGATGCTGGTCAGGCAGGGAAAGCTTCGCTCCGTGATTGATCGCCAGTTTAACGCATCCGACTTGCGCGAGGCCATTGCGTATCAGGAAAGTGGGCGCTCGCGCGGCAAGAACATTGTGCGCATACCCTGACGGACCCTCGCCCGGCCCTTAAACTTCAGCGGTATATGCACGCCGCACCCACTGTTCTGGTTATCGCCGCTACCGCACGCGAACTGGCGACTTCGTCGGCGTGGGTGAGCGTGACGTGCGGCGTTGGTCCCGTCGATGCTGCCGCCGCCACCACAGCCGCGATCGCGGCGCATGCACCCGCGCTCATTCTGCATGTCGGAATTGCCGGCGCGCGCCAGCATCGCGGTCTTGCCCCGGCAACGTTGGTAGTCGGCAGCAGCGCTGTCTACTGCGACGCTGACGCATCCGCGGAGTGGCTGTCGCACACTGTCAACGCGTCGCCCGAACTGCTCCGCATCGCGCAACAAACGCTCCCCAACGCGATCACGCTGCCCATCGGGACCAGTGCGCGCGTCGGAGGTTCGCAGTCTTGTGATATAGAGGCCATGGAAGGATTCGGCGTGCTGCGTGCGGCGCAGCGATACGGCATCCCGGCTCTTGAAGTGCGCGCGATTTCCAATGAAATCGAAGAACCTGATCGTGCGCGCTGGCACTTCGACGCCGCGTTTGAGGCGATCAACTCGGCCACGCCGCTGCTTGTGCACGCACTGCGCCACCACCTCTGAACTTCGGCTCCGTGTCCTTGCGCACCCTGACCTTCGGCTATTCGCCCTGCCCGAACGATACCTTTGCATTCCACGCGCTCGCGCACGGCCTGATTGATGCACCGTTTCGGATTGACCCGGTACTGCGCGACATCGAAGAGCTCAACCGTCGAGCGCACAGCGGAGCCTTCGAGCTCACGAAGCTGAGTATTGGCGCGTTTTCCGCCGTGGGTGATCGTTACCGGATGCTGCGCAGTGGAGCTGCGCTCGGCCACGGGGTGGGGCCACTGGTGGTTGCACGTTCCGCAATGACGCTGGAAGCAGCGGTTCGCGGACAGGTCGCCATTCCGGGGCGCGAGACAACTGCGTTCCGCTTGCTTCAACTGGCGGCACCAGCACTTGGTGAGGTGGTGGAAATGCGCTACGACCGGATTCTTCGTGCCGTTGCGGATGGAGAGGTTGATGCCGGCCTGATCATTCACGAGAGCCGGTTCACATACACCGATCATGGATTGCTGCAGGTCGCAGATCTCGGCGCGTGGTGGGAACGGCATGCCGAACTGCCGGTGCCACTGGCTGCGATTTGTGTCCGCAGTGACCTCGATGACACGCTCGCTGCCGCCGCGGAACGCGCCATTCGTGCATCGGTGCAGTATGCCTTCGACCATCCGGAGGCCAGTCGTGCCTACGTTCGTACGCATGCGCAGGAGCTGTCCGACGAGGTCTGCGATGCGCACATCGCGTTGTATGTCAATGCACACAGCCTGGACGTTGGCGATGATGGCCTGCGCGCGATTGCACGACTCGTGGGCGAACGTCTCAAGTAGGACCCGAGCTTGCGGACCACAGAAACGGTCCAACGCTTCATATTGGCGGGCACAAGGGCATCGGGTATCTTCGGACAGCGCAGTTTTCCTGTCCCCGCCCTCCTCGAGCGACTGTATGCTTCGCCGATATTCGTACGCGTTTTGCGTGCTCGCCGTCTCCGCCAGCGTGATGCCCGGAGTTCTAAGCGCCCAGGCGTTTCCCGACACGCCGCGGCCGCTGGTGCGCGACCAGCCAATCGTGATCGACAGCACCGATCCATTCGCCGTCATGGTCTCGCGACTCAGCCTCGATCAGTACAAGGCCACGATCAAGGGTCTCACGCAGTTTGGTGACCGAATGGCCGGTACCGATCGCAACACGGCCGCCATCGACTGGATTGAAGCGCAGCTCAAGAGCTACGGCTGCACCAACACCGAACGCATCACGTACGAACACCTGCAGTTTGCGCGTCCACCGGCGGCCCCTCCGGCAGGCGCTGCGCAACCGGCGAGGCCGAATCCGGCAGTGGCCGGCAGCAGAACC
>JBGTOG010000375.1:0-6078 GCA_041742675.1 Gemmatimonadaceae bacterium | reverse complement strand
CAGTGGACTGATCGAGGGCAGCCTCAGCTTTTCGCGGAGCGGCAGCAATGTCACCCCGGACGTCTTCACGCCCACGCGCATTGTCGGCACCGCAGAGATCGCGGAACGCACAATGGGCTCCACGACCATCGCCATGAACGCCGAGTTCTCGGCGACGGTCTCTCCGCTTGTGGTGGTGGCGGAACCCACCGCCGCCGAGACGGCTGCCGCGCAGACGATGTCATCAACGAAAGCATATCTGGCGCTGGTGAAGGCGATTCACGCTGGTGACAAGGCGGCCATTCTTGCCGCCGCGCCACCTGAGCAGCGCAGCATGATGGACACGCCGGAGTTCGCGCAAATGCTGCCCATGGTGCAGTCGATGGTGCCCAAGGTGGTGCGGGTGCTCAAGGCCACGGAAACGGCCGAGGAAGCGACGCTGCTTGCGGCAACCGACGATCTGGACGGCAGGCCGGCGCGCGGCAAGATCAAGCTGACGCGTGGTCCAAACGGCGAATGGTTCATGGCGGGAGAGAGTTGGGGCACGCCGTAATGGCTCGCCCCTCACGAATTCCAGGTGATCGCAGTACCTTGGCATTCGTCAGGCGCTCCGGCCTCTTTTCCCAATACCTCTCCAGCCGTTGGTGACGATGCGACACGCTCTTATGTACATCGGTGGGTTTGAAACGAATTTTCCGAATCTCACAAACTCGTCGAGCAGCTTCGAAGGCAGCGACGGCAAGACGTACCCCTACGCACCGTGGCCGGACAGCGCCAACGGGCTGCGCATCGGCTACATGGAGAAGGCCGGCAAGAAGTTCGTGGCTGTTCGCGTGATCGACGACAAGAGCGATACCGTGCTCCAGAACGAGGTGATCCTCATTCCCGGTCAGCACTTCGGATTTGGCGCTCGCCTGGGACCGGAGCCGACATCGGTGGAAGACGATACCGCGATCATGCAGTTGCTTGAAGACATCATCAAGCGCAACATCGACATCAGTGATGAGCTGCTGCTGGTTCGCACACGTCTGAAGGCGGCCACGGCGAAGAAGCGCTGACCGCGTTCCTCTTCACGCACGCAAGGATGGCCGCCGTCAGCAATCGCTTACTGCGGCCATCCGTCTTTTGAGACTCGGGGCAGAATGTTCAGCGCGTTCTGGTAGTACACTTTCTTCAACACCTCATCGGGCAGGTCGAGTCCGTAGAGTTTCCAGAACGCGTGGTAGTCGCGGTAATAGTCGAAGTAGTCGTCTGCCGTCTCGAAGACGCGCCAGTAGTACGGATACTCCTGCGGCTGATAGGAGTCTTTGCCGAACAGCAGGCGATCCTGGTAGCGCACAAAAAACTCGCGGGCCGCGCGTGGCTGGCGTCCGATGTCGTACAACACCGCGCCGAGTTCGGCATAGACATTCGGCGCTTCGTTGAACAGCGTGGCCAGCCGGCCCAGATCGTGCGCGTGCCACCCGAGATGCGCCGTCACGAACGTCGTGTTGCGATGCTTGCGAAACAGGTTGTCGCGCTCGGTCACCAGCTGCTCAAATGACGGATTCCCGTCGCCGGCGTAGCTGCGGTTCGGAAAAAGCGAGAGTTCCAGCCAGCGTTCGTTGGTGTAATCAGTGGGCTTCCAGAACTCCGAGGGGTCGGCCGTGTGAATGAACACGGGCAGCCGCAAACGCGCACACGCTTCCCAGATCGGATCCAGATCCGGATCATCGATGCGCAGTCGTGTGCCATCGGCTTTGCGAATGCTCAGGCCGAACCCTTTCCCGATTTCGCCGACGCCAACAGCGCCCGCCGCGGCATCCGCCTCAAGCTGTTTGACCGCACGCTCGGCCCAGCCCGGGCCCACGTTGCTGAAGTCGATGCCTGCCAGCCCACGCACCCGATCCTTCATGGTGGGCGAGCTATTGATCACTTCCATTGCGCGCGTCAGTCGCTCACCCGACATGTTGTCGGCTGCAATCATAAGACGGACGTTCAGGCTGTCGAGCTCCGCACCCATGCGCTCAAGATTTTCGCGCGAGCCGAGATTGGCGCGCGGATGTCCATGAAAATCGATCACCGGGTACTTCGCGCGAGGCACCGGGTGCTCGGGCACCACGAGCGTGGATTTCGGGCGATAGTCCAGAATGCTCGGTGGCGTCTCGGCCGGTGACATGCAGTTGAGCGGCCGGATCTCCGTTGTACCCGGTGGACACTCCTGGCCCGGCTGAATGGAAACGCCGCCACGGAACCCGCCACCAGCCGGCGGCTGTTGTGCTGAAAGCGGTGCAGCGGTCACCGATGCGGCCACAGCCCATGCGGCTACCATCAATGTGAATGCGCACGCTGTGGCGCGACGTGCCTTGATAACTCGAAGTGTCATGCGGTGCCCCTCGGCTGAGTACCCGTGTAATCTGACTGTTAACGCGCATTCCGGCAGCCGCGCTGGCTGTCTTCATTTGACCGTTGATCCATGTCTCCTGCCAAGAAACCGCCCGAGTCGATGCCGTATGAACAGGGCAAGTGGGCCCATGTGTTCGCGCGATCAAAGGGCGAGCGTCGCTATTGGCTCGTGAAGTCGGAGCCCGATGTGTTCTCGTTTGACGATCTGATGAAAGCGCCGAAGCGCACGACCTGCTGGGACAGCGTGCGCAACACCGGGGCGCGCAATTTCCTGCGAGACGGCATGAAGAAGGGTGATCTGGCGTTCTACTATCACTCGAATGCTGATCCCTCGGCGATTGTCGGGATCTGTGAGGTGGTTCGGGAAGGATATCCGGATCACACCGCCTTTGATCCGACGCACGACTACTTCGATCAAAACTCCGACCCGGATGCGCCGGCCTGGTATATGGTGGATGTGCGGGCGGTTGAACAACTCGCGCGTCCGGTCACGCTGCCGGAAATCAAGAATGAGCCGCGACTCGCGGAGATGGCGCTGGTTCGCGTGGGTCGACTCTCCGTGGTACCGGTCGACGCATTGGAGTGGCAGGTGGTGCTGGAAATGAGCAAACAGTAAGCGCGGGCGGGTTATTCGACGCGCCGAACGGCCGCGGAGGTCAGGTAGCCTGATGTACCGTCGTCAAATTGCACGCGATACCAGTTGGCGCTGGCGCCCATGATCTGCAGCGTTTGATTGCGTGGCAAGTCGCGAAGCGCGGTGCTCGCGGTGCTTGGTGCGTCGCGCAGTGTCGCGCCGGCGATTCGCGTGGTTCCCGTGACGCCAAGTGAACTCGTGTCGGCAGTAAGCGCAGGGGCCGTGCGCGTGACCAGCCGCACGTGCGGCAAGGGATCAATCGGACCCTGGCCACGCCGGTAAATGCCGAAGTGCAGATGCGGAGGCGTTGTGCGGGCATTGCCTGTATTTCCCACATAGCCAAGCGTGTCTCCCGTGCGCACGCGCATGCCGGCCGCCACGATTTGGGTATCCAGATGCGCGTAGTACAGCGACTGTCCGCGCACTTCATCCAGCAGCCATACCACGTTTCCTCCGAGCCGGTTGGGCGATACGCTGCGCACGACACCATCGGTTGACGCGAGCACGGGCGTGCCTCGCGGTGCGAAAATGTCAATACCGTGATGCACGCGGCGTCCTGCATCACGCTCGACGCCGAAAAAACTTTGAATAGCGGCGTTGCCTTTGCCTTCGACGGGAAACGCCAGCACGGGTTCGGCGCCGATGGTCAGCTCGTACCGGCCACTGCGCAGCAGTTCCGGCTGCAGGCGCAGAATGAACTCGGTATCGCGGCGTGCTTCGTACGAGAGTGTCAATCGTGCGGCGACACTGTCGGAGGCGGCGTTTGTATCGGCTGTCGCACGATGGGCAAACGGTTGCGCCGTGTCGGTCGTCACCTCAAAGAGATCCGCGTACAGTCGCGTAGGCAATCCCTCGGCGCGCAGCTCCACCACAATACGTTGACCGTCGCTGAGTGCAAAACGATACGCCACCGCACGCGCTTCGCTGCGCGAGTAAGTCCCCACTTCGCGCATGGGCAGCGTGGCGGCGAGCGGAGTACGCAACGCGCTATCGCTGGCCGCCAGCCACTCACGACCGAGGGCCGTGGAGTCGAGACCGGCGTCGGTCAGGGCACGCACGTACCGATCGTACGGCGTTGCCGGTGCCTCACGCATGATCGAAAGTGAACCCGACCCGTCGCACGCTGCGAGCGCCATCAGTGCGGCCGGTACGCACAGGAGCAAACGAAACGCCACCCGCCTGCGTGGTGAGAACGCGTTGCTGGAGTGCTCGCGGTTAGGCACTACTGCGGTGTCGCGCGCCAGATCTCGCCACCATCAGTAGCGATCCAGAGATCACCGTCCACGCCAAGCACGAGTGAGCGAAAGCGCGCGGCTGGCAGGCCTGCGTTGCTATTGCTGGTGGTACTGCCAGCGGCGTTGAGCGCGAGAATCTCGACTCGCTGCCCCGCCATGATGCCAACCGCCAACCGTCCGTTCCAGGCTTTCCACTTCTCGCCAACCAGAAAGACCGCGGGCCCCATGCCCTGAGACGCGCTGTTGTTTGTCCACGATGGCACCATCGCGTTTGGGAAGCGCGCTGCATCCGTCATGGGCATGGTGTTCGGGTTGCCGGCGTAGCCACAGTACCCGTCTGCACAGGAGAGGCCGCTGCGATTCTGCGGATCCCATCCGCCGTTGCCACCGGCCACCAGTGGCGTGACTTCATCGCTGTGGTTCGGACCGTGCTCGGAGACAAAGGGCTGCCCGGTACCAGGGCGAAACGTGATGCCCTGCACGTTGCGGTGTCCGTACGTGTAGATCCGCGCGTCAAATCCGTTTGGCGGATTATTGCCGGGCGCCGCTGCTCCGTTGGTATCTACACGCAGTACCTTCCCGCCGAGCAGCGTTGGGCTTTGCGGAACAATGGCGTTGTGATTGTCGCCGGTAGTGACGTAGAGGAATCCATCGGGGCCGAATCGAACGCGGCCGCCGCTGTGCGCACCGGCACTGCCGTGCGCATTGCCCGCGTGCTTGAAGGCAATATCCGTGATGATATCGGTGCGATCACTGACGGTGGTAAAGTCGGCGTTCAACTGCAACCGCACCACGCGATTGGTACGCGGATTGGCGTTCAGATTGGACGTCATGAACACATAAATCCGTCTGTTGGTGGCGAATGCAGGATCGAGCGCCACGCCGTGCATGCCACTCTGCCCTTGGCATAAAAAATCAGCAGCCACCACGGCAGAGCCGGAGGTGCCAAACAGGCGAGTGATGGTGCCATTCGCCTGCCGCACCGACAAGCCGCGGCATTTTTCCGTGAAGAACATGGTGGATCCATCAGCCGTAAACGCCATGTCCCACGGGTTCGAGAGGTTGCTGAGTACGACTGTTCTCGAGAGGGTGGGGATATCGGTTGTTGGCGGGGGCGGATCCGGGTCCGTGTTGTTGTCAGGGGCGGAGGCGGCATTGCACGCCAGCGTGAGCGCGGCCAGCGTGAGCAGGCTCACACGCAGAGTTGGATTCATGGTCATGTGCTCTGATACCGACTGCGCGGACGGATTGATCCGGTGCGCGTCATTCCGGCCACTCGTTACATCCCGTGGCGGAAGGGGTATAGTCCAACCGTACCCACTCGCCCTAAACCGGAGGTGTTGCCATGTCCGATGTGCAAGCTGCGCCGCAACCCGATCGCCTGCGCCCACCGCCGTCTGAGCGATTTGCCGGTGAGACACACGCGTTCGATCTCAAAGCCGCGCTTCAGGAGTTGCGTGCCGAGGATCATCCCGCTCGCGACGGTCATCGTCAGGTCACGATTTTTCAGCAGAGTCCGGTCACGCATGTGCTGTTCGCGTTCGATGCCAACGGTGAGCTGCGCGAGCATCGCACACACGGTCTTGTCACAATTCATTGCCTGGAGGGTGCACTTTCCGTGGGCGCCGAGGGTGGCATGTACACACTGCAAGCCGGCCAGCTGCTGATCCTGCGTCCGGATGTTCCGCACGATGTGCGCGCCGCGGAGGCGTCGGCAATGCTGCTCACGGTTCATATGGAGCAGGACACGCGAACGCCGTAGCGGGACAGGAGTTATGTGGCGACGGTCAGTCACCAGCCGCCGCCACCGCCTCCGCCAGAGCTGCCGCCACTGCTGCTGCTGCT
>JBGTOG010000276.1:0-21304 GCA_041742675.1 Gemmatimonadaceae bacterium | reverse complement strand
GAAGGACGCGCCAGAAGACGTTGGTGTGCGCCGTTCGTCTGCCGCGCTCACTCCGCACCTCCGGGCCCACGCGCCCGGGCGCGATGTCGCGCCGCCTTGGCTCGGTTTCCGCATGTGGTCATGTCGCACCACCGTCGCGTGCCGTTTCTCGACGTGTCAAGAAACACGCGCGTGCAGCGCGGCCCAGCGCAGCGTCGAACGCGCGATAACTCGTCCACCACGAGCGAATCGGCCGCCGACTCCACCACGGGAATCATCAGGCCGGCGAACGCATCACCCGTGGGCACAAAGACGCGCGTGGCCGATCCATCGCTCCGCAGATCAATGCGGCGCGTGCCGGTGGAGCGACCGAGCACACGATTGATTTCGGCGACGGCGTCCTCGCGTACGCGCTCTGCTCCCGACCCTCGTTCAGCCAGCGCACGCAGTGAGGCACGCACGCGTCGTGCGTCGACGAGAGCTGCGGTTGCTGCTGCTGGCTGAAGCAGCGCGCGCCTCGCCAGTCCGGACGCCCGTTCCAGATCGACGACGTCGTGCTCCACGAGCCAGCGTACCAGGACGCTGAAGTCGCGCAACAGATCACCGCGCGGTACGAGCGGCGCAGTGTCGGTGTTGATGAACTCGAGCCATAGCCGGGTGAGAGGCGCGGACGTGCTGGAAGAACGCGCCCGACCGGGGGCCCGCGGAGACTCGGCGGATGAGGCGGGCATGTATTGTGCGCTACGTTACTCCGATACGTGGCTGCAAGCAAGCGGCAAGCGTTTCCCGACGTGTATCGAACTACCGATTTGAGTCATCATTTCTGATGTGAGGCTGAGATGAACGCCGTGCCCGATGCGCGATTCCGCGAAGAACAAGATCACTTACGGAAGAGTCTGCTTGATGGCCACGCACTCGTCGGTGTGGGCAGCACAAACCCGGTCAAGCTGGCGGCGGTGGCGGCCGTTTTTGCGCGCGTCGCACCGCGTGCGCGTGTGATCGGTGTGGCCGCGGCATCGGGGGTGCCGGAGCAACCGTGGGGCGACGAGCAAACCATTCAGGGCGCGAGAAACCGGGCGTCGCACGTTCTGGAGAATCCGGCCATCACGTTTGCGGTGGGGCTGGAGGGTGGCGTGGTGGACATTGGCGACGGACGTGTGCGGACGTGCGCGTGGGCCGTGGCCAGAGACGCGCATGGTGTAGAAGGCGTCGGTGGTTCGCTGGTGCTGCCACTTCCAGAGGGCGTGGCCGCGCGACTGCGTGCTGGCGAAGAACTCGGCTACGCGATGGACGCCGAAGCCAAAGTGCAGGGGACCAAACACGGTCGTGGCGCGGTCGGCATCCTGACGGCGTCACTGATCGACCGGCAGGGTGCGTACGAGCCTCTGGTCACGTACGCGCTTGCGCCCTGGCTGGCGTCAGAGTTCTACGGCGCGTGACTCAACCGTTCGTCTCGCTCTCAGTCGGGCGGTAGAGCAGCATTGCCTGCGGCGCACCGCGCAGCACGGCATCGGCAACACTGCCCAGCACGAGTCTGGCCAATCCGGTGCGTCCGTGTGTGGCCATGGCGATCGCCCCTGCGCCGATCGCGCCGGCTCTCTCGGTAATCGCCCGCGCGGCGGTCATATCGGTGGCGACTTCAACTGACGTACCTGCTGGCAGCGACTCGGCAAGCGCCTGCAGCCGCTGCTGCGCTTCGTGTTCCTGCCGCGTGAGATCACCTTCGTCTGCCAGGAGTGAGTCGGTGCCAAATGGCGCCATGGGAATGGCGTGTGGGATGGCCACCGTGAACAGCTCGAGTGAGACGCCAGCCGCCTCAGCGAAGCTGGTCGCGTGCGGCAGTATCGAGTCGCCAAAGCGCGAACCGTCGAGTGTGACCAGCATCGTGCCCCGGGGCAATGCGGGAGCCGACGCTTCACCTGTGGGACGCACCAGAAAAACGGGCGCTGGGGCGCGCTGCAGAAATGAGGTGGCCACGCTGCCGAGCCAAAGGCGCTCCAGTCCGCTGCGGCCGTGTGTCGTCATGATGATGAGGTCTGCGCTGATGGCGACGGCGTGTTCGCTGAGCGCTTCCACCACCGTGCCTTCGAGCAGGGCACCCTTGGCGGTGACGCCGTCGCTCATCAGTCCGCTGGCCACGGCCTCGATCGCGAGCGTGTCAGCCTTGCGGCGCGCTTCCAGCGCATCGGTGTCCATCACGGGTACGAGCACTTCGCCCGGCACAAACGGCACGTACGCGCTTGGATCGAGCACGGTGACCACGTGCAGCGTGGCGCCAGTGCGTTTTGCAATTGCGGTCGCGACCGGAAGTGCCTTGGCGCTGAACGGTGAACCATCGAGTGGCACGAGCAGCGTGCGGTACATGAAGACCTCGATCGGACGTGGGAGGGAGGTGTGACGAGCGTCGGGTCCGGCAACTCCTCCAAGTATATTGCGAAGACAACACGAAAGTGGTCAGGGGATTGCCGTCGTGCGGTACGGCGCGCCCGGACACATGGACCGGACGAGGTGTGATGAGCGGACAGCCGCATGTATGCGTGGAACGAGTGCGATGGGCCGATGTGGATCTTGTCGGCATCGCGCGATTCAGCGCCTTTACACGCTATGTCGAGATGGGGGAGCAGGAGTGGATGCGTGCTGCAGGTCTTCCCTACACCGATGTTTTCAGCGCGCCCGACAGCTGGATGCCGAGGCGTCACCTGAGCATCGAGTATCTGTCACCGGCACGACTGGATGAGGCGCTGGCGCTCGTGACGTACGTCTCGCGTATCGGCGAATCATCGATGACGATCAACGTGGATGTACTGGCGCTGGCCGATGGCTCGCGCAAGGCGTTGGCCGAGATGGTGGTGGTGTGTGTCGACTCGGTGCAGTTTGCGAAGCGCGCATTGCCGGCGATGCTGCGCACTGCGGTGGCGCCGTACGTGATGAACCGAGACGAGGCGTTGGCGGCGGCGATTGCTCCGTGTGACGCGCTCCGCGCTTCAGGGGACTATCTTTGAGCGATATGACTGACACCAGGATTACCACATCGGCGGCGGGCGCTGCTCCTGCGGCGGGCGCATATGTGCGCAAGGGATTCGGGCTCAAGGCGGCCGTGCAGGAGACGCTGGCCGCCGACTACACGGGGCATCTCGTGGACCTGCTGCGCGAGCAGGATTTTGCGCTCACCGTTGGCGACACAAGCATTCGTCTGGCCCGCGAGTTTGGTTTTTGCTACGGCGTGGAGCGCGCCGTGGACTACGCGTATCAGACGCGTCAGAAGTTTCCCGACCGTCGCATTTTTCTGGCCGGCGAGATCATTCACAACCCGCACGTCAATGTGAAGCTGCAGTCCATGGGCATCACGTTCCTCTCCGCGAAGGGCACCGGCTTTGACTATTCGCCGGTGGAACCCAACGATGTCGTGCTGTTGCCGGCGTTCGGCGTGACAATTCACGACTTTGAAACGCTGCGTGCACTGGGGTGCGTGATTGTTGACACCACGTGTGGTTCCGTGCTCAATGTGTGGAAGCGCGTGGAAGCGTACGCGCGCGACGGATTCACCGCGCTGATTCACGGCAAGTACTACCACGAGGAGACACGGGCCACGGCGTCTCAGGTGGAGAAATATCCGGGCGGTACGTATCTGGTGGTGCGTGACATGGCCGAGGCGGAGCTGGTGATGCACTACATCGAAGCATCACAGGGGAAACCAACGCCGGTGCCGGCGCTCACGCGCGAGGCGTTTCTTGAACGCTTCGAGAAGCAGGCGCCTTCGCACTTCGAGCCCGAGGCGCATCTGGTGCGCATTGGCGTGGCGAATCAGACGACCATGCTGGCCCGGGAATCGCTGGCCATTGCACACGCGGTGGGCGAAGCCATGGAGCGCGCGTACGGGGCTGAACATCGTGCCGCGCACTTTCGTTCGTTTGACACGATTTGCAGTGCGACGCAGGAGCGACAGGACGCCGTCGTGGAAATGCTCAAGGAACCGCTGGATGTGATGGTGGTGGTGGGCGGGTACAACTCCAGCAATACGATCTCGCTGGCGGCGCTGTGCGCGGAGCAGGTGAAGACATACCACATCTCCGATCCGGATGAGATTGACGTCAGCAGCAACACGGCGCGATTCCGCACCATTGGCCCGCACGGGGAGCTCGAACTCAGCGAGCAGTGGATGCCGACCGAGGGGCCACTTCGCATTGGCATTACCGCGGGCGCCAGTACACCGAACAACAAGATTGGCGAGACGATTGCACGGGTGTTTGCGATTCGCGGAGTGGATACGGCTGCGCTTGGGGTTGGGGCTATGTGACATGCGCCCACCCCATGGGGTATAGGGTGTGTTACTCCCACCTTCGAGGCTTCCATGAACTGTGAGTTGCAGCACTCTTGGCGAAACGCGCTCCCCGCTGCCGCGGCGCTTGTCGGCCTGATGGCTTTTGCGACGGGCTGCGGGAACGGGCTTGGTCCGGGTGATGGCCCACCGCCCGTGGTGGATGATTTGCCACGTGCGCTCACGGCGCTCGAAGTTCAGGCAATTCAATCAAGCAACCAGTTCGGGATTGATCTGCTGCGAGAAGTCGCGGCGGCGGAGCCTGACGAGAATATCATTCTGTCACCGTTCAGTGCATCCGTGGCGCTGGGGATGGCGTACGCGGGTGCAAACGGAACAACCGCGACAGCCATGCGTGAAACGCTTGGCTGGGGCACACGATCGCGCGATGAGATTCTCGCGGCGTATCGCGAACTGCCGGGCATGCTGCAATCGCTCGATTCGCGAGTCACCGTGAAGGTGGCGAATGCGATGTGGGTGCGGAATACGTTCCCCGTGCGTCCCGAGTATACGAGCGACATGAAGCAGTTCTTTGCCGCCGATGTGCGCAGCGGAGACTTTGGGCCGGCGACGGTCGCAGACATGAACAGCTGGGCGTCGGCGAAGACGAATGGGCTCATTCCGAAGGTGGTGGACGACCTGTCGCCTGACCTCGTGCTGATGCTCATGAACGCGCTCTATTTCAAAGGGTCGTGGCGCGCCGAGTTCGATCCGGCCCGAACGACGTTGGGCCCGTTTCGCACGTCGGGGGGGGCGCAGCCGCAGGTGCGCATGATGCGCCGCACAGGGGATATGGCCTACGCGCAGTCGGCTGACGCGCAGTGGGTGGAGCTGCCGTATGGCAACACTGCGTACGTGATGACGCTTGTGCTTCCGCAGGAGGGCACCTCGGCGCGTCAATGGCTGCAGTTGCTCGACTCGGCGGTGCTGGCGCAGGGCGTGTCGGCGCTCGCTGAGCGCGATGTGGAGCTGTCGATGCCGAAGTTTCGACTGAAGGTGAACTACCAGCTGAGGCAGCCCCTTACCGAGATGGGAATGGGTATTGCCTTCAAGAGCAGCCAAGCCGATTTTTCGCGTATTGGTGAGGGGTTGTCCATCTCGCATGTGAAGCAGGATGTGTACATTGACGTGAACGAAGAAGGCACCGAAGCGGCCGCCGTGACACAGGTTGGCATAAGAACCGTTTCGCTGCCGCAACGGGAAATCGTGAACCTGGATCGCCCGTTTTTGTTCTTTCTTCGTGACCGCATTGGTGGCACGGTGCTCTTTGCGGGACTGATTGAGGAACCGAAGTCGCAATAATCCCGGAGCTGATGTCTGCAACACTCGGTGAGGTCCGCAGCGCGGCGGTGACGAGAGTCATCGCCGCGCTAATGTTCGGCGTGGCGGTGCTGGCCACCGCCTGTACACGCGGACCACGTTCCGCACCAGCACGTTCCGGTGCAGACGGCGCTGTGAGGCTGTTGCTGGTGAACGATGTGTACGTCTCGGATACGCTACGGGATGGCAGCGGCGGCCTGGCGCGTGTGGCTGCCTGGCGCGACTCCGTGGAACAGACCTCCGGCGATCGTGTGCTCTTCTTTCTGGCGGGCGATGTGTTTTCGCCGTCGCTGCTCAGCAAGTGGTTTCACGGTCGACAGATGGTTGAGGCGTTCAACGCCGCGCGCCTCGACTATGCCACGCTCGGCAACCACGAGTTCGACATCGATCGCACGCAGTTTGAAGCGCGCATAGCGGAGTCGTCGTTTCGCTGGTTGTCGGCCAACTGCGGCTTTGGTGATGGCACGCCGTTTCCGACGGTGCGTGGCTGGGACACCACTACCGTAGCGGGCACACGGGTTGGGGTATTCGGTACGACCGTGTTGGCGGAGTATCGCTCGTGGGTGCGGTGCACGGATCCGGACATTGCTGCCCGCGCTGCGGTCGACACGTTGGAAGCGCTTGGTGCGGCGCTCATTGTCGGATTGACCCATCAGTACATCTGGCACGACAGCCTGACGCTCGTGCGCGACCCGCGCATTGACGTGCTGCTCGGCGGACACGAACACGATGGGCGCCGCATTGCGCATGATGATCGTGTGCTGGTGAAGGCCGCGTCGAATGCGCGGACGGCGATTCATGTCGAGGCGGTACAGCGCGGAGGTGGATGGCGCGTGCGTGACACGGTGTTGCGTCCGGGCCGAGACTGGACAGAGCAACAGGCCACGCGCGCGGTGACAGCGGCGTGGCGCGATACGCTCACGCGTCGGATCGGAGTTGATCGGGTGCTCGGCGTCGCGCCGGAGCCCATTGATGCGGTCGACAGTACCTCGCGCGGCGGCGAAAGTCGGTTTGGCAACATGGTGGTGGATGCGTATCGACGCGGCACCGGCGCCGATGTTGCCATGATCAACTCTGGTGCAATGCGCTTTGATGATGTGCTCGGTCCCGGACCGATCACTGCACACGAACTCGAAAGTGTGTTTCTCTTTGCCGATGAGACACGTGTGGTCACGTTCACCGTGACAGGCGCGCGCTTGCGTGAACTGCTTGAGCACGGCGTTTCACCGCGGCGACTCGGAACCGGTGCCTACCCACAGGTGAGCGGGGTGCATTTCACGTTTGATTCCCGGCAGCCCGTGGGTGGGCGCATTGTCGGTCCCCTGCGCCGAGCGTCTGGTGCGCCGATCGGAGCGCAGGAGTCCGTCACCGTGTCGTTTCCGGCGTATCCGAGTTGCATTGGCGGCGACGGATACGTGATTCCGGAGGCGAGCGCAGCGTGTGAGGCGCTTGGGCGCGATGCGTCCACGGCACCGCGCAGTGCGGATCTGCTGGTGCGGCATGCCGAGGCGATGGCTGCCGAGGCGAATGGTCGCATCGTGCCACCTCCGACCGGGCGGGTTGTTCGACGCCGGTGATATTGTGGTTGTGCCGCCGAGGCGACGAGCGTAGCGTCAGGCAGAGCGGATTGCGCGCTTCTCATACTCCGGAGCACCTGTGTCATCGCACGAACCTGTTACGCCTCGCGACGCCGATGCACTAGCCCGTCTTTCGCTGAAAGGAAAAGTCGCGATTGTCACCGGAGGCACGCGTGGCATCGGCTTTGCCGCGGCGACCACCCTAGGCCGCGCTGGTGCGCAGGTGGTGGTATCCAGTCGCAAGGCGGAGCATGTCGCCGCGGCGGAAGCGGCGCTGCGCGCGGACGGCCTGGATGTGACCGGCATTGTCGCACATATGGGCGAACTTGACGATGTGCGGGGGCTGGCGGCGCGCACGGTCGAAGCATACGACGGCATCGACATCATCGTGAACAACGCGGCGACCAACCCCGTCTTCGGCCCGCTGCAGCAACAGGGTGAAGCCGTGTTCGCGAAGATCATGTCGGTGAATGTGCTTGGCCCGCTTGAGCTGTGTCGCTCCTCGCACTCGGTCATGCAGGAGCGCGGCGGCGGATCCATTGTGAACATCGCGTCGATTGGCGGCGTGTCGCCGGAACCCGGACTCGGCATTTACTCCGTAAGCAAGGCGGCACTGATTTCGCTCACGAAGGTGATGGCGCAGGAATGGGGCGCTGACGGGATTCGTGCCAATGCCGTGTGTCCGGGACTGGTGAAGACGCGGTTCGCTGCGGCGCTGTGGCAGGACCCGACCATCGCGCACGCGATCACGGACCGTCAGCCGATCAATCGCATTGGCACCCCCGATGACATTGCCGGACTGATTCTGTTTCTGACCAGTGACGCCTCGTCGTACTGCACCGGCGGCGTGTACATGGCCGAGGGCGGGTATCTCGCATGAACACGGGCGGACAGCGGCCTGAGGCCGACGAACTGCTGCGCACCAACGCGCTGCTCGAGGCGGCGCGCAGCTTTGTCCGCAAGCGACTGGTGCCGCGCGAAGCGGAGCTGTTGCGCGGCGACTGGGCCAGCATTGAGCCGACTCTCAACTCCCTGCGCGATGAAGCACGGGCGCGCGGATTGTGGGCGCCATTTCTGTCTGTAGAACACGGCGGACAGGGGCTGTCGCTGGAAGTGTTCGCGCGGCTGTCGGAGATTCTGGGGTGGACACCGTTCGGGCACTACGTGTGCAACTGCCAGGCGCCTGATGTCGGCAACATGGAGTTGTTGCACCAGTTCGGCACGCCCGCGCAGCAGGAGCAGTTTTTTTCGCCGCTGGCGCATGGCACGATTCGCAGCTGTTTTGCGATGACGGAACCGGAGCACGCCGGTTCCAATCCGACGCAACTGTCCACGCGCGCGGAGCACGATGGCGATTGTTATGTGATCAACGGCCACAAGTGGTTCACGTCGAGTGCTGATGGTGCATCGTTTGCGATCGTCATGGCGGTCACGAATCCTGATGCCCCCGCACATGCGCGGGCCACACAAATACTTGTACCGCTGCCCACGCCTGGTTTCACCATTGTGCGCAACATCTCCGTGATGGGCGAAGCGGGCGGCGGATGGGCCAGCCACGCCGAGGTACGGCTGGACAATGTGCGTGTGCCGCTCAGCAATCGCCTTGGTGACGAGGGCGCTGGCTTTGCGCTGGCGCAGGAGCGGCTCGGTCCCGGACGTATTCACCATTGCATGCGCTGGATCGGCATTTGCGAGCGGGTATTTGATCTCATGTGCCGGCGCGCCGTGTCGCGGGAACTGGCGCCCGGTGAAATGCTGGCGTCAAAGCAGGCGGTGCAGTTCTGGATCGCCGATTCGCGCATTGAGATTCACGCGGCCCGCCTGATGGTACTCGATGCCGCCGCACGCATCGCACGTGAGGGACAGCGTGCAGCGCGCGAAGAGATCGGCTACATCAAGGTGTTCGTGGCGAATGTGCTGCAGCGCGTGCTCGATCGTGCTCTGCAGGCCCACGGCGCGTTGGGCATGACCGATGACACGCCGATTGCCTGGTGGTTTCGACACGAGCGAGCCGCCCGCATCTACGATGGTGCTGATGAAGTGCACAAGAGTGTCATCGCGCGCCGCGCGCTGGCGCCGTACGTGCAGCGCGCGGAGTTGGCGTCCGCGGAAGCGTCGCCGGCCGCACACGCTGATACTTCCCGTGGCTGAATCGGTTGGCGGGCCGCACGACACCGTGCGTGTCCGTGCGGGGGAAGCGCTGGATGCAGCGGCGCTCACCGTATGGCTGCACGCGAACGCTCCTCAACTCATTGGATCGAGCGAGCAGCCCATCACCATCACGCAGTTCCACGGCGGTTTTTCGAACCTCACCTATCGGGTGGATGCGGGTGCGGAACCGATGGTACTTCGCCGACCCCCACGTGGTGTGGCGCGTGGGGTAGCGCACGATATGTCGCGCGAGTTCCGATTGCTCTCCGTGTTGCATCCGGCTGGGGTGCCGGTGCCACGCGCGCTCGCGTTCTGTGATGACGATTCGGTTCTGGGTGCGCCCTTTTATCTGATGGCGTTTGTTGACGGACTGGTTCTTCGCGATCGTGTCCCGCCCAACGTGCACTTTGACGCGGCGACTGCCAGGAGTCTTTCGGAGCGGTTTGTGCAGCAACTCGTGGCGCTGCACGCGATCGACGTGAGCACATCGGGGTTGCAGGACCTCGGCAAACCGCATGGGTACGTGGCTCGGCAGATTGCCGGTTGGACGCGACGCTGGGAAGCCTCGCGTACGAGTGAGGTGCCCGCGATTGACGCGCTCGCCGTGTGGTTGTCTGCACACGCGCCTGCCGAAGCCGGCGTCGCCCTGTTGCACAACGACTTCAAGTACGACAACCTCGTGTTGGATCCGAGCGATGTGACACACGTGCGAGCCATCCTCGACTGGGAAATGGCCACGATCGGTTGTCCGCTTATGGATCTGGGCACCTCGTTGGCCTATTGGGTTGAGGCGAATGATCCACCGGCGCTGCGTGCGCTCGGACTCGGTGTCACGGCACTGCCCGGCACCATGACGCGTCGCGAGCTGGTGGACGCATATGCAAAGGCCAGTGGACGTTCGATCGACGCGCCGGTGTTCTACTACGCGTATGGTCTCTTCAAACTCGCGGTGGTGGCGCAGCAAATTTTTGCGCGACACGTGCGCGGCCTGACGAGCGATCCTCGCTTTGCGCAGTTGGATCAGGCCGTTGCGCTGCTGGGTCGCATTGCGGAAGTGGCTGTTTCGTCGAATCGCATCTCTGTGTGACGCACATCACGAAACGGATCAGATAATGCTGAGGCGGGTATTAATGTGCTTGCATCCGACTCAGTTGAGTTGGTGCATCCACATACTCCCTGGAGATATTCTATGATTCGATTGCGTAGCACGTTCCTTCCGTTTTTGGCATCTGCTTCAGTATTGCTGGCGGCCTGCGGTGGCAACGATGCGTCCAACGAGGCGCCGAATGACATGCCTGCCGAGGCGGAAACCGGCGCCATGATGGAAACGGCGCCGATGGAATCATTCATGGCGACGCTCAGCGGTGAAGCGGAGCGCCCCGATCCGGTGACAACGACGGCGACCGGTCGTGCATCGTTCGTTGTGCATGCGGACAGCATCTCGTACACGGTTGATGCAACCAATCTCATGGGCGTGACCGCTGTGCACATCCATAGCGGTGGTGTGGAAGAATCCGGTCCGCCAATGGTGACGCTCTATTCCAGCGATGCTGGCGTTGATGTCCCGACTGGCTCAGTGGCCGCCGGCACCATCACGCGCGAAACCACGCTCAACGGCGAGACCACCTTCGACCAGCTCCGCGAGCAGGTTCGTATGGGTGCGGCGTACGTGAACATCCACACGGTGGCCAACCCCAAGGGTGAGATTCGTGGTCAGACCACGGCTGGCGCGTCGATGTAACTAGTGGCTTGGTTGCGCGGCCGTGCAAGAGTTCTTTGCACAAAGGCCTCCGCGACAAAAAACGGGGCGGTGACCACTTCGGTCGCCGCCCCGTTTTGTGCTTCCTGCGCGCTACTCGCCGTACACCTCGAAGACGCCCGCTGCACCCATGCCACCACCAATGCACATGGTGACCAGCCCCATACCACCACCGCGTCTGCGCAGTTCGTGCACGAGCTGCGTGGTCAGTTTTGCACCGGTGGCGCCAAGCGGATGACCGAGTGCAATCGCGCCGCCGTTCACGTTTGTGCGCGAGGCGTCCATTTCAAGATCCTTCATGACGGCCAGCGCTTGCGCCGCAAACGCCTCGTTGAACTCGATGAGTGAAATGTCCCCAAGCGCAATACCCGCGCGCGCCAGCGCCTTGGGCACGGCCTTGATCGGCCCGATACCCATGATATCGGGCGCCACACCCGCTGTCGCAAACGTCACGAAGCGCGCCAGCGGTGTGAGCCCAAGTGCATCGGCTTTGGCGCGGCTCATGACCAGCACGGCGGCGGCGCCATCGGAAAATGGCGATGCGTTGCCCGCAGTGACGGTACCCTTGGCCATGAAGGCTGGACGAAGGCCAGCCATCTGTTCGCGCGTGGTCTCCGGCCGTGGGCACTCGTCGGTATCCACGAGGTGCACTTCGCTGGTACGTGTGGCGCCGTCCCACGAGTCGCGCGACACCTCAATCGGCACGATCTCCGGCTTGAACACACCATTCGCAATCGCCGCACCCGCTTTCTGCTGCGAGGCGAAGGCAAAATCATCGGCCATCTCGCGCGTGATGCCCCACTGTTTCGCCACGCGCTCGGCGGTGAAGCCCATGCCGATATAGCTCTCGGTGATTTCCGGCGAGAGTCGCGTGTGATAACCGGACATCGGAACCTGCGACATCATTTCCGTACCACCCGCGAGTACCACATCAGCGTGTCCGGCAATGATCGCCTGCGCGGCGTACGCCACCGACTGTAGCCCGGACGAACAGAAGCGATTCACCGTCGCCGCCGAGGTCTCCACTGGCAGCCCCGCCCGCAACCAGGAGAGACGCGCCAGATTCAACCCCTGCGATGCTTCGGGCATTGCGCACCCCCACTGCACATCGTCCACGATGGCAGGATCAACACCAGCGCGGTCAAGTACCGTCTTCATCACGGTGGCGGACAGGTCAACAGGATGCACGGTCGCCAGTGCGCCATCGGCTTTGCCACGCGCCACCGCTGTGCGCACGCAACTGACTATCACGACTTCGGTCATGAGCAATCTTCTCCCAGGTCGGAATCAGTTACGAAGCGGCTTGCCCGTCTTGAGCATGTGCTCAATGCGGGCCTGCGTTTCTTTGGTGCCGAGCAGCGACAGGAACTGCTCGCGCTCAAGATCCAGTAGATCCTGTTCGGTGACTTCTCGCGGCGCACCATCACCGCCGCACAGCACATGTGCCACCGCACGTCCCACGCGCACATCATGCGCGGACGCCTGACCGGCTTCAGCGGCGGCCCAGAGTGCGTAGTGCAGGTTGCCAAGGCCTTCCCGACCCAGCGCACGCATGCGTCGTTCGGTAGGCGGCACATAGTCCGGCGCGAGATCGAGCACACGCTGTCGCGCATCGGACAACAGCGTATCGCGATTCATGCTGATACGATCGCCGGCTTGCAAGAAGCCCATTGCCCGCGCTTCCGGTGCGCTCGTGCTGGTCGCAGCAAACGCAATCAGTTTGAACGCGCGCTTGAGCGCCTCGAACGGATCGGCCTCGTCATACGGCGCCAGGGCTTCGGTAAACCGGAAAGCCAGCTCCTTCGTGCCTCCCCCCCCTGGCAACAACCCCACGCCTACTTCCACCAGTCCCATGTACAACTCGGCCGACGCCTGCACCCGATCGGCATGCAGCACAAACTCGCTGCCACCACCAAGCGTCAGGCCGTGTGGCGCCACGACCACTGGAAACGGCGCCCGGCGAATCGACATCACCGACTGCTGAAAGCCGTGAATGCTCTCGTTGATCTCATCCCACGCGCCAGCGGCCACACCAAACGACACCGCCGCCAGATCGGCGCCGGCACTGAACGTACGCGGATCATCATTGCCAATCACCAGTCCGACATAGCCGCCGCGTTCAACTTTGCGCAGCGACGTGGCGAGGCCCTCAAGCAAACCTTGTCCGAGCGAGTTCATCTTGGAGCGGAACTCGAAGCACAGCACACCCTCACCAAGATCCACCAGTCGCGCCGATCCAAAGTCCTCGATCGTGCGGCCGGCGGTGTGCTGCAGCGCAAGGTTGATGTTGCCCGGGATGGTCGGAAGCGCTTCGTATGTCCCTTCGAACGTGAGATAGTCCCCGTTCTTGTAGAACGCCCCGTTGGCCTGCTCAAGCAACGCCGGCACTTCGTCACCACGCGCAGTAAACTGCGAGCGCAACCAATCGTGGCCGAGCGCGTCCATCACGTGGAAGGGACCAATCTCCCACCCGTAGCCCCACTGCAACGCGCGGTCGATCGAAACAATGTCATAGGCGAGCGTTGGTGCGAGCGTGAGCGCGTAGTGCGCAGCGTCCAACAAGTGATCGCGCAGGAAATCACCGTGCGCACCACCCAAATCCCGCGCTCCAGCAAGGCGCGCCGCGTGTGGCTGCCGCGTGAGAGAGCCGACCTCGCCGCCCGACATGCGTTCCTGTGGGACATACGTCGCATTCTTCCAGTCGTAGGTGCTGATGCCCTCCTTCGACTTCTGGTAGAACCCGCCGCCGGTCTTGTCTCCCAGCTTCCCATCAGCGATCAGGGCGTGCACCCAGTCCGGCAGCGCCAGCTCTTCGCCGGTTTGCTGCGACAGTCCGCGGGTCACGTGGCCGAGGACATCCAGCCCGGAGAGATCACCGGTGCGAAACGTCGCGGTTTTGGCACGTCCAAGCAGCTGACCCGTGAGTCCGTCCACCTCATCGATTGTGAGCCCGTGCTCCATCATGCGGCGCATGGTGCTGACCATGCCGTACACGCCGAGCCGGTTGGCAATGAAACCGGGCACGTCCTTGGCCATCACGGTGCCCTTGCCGAGGATACGCTCGGCGAAGGTGCGTACGGTGCCAATCACCGCCGGGTCTGTTTCCGTCGTGGGGATCAGCTCAAGCAGGTGCATGTAGCGCGGCGGATTGAAGAAATGCGTCCCCAGAAACCGCCGTCTGAACTTTTCAGATCGCCCTTCGAGCAGCACCGACATCGGGATGCCTGATGTGTTCGAGGTGACAACGGCGGTCGGCTTGAGCAGCGGCTCCAGGCGCGTAAACAGCGTTTGCTTGGGTTCGGGCAGCTCAATAATCGCTTCAACAATCCAGTCGCAGTCGGCCAGCCACTCGAGATGGTCTTCGGTGTTGCCGCATCGCACACGCGCCGCCGCGGACGGGTGCATGAAGGCCGCGGGTTTGGCCTTGATCGCCTTTTGCAAACCGGTCTTGGCCGGGGCACTGCGATCGGGAGAGCCCGCGATATCGAGCAATACAACGCGCAGGCCGGCCGAGGCAGCAAGAGCAGCGATACCACTGCCCATGGCGCCGGCACCCACGACGCCGACGGTCGTCACATGCATGAACGCTCCGGTGGGAACGCAGCACCGCTGGACGCGACGTGTGATCAGAGGGATCAAGACGCTCGACCGTCAGCCGTGCTGCGCAAGGGGGACGTTCAAATCTCAGACGTCGCGCGGACTTCCGAAAGGGGGCCGCGCGGAAAACACGACGGTTACGTCACGTTTGCGCGCGCGACAGCCGCTGCCAGAAGAGCTTGCGGGCCTTGGCTACTTTCGGCGCCACCACGCCCACACAGTACGGCTGGCCCGGGTTGTTGGCGAAATAATCCTGATGCACAGCCTCGGCCTCATAAAACGCGGGCGCCGGTGCAATCTCGGTCACGATCGGGTCCGGCCACAGCGCGTCGGCCGTCAACTCATCAATACGCGCACGGGCCGCAGTGTCCTGCGCATCGCTGTGCGTGAAGATCACGCTGCGGTACTGCGTGCCCTCATCGTAGCCCTGCCGGTTCAGCGTCGTGGGATCATGAATGACGAAGAACACATCCAGTAGATCGCGATAGCTGATCTCGGCCGGATCGAAAGTGATTTGCACGACTTCAGCGTGACCTGTCACGCCCGTGCACACCTGTTCGTACGTCGGATTGGCGCGTGCGCCGCCCGCATAGCCAGAGAGCACACGGTGCACGCCGCGCAACTCGCGGTACACGGCATCGAGGCACCAGAAACATCCGCCGCCGAGAGTGGCGGTGTCGAGCGCTACAGTTGATGTCACGAGCGTTGCGGCTGGAGGTCAGGCTTGCAGTGCAGGATGAAGGCCTTGCACGTCGTCGTAGTGAGCTTTGATGCGAGCGATGTCCGCCGCCGGGTCGTCGACCATCTCCACCCGAACGGTGGGACCGAAGCGAACCTGCTTGCGACTCCAATCAATCGCAGCGCACACAATGGGAACGTCAGACGCCCGCGCAATGTGCCAAAACCCGCTCCGCCAGGCCTGTACTTTGTGCCGCGTGCCTTCCGGTGCCAGCACGAGCACCAGCTGCTCCCGTTCAGCGAACTCGAGCGCCGATCGTTCCACCATGGCGTTGGGTTTGGACCGGTCTACAGGCACGCCGCCAACGGCCCGCATGAACCACCCGAGAGGTGGCCGGAACAGGGCGTCCTTTCCGAGAAACTGCACGCGGAACCCGAGCGCCCATTTGGCGGCGAGTCCAACGGGGAAATCCCAGTTGGAGGTGTGCGGCGCAACGATGACGACGAAGCGCGGCAGGTCGGGGATACTGCCCGTGAGCCGCCAGCCAGCGAGACGAAGCAGGGTGTGGCCGATGAAGCGAAACACCCGTCCGTGATACTGTGGGACGGACGGCCCGAGTGTCGGCGCGGTGTCCGGATGACCAATGCCGCTGGCGAGAGTTGAGCGCATGCGATTCATTTGAGCGATGTCCGACAAAATCCGCAAGAGCGACGACGAGTGGGCCGCAGCGCTCACCAAGATTCAGTTCAAGGTCACGCGCAAGCACGGTACCGAACCGTCGTTTACGGGTGAGTATTGGGACCATCACGACGCGGGAACCTACCGCTGTGTGTGTTGCGGCGCTCCGCTGTTCTCGAGTGAGACGAAGTTTGATTCGGGGACGGGATGGCCGAGTTACTGGGCGCCGATCAGCGAACAGGCGGTCGAGACCACGACGGATCGCAGCTGGTTCATGACGCGCACCGAGGTGCATTGCGCGCGCTGTGATGCACATCTGGGCCACGTGTTTGATGACGGGCCGGCGCCAACGGGGCTGCGCTACTGCATGAACAGCGCGTCGTTTTCGTTCTCGCCGGCGGATGCGGCGGATGCGGCGGATGCGGCGGATGCGGCGAATGCGGCGAATGCGGCCGATGCGGCGGATACAGCGGATGGCAGTTCGTGAAGTCGGTGCCGCTTCGTCGACTGATTTTCGCGAGCTCGTCTGCCGTACGGACAGCGGCGTGGGGCGCATTCCTGGCCGTCGTGTTGATCGCTCCGTCTCACCGCGCGATCTCAGCGCAATCCAATGATCCGTCGGTTCCGCTTGTGCTCAGACTGCCTGCGAGCACCGTGGCTCTCGGCATGGGCAATGTTGGCGTCGCGCTGACTGATGCTGACGCCGTGTTCTACAACGCGGGCATGCTGACCCAGGCGCGCGGGGTCGCGATGTCGATGCAGCGCTACGGATCGTCGTCCACATCAGGTGCAATTGCGAGCGTGCAGTCGCTGGGCAGCATGAGTTACGGCGTGGGCGCCCGCTTTCTGGATTCGCGCACGCAGATCGATCCGCCCGGAATTCGTGCCGGGCACCTTTCGGAGGGAGGCAATACGCCGGTCTCCGGGTTGGCGCTGACGGCTGCTGCGGCCCGCGCGGTTGGTCCGCTTCGTGTGGGCGTTGGCGCCACGTACGTGCGAGAGACGCAGGCCGCAGCGTTTGATGAGAGCGCGCTGTTCGATGTGGGCGTGGCGATGCCCATGGGTCCAATGAACGCCATGAACGCCACAATATCACTGCAACATGTGGGCGCGGCGCTGTCCGCGACTGGCGAGCCCGGTGCAAGTCCGTGGCAGGCGGTCGTGGGTTTTGGCGGCGCAGGTTATCCGTTGGCGACATTTTTTGACGTCTCGGCGGCGACGCAGCTGCACCTCGATCAGGCAGGCAACGTGCGCGCAGCGGTGGGCGCCGAGCTGGCCTACATGCCGGTGGAGGGCGTTGCCCTCGCGGGGAGAGTGGGAATCAGATCGAATACGGTGTACGACGCGTCGCACGCCGTCACCGCGGGCGTGGGCTTCTCACTCGACCGATATTCGCTCGACTATGCATTTGAGCCCATTGCGGGCGGATCCGCCTCGCATCGTGTCGGAGTGCGGGTGCGGTAGTTGCCATGCGAATAGTTGCCATGGGGGAGGGACGGCATGCGCAACACGCGTTTCGTCCCGGCGAACTGCGCCCTGCCGCTCCGTTCAGGGCACCAAGCTGAGCCGGCCGGAGTATATTGGAGATTCCTTCCCAATACTTCGCTCAGGAAATGCACATGACGCATCTGCTCCTGCTCGCCGCCCTGATCGGGCCCGTGCTTCCCGCCTCCGATTCGTTGCGTGAACCGACCTCCGAAGTTCGATCGGAGACGTCGTTCGCGTCCTTCGGGCTTTCCGTCGCACTCAGTGGCGACTTCGCTTTTGTGGGCGAGCCGCGTGGCACGCCGTCCGGTCGCGTGCACATCTACCGCCGCGGCACGGCGGGATGGCGCGCCGCTGGCACGCTGTCGCCCAGCAACGGCTCGCCCAACGACATGTTCGGAACCAGCCTGGCCGCCGAAGGCAACACGCTGCTGGTGGGGCGCATTGGCATGCCCACCGCACCTGACAGTGCGCGCGGGGCCGTGCATGTCTTCCAGCGGGCCGCGAGTGGCAACTACGAGTTCGTGAGCGAGTGGACCGTACCGGATACTCCGGCGAGGGCGGGATTTGGTCAGGCGCTTGTGGTGCGTGGCGATCTGGCGCTCGTGGGTGCACCGCGCGTCGGCAACGGCGTGGTGTATGTGTATCAGCGCGGCAGCGACGGCAGCTGGTCAGCCGCCGGTCAGTTGCCGAGCGCTGATCTTTCCGAAGACGCGATGTTCGGCAGCTCGCTGGCAATGGACGGCAATCGCCTCGTGGTTGGCGCACCAGGCCATGCCACGGCCAAGGGCGCGCTGTTTGTGTTCACTCGCAACGGCAACAGCTTCACGCCGCAAGGCATGCTGGTAGCAGCCGGCGGCACCGACAACGCCATGCTCGGCTCGAGTGTAGCCATCAGCGGCACGCGTATCGTGGCCGGCGCACCTGGCATGTACGCGACGGCGGGACGGCGCGGTGCGAGTCTGGGCTCTGTGACCACCTTCGAATACAGCGACATCTCCGAGATCTGGCGCGAGCGGCGGAGCTTCGTGCCGTTTGAGGCGGGCACGTCAGCGTTTGGTCGGAGCCTCGCCATGGCGGGCAATGAAGTGTGGGTAGGCGCGCCGCTCAGCCAGTTTGGCGCGGGCCGCATTTACCGCGTACAGCCAGGCAGGGACGGCAGCTGGAACGCGATGCGCGTGCTTGAAGCCGGCGAGATTGATGCCGGTGCGAACTTTGGAGTGAGCATGGCTGTCGCCGGCAACACAGCGGCGATCGGCATGCCCAATGATGGCGGCGGCGGTGGCACCGTGATGTTCCTGTCGCGCAACGCAGCCGGCACCTGGGCCCGCGTCAGCACCGAGTTTCCGGCGCCCACGACCAAGGCATTTTCAGCGGTGAAGGGCAAGGAAGTGATGTGTGGTGCGGATGGAAAGGCCGATGAGTTCGAATGCGGCAACACCTCACTGTTGTCGTTTCTCCCCATTTCGGCGATCGGCGGCAAGCGCGGTACCAGCATGAATGACAACTGGGGGTGGACGGACCCCGTGAGCAATCGCGAGATCGCGATTCTCGGTCGTACAGACGGCACATCGTTTGTTGATGTGACCGACGCGGCCAACCCGCGCTATCTCGGCGATCTGCCAAAGACGAAGGGTACGCCGTCAGCAGCGTGGCGAGACATGAAGGTGGTCAAGGACCACGTGTTCATTGTGGCCGACAACGCCGGTGAGCATGGCATGCAGGTGTTCGACCTGACGCGTCTGCGCGCTGTTCGCACCGCGCAAACGTTCACGCCGGATCTCACGTACGATCGCATCAACAGCGCGCACAATATTGTCTCGAACGAAGAGACCGGCTTTGTGTATGTCGTGGGTGCGAGTGGCGGCGGTGAGACGTGCGGTGGTGGCCATCACATGATCGATGTCAATAATCCCAAGAAGCCGAAGTTTGCCGGCTGTTTTGGCGATGACAAGACGGGACGCGCCGGCACGGGTTACTCGCACGATTCGCAGTGCGTGGTGTACCGCGGGCCGGACACACGATACAGCGGCAAGGAGATCTGCATTGGCTCCAACGAGACGGCCATCAGCATCGCCGATGTGACCGACAAGAAGAATCCGGTGGCGATCTCGCGCGCTTCGTATCCGAACGTGGCCTATGCGCATCAGGCGTGGCTCACGGATGATCACAAGTATCTGTATCTCAACGATGAAGGTGACGAATCATCGGGGCAGGGCGAGGCGGCGAAGGGCACGCGTACGCTCGTCTGGGACGTGCAGGATCTGTCGGATCCGGTACTGGTCAAGGAGCATGTCGGCACGACCAAGGCGATCGATCACAACCTGTACGTGAAGGGCGACCGCATGTACCAGTCGAACTACACGTCGGGGCTGCGCATTCTCGATATCAGCGATCCGCGCAATCCCAAGGAAGTCGGATTCCTTGATACGCATCCCGGTGATGACGGCACCCCGTCGTTCTCCGGTGCGTGGAGTGTGTATCCCTATTTCAAGAGCGGCGCGATTGTAGTAACCAGCATCGGTGAAGGCGTGTTCTTTGTGCGCGACCGCACGCGTCCGATCGTGCAGTGATGCCGCTTCGCGCGTTTGTTGTGGCAGGACTGCTGAGCGTCGGTGGCATGCAAGCCACCGGCGCGCAGGAGATGCTCTATGTCGTGAATCAGGCCGGCGCCACGATCTCGGTGATCGATCAGCAGCAGCTCGCAGTTGACACGGTGATTGATCTGCGAACGCTGGGTTTTGGCGACAACGCGAAGCCGCATCACGTGGTCGTGGAAGATGATGGCAGCCACTGGTACGTATCGCTGATTGGGGCCGGACGTGTGCTCAAGTTTGATCGGCACAACAAACTGATGGGCCAAATCGAAATGGAAACACCGGGGCTGCTCACGCTCGACCCGGTGCATGATTCCTTGTATGTCGGTCGTTCCATGACCGCTGTGAATCCGCCCAAGGCGCTGGGGGTGATCGCGCGCAAGGCGTTCACCCTGGTCGAGGAGCAGGAGATTGTGGTACCGCGTCCCCATGCGCTCGCGGTCACGCTCGATGGCAAGTGGGTGCACACGGCGTCACTCTCTGAAAACCGTATCGCGTCGGTAGAAACCGCCACGGGTCGCGTGACACTCACCTCGATTCCCGGCGTGACGCGCTCGCTCGTTCAGTTTGCGCTGTCTCCCGATGGGCGCACGATGGTGGCTGGTGGCGAACTGTCGAACACGCTGCTGGTGTTCGATCTCACGAAACCGCCACCGTTCGTTCCCGAGCGCGAGATTCGTGTGGACGGCAAGCCGTGGGAGCCACGGTTTTCGGCCGACGGAGGCACGCTCTATCTGTCGCTGCTGACAAAAAACGCGGTCGCGGAAATTGATGTCGCCACCTGGTCGGTGCGTCGCACGCTCGAAGGCCGCATGGCGCAGCCCTACGGCATGATTCTGAGTGCGAACGGCAAATACGCGTTCATCACGAACCAGAATGCGGGCGCCGTGATGGAAGGACACAGCGGACATGAAATGCATGGCATGGACGGCAAGTCGGCCACCGACGGTTGGCTCACGGTACTCGACGTGGCGACTGGCAAAGTGAAGACCACGATCATGCTCGGCAACGGTCCCACCGGGATTGGTGCGGCGCGCGTCCGTTGAGGGTTCGCGGCACGTGACGCGTGCATTGCCGAGAAGTGCGCGGTGGCGAGGCGCGCCGCTACGAACTGCGCCGCTAGCACGTGCGCTGCGACGAAGCGCGCTGCTGTGCGGCGTGATG
>JBGTOG010000338.1:0-2898 GCA_041742675.1 Gemmatimonadaceae bacterium | reverse complement strand
CGCAGCAGGCCCGGCGCGCCGAACGCCACCGGCGCGAGCATCGCGCTCCGCCAGACGAAGGCGCGGCGGGAAATCACACGCCCGCCAGCACTTCGTCGTGTCGCGGAGCCATCTCGGCGGCGTATCCGCGCTCCCGACGCTCCGCCTGCGGCCACATCACGATCACACCGCCAAACGCCATGATCATGCCACCAATCCACACCCAGATCACGAGCGGATTGAAGTTGATCGTGATGACGGCGGTCTGCGGGTCCAGCATGCCGGAGAAAAACACGTACACATCCTGCTTGGCCATTTCCAGGATGGCCACTTCCGTGGACGGCTCAAATGTCGGCGCATCGAACGCGTCGAAGTGCTGGCGACGCTCGGCGATCATCGGCTTCATGGGTTCGCCATTGCGATCCACAAGCAGGCTGATTGCCGTGACCTGACGGTTCACCGTTTTGTATACCGACAGTCCTTCGTTGCGGAACGTCCACGTGTCTCCCCACGGATCCACGGCGGCGTAGGTATCGCCTTCCTTGAGCTCAACCTGCGCGTAGTCCTTTTTGAAGAACTGACCGGCAAATGCGGCGAACATCACGACAATGCCAAAGTGTACCACGTACCCGCCGTACCGACGCCGATTGCGCGCGACCAGTCGCACACCCGCGATGGCGAGTCCTTCCTGGTACATGCGCCGACGCGCGCCGATGCCCTTCACGAACTCTTGCGTAATCGTTGTGGACACGAAGCCAACGAGCCCATAAAACACCAGCGCGTAGAAGTGCCGCATCCCCAACGCCATCAACACAGCGACGGCGACGAAACCCATCGTGACCGGCATGATGAACTGACGCCGCAGATTGGCCGTTGACGCACGGCGCCATGCGATGAGCGGTCCGATGCCGGTGAGCGCGAGCAGCAGCAATCCGAGCGGCGTGTTCACCGAATTGAAGAAGGGCTGACCCACGGTGATCTTCTCGCCCTGCACCCATTCCGAAAGAATCGGAAAGAGCGTGCCCCACAGCGTGGCAAACGCGATGCCGACGAGTACGAGATTGTTGTACAGAAACGCCGCCTCGCGGCTGACCATGCTCTCAAGTTCAGCCTTCGCCTCCATGTCCTTGAGACGCGTGGAGACGAGGATTGCGGTGAGCACCGTTGCCGTGATCAGAAACCCGAGGAACCACGAGCCAATGCTCGACTGCGCGAACGCATGCACGCTCTCGATCACACCACTGCGCGTGATGAAGGTGCCGAGAATGGACAGCAGGAACGTCAGCACCACCAGCGTCACGTTCCACTTGCGCAGCATGCCGCGCTTTTCCTGAATCATGATGGAGTGCAGGAACGCGGTCCCGGTGAGCCACGGCAGCAGCGACGAGTTCTCAACAGGATCCCACGCCCAGTAGCCGGACCAACCGAGTTCCACGTACGCCCACCACATGCCAAGCACGATGCCAATGGTGAGGAAGAACCACGACAGCAATGACCACCGGCGCACGGCGGCCAACCACTCGCCATCGAGCTGCCGCGTAATGAGCGCACCAATGGCAAACGCAAACGGCACCGCTGTGGCGACGTAGCCGAAGTAGAGCATGGGCGGATGGATCGCCATGCCCGGATTCTGCAGCTGCGGATTCATGCCACGGCCATCGGCCGGCACCCAGTCGAGCCGCTCAAACGGATTGGCACCGAAGGCGGTCGCGCACAGGAAGAAGAGCGTGATGACGCCCATCGTCCCCGTGACCCACGGCATCATCTCGCGCAATCGCTTGCGATTGAACAGCACGGCCAAGGCGCCGTAGCCAGCGAGAATGAGCGTCCAGAAGAGCATGGAGCCCGCCTGTCCGGCCCAGAACGCCGAGAAGGTGTAGACCGACGGCAGGTTGCGGCTGCTGTACGAGGCCACAAAGCGCAGCGAAAAATCGTGCGTAAACAGCGCGTACCACAGGCCGATCGACGCCACCGCTGTAAAGGCAAACGTCGCGTACATCGCGCGTTCACCACTGAACACCAGATCGGAGCGGCGCTGATATCCGCCGGCCCACGACACCGTGGTCGTCCAGGCGGCCATGAGGATGGCCACCCAGAGCGACAGCTCGCCAATCAGAATCACGTCAGGAGGGGTGAGCGCCGGGGCTCACGCGGCGGGCTTGGTGCCCGCGGGATAGCTCGGCGATTGTGGATACTTGTCGGGCTCGTTTTCGTAGCGCGATGCGCATTTGGCCAACAGCGTGGTGGCTTCGAAGGTGCCGTCTTCGTTCAGGCGGCCCTCCACCACAACGTCTACGCCTTCCGTAAACGTGTCCGGGATGACGCCCTTGTAATGCACCTGATAGGTCGTCGTGCTGTCGGTCATGGCAAAGCGTACCGAGCGGCCGTCTTCGGCGCGCACAATTGTGCCGTTCACAACCGTCGCGCCGACTTTGACGCCGACCTTTTTGAACGACGGATCAGCGTTGATCTTGCCGGCGAGCTCACTGGTCGTCAGGAAAAACTGCGCTGTCTCTTTGACAGAGCTGGCCATCAAAAAGCCGGACGAGCCGATCACGAGCAACCCACCGAGGAGAAACTTGCTGCGAGCTTTCACGGAATTCCGCCTTGGCAGCGGAAGGTCGGCCGCTGCGGTCCGGGTTCGGGGCCACTGTGCGGCACCCAACCGTCCGGGAAACACCAGCGCTCCCGGTCTGTGTAGCAAACCCCACGGTACGGCTGTGGGATCCCAGTGTTGTATCCCCACAAGGTACTACACGCCACGCGCTGCGTCACGGGCCGTGGAGCCGATTGCGCATGGTTGCCGGCGTTGGCCACCCCGATCGCGTGCCCACGAACTGCGACCTACTCCCGATCGCGTGCCCACGAACTGCGACCTACTCGCGATCGCGTGCCCACGACAACGCCGCGCGCACCGCT
>JBGTOG010000296.1:0-11896 GCA_041742675.1 Gemmatimonadaceae bacterium | reverse complement strand
CGAGCGAGAGCGCCGGCTCCACGCGCTGCGCTGCGGCTGGTGCGGAGAGCACAGACAATAGCGCGAGCGCACGAAGCCAGGCGTCCGCGTGAATGCGGAACGGCATGGCAGTTCGGACGATGGGAGTCCGCGTCCATCGTGGCGTTCACCAACGACGGCGCGGGCTGTGAGGACAGCAGGCAGGGTCGCGTGCGAGCACGCGAGACTCAGCGCGATGGCGGCGCGCGGGGACTGGCCGCAGTGTGTCGTCGCTCGGACAACGGCGCCGAGCTTCCTGCATCCGGCCCAGGTGCTTCAACCGCACCGCTGACCAAGAGCGCGTGAGCGGGAGCCTGAGAAACCAAAATCGAGATCAGGTCGCTGCGGGACTTGAGCCCGGTGTCCACAATCGCGTGCACATGACCGTGCTGGTGGTCGGACTGGGTGAGCTCGGGCTGCAGCCCCGACGAGCGCGGTGACGACTCGCGATGTCGGTGCTGTTGCTCACCACGCTGTTGTTGCACGCGCGCTTCGGGCTGCCGCGCCGAACCCCGGTGTTCGGCCTCATGCGCATGCGCGACGCCGTGCGCGAGCGCGTCGAGCGACTGTCCCAGTCCCGCCACAAGCGACGTCGCAATGACGATCGGTCGGATCAGCGCACGCAGGCTCATGATCGAAAGTCTACGGGAAGTCTCTAAATGGCGCCATGCAGTGAGCGAACTGCCCCGGCCTCTCGACAAGTTCCCACGGCACCTCGTATCTTTGGTCACACGATCGTCGCCGCGTGCGCCTCCGCGTGCGTGAACCCAACCGTCGACAGTATTGCTGTTGCTGCTACCCGCCTCCACCGCGTAGCCGACTTCTGACTTGTTCGGCAAGCGCCAGGCCGCAGTGCGGATCGATCGCGAGCGCACGATCAAAGTACGTGTGGCAGTGCAGCAGTTCCTGAGGCGACCCACCGTTCGCGCTGCGCATGAACAAACAGTGCCCACGCACACAAAGCACAGACGCTTCCGAGTTGTGCGCGGTTCGCCGATGCACCTCGCTGGTGTCCACCATGCGCTGTACGGGCGCACCGTCGCCGTGCGTAATCGCACCTTCCAACAACCGAGCAAGCCGCGTGCGCTCGTTCGACAGCCACTGATCAAACGGCAGAGCACAGGCCAGGTGAAAACCGCGCAGCGGCTCGTTGTCGTCGTGCGTCCCCGCGTGGCGTACCGACAAAATGCCGCGCTCCAGCTCCCAGGCATCGCAGCGGATACATACCGGATCGAGTCCCACGAGCGCATCGCCGGCGGTGATGACCGTTTCACGATCGATCTACCGGCGAAGCCCGTGCAGCGCATTGCGCAGCGCCTGCCGACCGCTGTGCTCATCGTGATGCGGCCACAACAAGGAGACCAAGGTGTCCGGCGGATGCAATCCGCGCGGTCGCGAGAGCGCGAGGTAGCTCAGGATTGCCAGCTGACGCGGCTGCGTGAGCCGGGTGATGATACCAGGGTCGGTGTCTCCGCGCTCCGTGACCGGTCCCAGCACCCGCAACTGCAGCGGCGCTCCACGTGACATGCGGCAAGTCCCTCGATATCTGCAGTCGATAACGGCAACGTCGGATACGTAACCGTATGCTTCCTATGAGTGCCAACGATGCGAACGGAATTTGTGGGTGGATGGGCGCTGGCGATGAGCCGCGGCAAAGAAGCTGCGGAGGAGCTAGTGCCCGCAGATGGGCTGGCGACGTACATGTCAGCGAGGTACCGCGTTGATGATCTGCTCGCGCATCCACCGCCGGCTCTTCAGCGGGAGGTCATGCCGGGCACCGTGTTGTACGCGCAGCTCAGCAGACGGCCGCAGACGACTGATCTCCTGAATGCGACTCAAGGGCGCGCTCTCATCCCGATCGCCGTGAAGCAATGTCACCGGCAGGTCGGGGGCCAACCTTCGCAGGTCCCCTGTAAGGTCATACCGATAGATGACCTCCCACAGTGTGGACGTTGACGAGCGCCACGTCATCTGATTCAGGTCCTCCACCACCTCGCGCGGGACATCGCCAGCAAGCATCGGAGCCGCCCATCCAAGCAGACGGCGGCCGAGAAGGCACCACAGCGCCAACGGCACCAGGTGCGTGCGCACCCATCCGCTATCGCCGCGCTCAAGAAACCGCTTGGCGTTTTCGCCACCAGCGAAGTAGGGCAAGCTCACGAGCACGAGATTTTGCACGTGGGTCGGGTGGCGCGCGGCATACGTGACGGCCAGTCTCGCGCCCAACGAGTGCCCCACAAGCGTGACAGGGCCGGATGCAGCGAGTGGTGCAATAATCCGCTCGAGTTCCGCAAGATGTCGGTCTACCGAATAAGTGGTCCAGGGTTTCGGAGAGCGACCGAAGCCGAACAGATCGACGAGCGCAAGTCTGTACCGATCTCGAAGGGGCGCGACGACCAGTTCCCAATAGCGCGTGGTCGCACCGATGCCCGGTAGGAACACAAGCAGCGGGCCGGTATCGCCCAGATGTCGCACGAACAAGTGACGGCCAGTGTCAGCTCCGTCTGCATCGGCAATGCCCAGCGCAGCAACTCCGACGACTGCCGCACCCGCACCGAGCGCCACATGCTTGATCCAGCGGCGACGCGAACGAACGGCCGGGCGCACGCCAGGTGACGCGCCGGCGTTGGGTCGGCTGAACGGTGAACGTCCGTGCTCGCTGGGGCGGCCCGCGGAACTCGTCATGTGACCTGTGCGCGTGTGGGAGGGTTCGACGCGGCGTGATCGCGCGTGGCATCGAAACACGCAGTCGAATCGCTTGCTCGTGCGATACCACCACGCGGCGTTTCCTTCGATTACCCCACACATAACGGTCGCGCGCGAAAGATTCTCCTCGTGTGTGCGCAATCTCACAGAGCGATCAGCGCATGGCCGGCCGCGATGAAACGACAACCCTCACCCGAAGTGTTGCTGCTGGGCCCGAGTGGTCGTATACATTGTGATGCCCCCCCGGCCGCCGTAACACTCGTCGCCCTCTGGAGCACACGAGGACGAACACACGCTCATGGCTGAGGCGCTCGCCATATCGTGCTCACAAGTGGGACGGGGTTTCAGATGTCCATGCACGCGCAGCCGGCTTCGGCCGGGCTGTCCAAAGTGCTCACTGGCATTCGCGGATTCGATGAGATCACGCGCGGTGGACTACCGGCCGGGCGTACGACGCTGGTGCTTGGCGGACCGGGATGCGGCAAGACCGTCTTTGCCCTCCAGACGCTGGCCCATGGCGTTCGCGACGCGAACGAGACGGCGATCTTCGTGGCGTTCGAGGAAAGCGCGGAGCGAATACGCGGCAACGCGGCGTCGTTCGGATGGGATCTGGGTGCGCTTACCCCGGATCAGCTGTACTTCTTCGATGCTCGGCTGTCACCAGACACCGTAACGGTTGGAGAGTTCGATCTCGTCGGGATGCTCGCGATCCTGGAGGCAAAGGTACGAGAGATCGGCGCACGGCGCATTGTGTTCGATGGCATCGATGTCCTGCTCTCCTTGCTCGACGATGCGGCCGCAGAACGTCGCGAGATGTATCGCATACGCGATTGGCTGAACCACATGGGCCTCACCGGCATCCTGACGCAGAAGGTGAGCGGCAATGAATCCGATCGACGGTTCGGATTTCTGCAGTTTACTGCCGACTGCGTGGTGCTGCTGATGCATCAGGTGGTTGATGGCTCCGCATTCCGAAACCTGCGCGTCATGAAATATCGGGGGTCGGGTTTCGCCGCGGACGAGTTTCCGATCACACTGACGTCCGCTGGACTGCAGCTGACCAATCGCGGACCAACGGAACTCGCGTACGACGTTTCGGACGAGCGTGTGTCCACCGGTGTGGCCCGACTTGATCACATGCTGCGGGGTGGATACTACCGCGGAAGCAATGTGCTGATTTCGGGAGCGCCTGGCACCGCCAAGTCCACGTTGGCCGGGCTCTTTGCGGAGCAGGCGTGTGCTCGTGGTGAACGCACGATGTATGTCAGTTTTGACGAGGGCGCGAAGCAGATCGTCCGCAACCTTCGTTCTGTGGCGGTTCATCTCGAACCCTATGTGGAATCGGGACTGCTGCGCATGTTTTCGACCCGCACGCGCGGGCCCAACATTGAGGATCAGTTCAGCGACTTGCGTGCGATCGTGCGCCAGCACAATCCTAGCTGCCTGGTGGTCGACCCGCTCTCGGCGCTCTCGACGAAACTCTCGCACGCCGCCAGCGCCGACGCCACGCAACAGTTTCTCGATTTTCTGAAGGGACGCGGCATCACCGTCGTCAATACCTCGCTGCTCGACGGCGTGAACACCGACGAGGTGACGGCGACAGGCATCTCCACGATTGCCGATACCTGGATCCACATGTCGTACGTGGTGCAGGACGGAGAACGCAATCGTGCGCTGACGATTGTGAAGTCGCGCGGCACCGGCCACTCGAACCAGGTACGCGAGTTGATTCTCGCCGATAACGGGGTCACGTTGACAGACGTCTTTGTGGCCCAGGGAAAAGTCCTGATGGGCGTGGCGCGTTGGCAGTGGGAAAAGGACGCCGCGTCGGCGAAGCAAGGCGAGGAGGAGGCGCACGAACGCCGACGGTTGCAACTGCGGCTCGCGCAGGCGGAAGCAACAGCGCGGCTGGAAGTGATTCGCAGCGAGATGGCCGCACGCAGTGCCGAAATTGCCCTGCTGGCGCGATCTGAAGGCTCGGCCTTGGATCTTGATGCGACGGATACCGCTACGCTGCACGGCATGCGATTCGGCGACGAGGATATGTCGGAGACCGCGACCGACCCCACGGCGTCCGAACCACCGCACGACGAAGGCACGTAACATGGCCACGCAGCCTGCAGAACAGCCTGTCGTGAAACTTCGGCTCTACGTGGGAGGTAACGGTCCGAACTCGTTGCTGGCGCGCGCAAACATCGCCCGGTTCTGCGATGGGGAGCATGAGCTGGCGTGTGATCTGGAGATCGTCGATCTACTGGAGTTTCCCCTGCGTGCGCTTGCTGACGGCGTCATCGTCACGCCGACGTTGTTGCGCCTGTCACCACTACCTGCGCGACGAATCGTTGGCAATCTGTCGGACAGAGACAAGGTCCTGCTCCTGCTCGGCGCTCTATGACGCAGAGCGCCGATCTGGTGATCGCCACGCTCCGACAGCGTCTGGCAGACGTGGAGGGAACGCTTGACGCCGTCCTCTCTGGAGAGATTGACGCCGCCATCGACCCGCGTGACAACTCGCCCGTGCTGCTGGCCATCGCGCAGAAGCGGCTCCGAGAAAGTGAAGAACGCTACCGGAGCATCGTAGAGACGGCGAGCGAGGGCATCTGGCTACTGTCGCTGGATGGCACCATCACGTTCGCGAACGAGCGCATGGCGCGCATGCTTGGCTGTGCCATGGACAACGTGGTTGGCCGCTCGTTCTTTGACTTTGTGCCGGCACGGCAACGCGAGCTGGCGGTACAGCGACTGGCACGCGCGCCACGCGGGGTGGCAGAAGAGACTGAGGCCTCCCTGCGTCTTCCCTCGGGCTGCGAACTGGTGGTGATTGTCAAGAGCAGCATCATTCGCGATGCGTTGGGCGAGTGTGTGGCTATCCTCATCATGATCACTGATGCCACCCGGCGCAGCGACGCGGAGCGGGCGTTGCGGGAAAGTGAGGCCGAGTATCGCCAGATCGTGGAAAGTACGACGGATGGTGTGGTCAAGCTCGATCCGTCCGGCACAATTGTCTTCGTGAACGCGCGATTTGCGCAGATGCTTGGCTACGCGTCAGAAGAACTGATCGGCAAGGACGTGCTCTCCATCGTCATGCCGTCAGAGCGTGAGACCGTGCGCGATGCGCTGCGGCGTCGATCGCACGGCGCCACGACACCGACCGACACGATTTATCGGCACAAGAGCGGAGAGCGCGTCTTCGTGAACATTGCCGGTGCGGCGTTGCGAGATGCGCAGGATCGCTTCGTCGGCGTGCTCGGGGTGGTACGGGACATGACGGAGCGTCGGAGACTGCAATCCGATCTGATCGTGAGTGACCGCATGGCGTCGGTGGGTACACTGGCCGCAGGCGTTGCGCATGAGATCAACAACCCGCTGGCGGCTGCAATCTCGAACCTTGAGTTCCTGCAGGATGGGGTCACGCAGTTGCTGACGCCTGGTGCCGACGTCGATCGTCCGAACTGGGTGCGCGAGCAGTTCGCCGAACCGCTGGCCGACGCGCGCGACGCAACAGAGCGCGTCCGTCGCATCGTCAAGGATCTGATGATGTTCTCGCGTTCTCCCGTCGCGGAGCTTGGCGGTTCCGTCGACGTGAACGCCGTAATCAGATCGTCACTTCGAATGGCGAACAACGAGATTCGGCATCGGGCCGAGCTGGTCCTCGATCTCGGCGAGCTTCCCGCGGTCATCGCCGATGAGGCGCGGCTCGGTCAGGTGTTCCTGAACTTGATTGTGAATGCGGCACAGGCGCTGCCGGTCGGTCACGCGGCACAGCATCGGATTCGCATCTCATCGCGTCGGGAGGCAGAGTCGGTTGTGGTGGAAGTAGCAGATACCGGCACCGGAATTGCCGCTCATGAGATCGGCCGAATCTTTGACGCGTTCTATACCACGAAGGATGTAGGGCAAGGCACGGGGCTCGGCCTCGCCATCTGTCAGCGAATCGTATCGGATTTCGGGGGCACGCTCACGGTTCATAGCGAGGTGGGTGTGGGCTCGGCGTTCTCCGTCACGCTGCGAGTCGCTGAACACGCTGCACCAGAGGTTGCGACGCGCGCGCCACGTGTTGTCACGTCGTATACCGGACGTGTGCTCGTCATTGATGATGAGGAGCTGGTGGCGCGCAGCGTGCAGCGTTCACTCGGGGCGAGCTGCCAGCTCGTGCGCTGCGCCAGCGCCAGCGCGGCACTGACACTCATCGACGACGGTGCGTTCTTCGATGTGGTGATATGCGACATCATGATGCCCAATATGACCGGGATGGAGCTGTACGATCGGCTGCTTGAGGTCGCTCCGATGCAGGCCCGTCGCATGATGTTCATGACCGGTGGTGTGTTCACCGAGGAAGCGAAACGGTTTACCGAGCGTAGTGAGATTGTGGTTCTGGAGAAACCGTTTAGCGTGGCGGAGCTGCGAGAGGCCGTCAATCGCTTTTCTGAGTCGCGCGCCATCCGGAGCGCGTGATGTGAAACGAGGCCAGTCCGTAGGCAGTCGTTCATCCCAGGATCGCATCAACTGTCAGTCCGGTCGCCCGTTGTGTGTGTGGCGACCGTGGTTGTGTGGGGGGATTACCGGTGCGGCAGTGACGTCAGCTGCGACCGGTGAACTCCTCGAAGATCTCCAGGAACTGCGTCCAGGCCGGCTCGTGCTCAAGCGGAATGTGATTCCGGCTTTCCAGCGCCACGAACTCCGCGCCCGGAATGAGGCTTGCCAGATGGCGCCCCGCAGCCACGGGAACGCGTTCCTCGTTCTGGCAGTGAAACACCAGCGTGGGTACACGCAGCGCGCGCGCCTGCGCCGTGACGTCGATGTCGAACGCAGCCTCCATGATGCGGGCCGCGTTCTCAGGGCTCGCCGTTACGCGCTGCAGTTCGTTGAACCAGGCGATGCGCTGCGGATCGGCCTCCGGGAAGAAGAGGCTCGAGAACACCTGGCGGTGCGCAGGATTCTCCTGGCCCCAGCCGAGCTTCACCAACTCCACTTCAACGCGTGCTTTCGTCTCCCACTGCGCGTCCCCCGCTCTCGCCCGTCCCTGCGGATACGCACCAAGGAGCACCAGCCGCTCCACGCGCTCCGGATGCCGATGCGCGTACGCGACCGCAATCGGCCCACCCTTGGAGACGCCAAGCAGAGTGAAACGGTCGAGCCCGGCGGCATCGACCACGGCCTCGAGGTCCGCAACCCACGCCTCGAAAGAAATGTCGGCGGCGTTCCAGTCGGACAGCCCCTGCCCACGCTCATCGTAGCGGATGAGCGTATGGTGGCGTGACAGGCCGCCCCACCAGTGTCTCCACATGGGCGACTTCGCATCATGCTCCAGGTGACTCAGCCAGTTCGCCGCCTTCACGAGCGGTGGGCCATTGCCAGACTCGGCCCACGCGATCTTCACATTGTCACGCGCGGTACAGATGCGCACGGTCTGCTCCAACACGCTCGGCGGGGCCTCCTGCTGCTCGAACAGAGGAGAGGCGAACCCGTCACTCGGCTGGAGCAAGCCGAACTCCCGTCGCCGCGGATGCACCACGGCCGCTTGCGCGAGTCGCTGCACGAACGCGCCGGCCGTTGCGTAGCGGTCCGCTGCCGATTTCGCGAGTGCGATGCGAAAGACGGCGTCCACTTCTTCGCCGAGTCCCGGGCGCGCCGAGGACAGCAGGGGAATCGGGTCCTGCACGTGACGCATCATCACGGTGCGCGGGTTCCGGCCGAAGTACGGCGGCTCACCAGCCAGCATTTCGTACACCACGCAAGCGAGCGCGTACACGTCGGTTCGCTCGTCCACACGCGAGTCTCCCGACACCTGCTCCGGACTCATGTACGACGGACTTCCGACTGCGCGCCCTGGATCGGTGAGCGGGGTGCGTGCCGTGCCCTCAAACGCGAAGCCGATGCCAAAGTCGCAGACGAAGGTGGCGTCGCGCCGAAGCAATACGTTTCCGGGCTTGATGTCGCGATGCACGACCTTGTTGGCATGCGCGTAGTCGAGCGCGGACGCCACCTGTCCCGCGATGCCGAGCGCCTCGCCCACCGACAACTGACCGGCTTCATGGATGCGGTGCGCCAGCGTGACACCCTCGATGTGCGGCATCACGTAGTACGGAGTGCCGTCGATCTCGCCGGAGTCGAACAACGGCAGGATGTGCGGGTGATGCAGTCGCGCGGTGAGCCTGATCTCCTGGAGGAAACGCGCCAGTGTATCGCGTCCGAACAGGGCCGGTCGCATCACCTTGATGGCCACGTCCCGCGCGTGTCGCACGTCACGCGCGAGGTACACGGTGGCCATTCCCCCCTCACCGACTTGCCGGCTCAGCTCGTATCGACCTGACAATCCACGAGAGAGCCGACTGATGATGTGATGTTCGCCGGCCTCATCGCGGCTGGACGCATCGGTCGGTATGCTCGCCAGCGCAGCCGCCGCGTCGAAACGGGGCAGCAAGCCTGTTTCGTCGTGGGCGGCAAGCAACCGCTGCAGCTCGGCGGCCATCTCGGGGTCACCCGTGGTGGCAGCGGTGATGAATGCGTTCCGATCGCGGCTCTTGAGCGCGGCATCGAAGAGCTCCCGGATCCGCTGTTGCCGACCATCCATCTACGACTTCACTGCGTCATGAGCGTGAGAAGTCGCGCGCGCGCATACGACCAATCGCGCTTCACCGTGGCCGGCGAGGTGCCGAGCAGGTCGGCCACTTCGGCGATCGTGAAGCCGCCGAAGTAGCGGAGCCGCACCACCTTTGCGAGTCGCGGGTCCTCGGCTTCGAGCGACTGCATCGCTTCGTCCAGTGCGAGCAGGTCGGTGTCGGGTTCTGCGTGCGCAATCCGCAGGTCCTCAAACGTCACGCGCTGCACTCCACCACCCCGTTTCTCCGTGGACCTCGCACGAGCGTGCTCGACCAGAATGCGACGCATGGCCTCAACGGCGGCGCCGAAGAACAGCGCACGATTTTCCCAATCACGATCCGGCCCCGCGATGCGCAGGTAGGCCTCATTGACGAGCTCGGTTGTACTGAGCGTGTGGTCCGCGCGTTCGCCGCGCATTCGACCCGCGGCCAACTGACGCAGCCGCTGCTCGATGAGTCGGACGAGTGCCGGATCGACATGCGGCGCGTCGGCGCCGGCACGGATCGCCGAGAGCACGCGCGTGATCTCCAGATCCGTCGCGTCGAGAAAGCCGGTCATTGGTTCAGTATGGCACGCCAACGCGCCTCAAATAAGTGCATCGGAGAAGAATGTGTGGTGGCGTGAGCCAAATGACGCCGCGATCTCGCATCACATGCTGGACGGCTCAAACCTTCGCCGCCTTCTACTCACCATTCGAGGACCAATCATGCTCATCAAGGCTGTCTACATCTGGCTCGACGGTGCGGTTCCCACGCAGCAACTCCGCTCGAAGACCCGCATCGTCTCCATTCCCGAAGGCCGGGAACCCTCGCTCGTCGATTTCCCCGAGTGGGGTTACGACGGTAGCTCCACGTGGCAGGCCGATGGCCACGACTCCGACCTCTTGCTCCAGCCGGTGCGCGTGGTCCGCGATCCGCTGAACGGCGGCCAACACTGCCTGGTGATGTGCGAGGTGTTCACGCCGGACGGACGGCCGCACGTGACCAATCGCCGCTCCGCGCTGCGAGGCGCACTCGATCGTGCCGGAGACGCACTCGATCCATGGGTTGGTTTCGAGCAGGAGTACACACTGTTCGCCGACGGTCGGCCACTCGGATTCGGGCCTGAGGGCGAGCCGGCACCACAGGGTCCGTACTACTGCTCGGTCGGCAGCGACCGGGCATTCGGACGCACGATCTCCGACGCGCATGCCGATGCGTGCCTCGACGCGGGCCTCATGCTCTATGGTACCAACGCCGAGGTCATGCCGGGCCAGTGGGAGTTCCAGGTCGGCTACCGCGGCGTAAGCACCGAGAGTGCCGACCCGCTCACTGCGTCCGACCACCTCTGGATTGGCCGCTACCTACTGCACCGCGTGGCCGAGGCGCACGGCGTCGTGGTGAGCTTCGACAACAAGCCGATGGACGGCGATTGGAACGGTGCCGGCAACCACACCAACTTTTCCACCGCTGCCATGCGTGACCCGGTCAGCGGCATGACCGCCATCAACGCGGCCGTGCGCCGTCTCGCCGACCGGCATGCGCTGCACGTGGCCCACTACGGCGCCGGGCTGGAGTCACGCCTCACCGGGCGCCACGAGACGTGCTCGATCCATGAGTTCCGCCACGGCATCGCGGACCGTGGTGCCTCCATCCGCATTCCGCGATCCGTCGGTGAGCGCGGCTGCGGCTATCTCGAGGATCGTCGCCCGGGCGCGAACTCCGACCCGTATCTGGTGAGCGCGTTGCTCGTGGAAACGATCGCCGCGCCACAGCTGCGCTTCGCCAGCGCTCCGCGTCTTGAAGCGACGCTGGTTTGACCGCCAGCCCCCGGTGGCATCCCACCGGGGGCACACCACCCCGCCGATTCACGGAGCAGTGAGATGGATAGTGGCAACACCGCATGGGTCCTGACCAGTAGTGCGCTCGTCCTGCTGATGACCCCCGGCCTCGCGTTCTTCTATTGCGGCCTTGTACCGGAACGCCAGGTCGTGAACACGATCAAGATGAGTTTTGTCGCCCTGGGCATCATCGCCGTTGAGTGGGCGCTTGTGGGCTATTCGATGGCTTTCGCCCCCGGCAACGCCGTGCTTGGCGGTGGCCAATGGCTGGGCCTGGCCGGCGTGGGAAGCGCACCGGAGGCACTGTACGCGACAGGCATCTCGCACATCGCGTTCATGGCGTTCCAGATGATGTTCGCGATTATTACCCCGGCCCTCATTTCCGGCGCGGTCGTCGGCCGGATGAAGTTCAAGGCGTACGTCGCGTTCATCCTGTTGTGGGGCATCGTAGTCTACAACCCGCTCGCACACTGGGTATGGGGGCCTGGTGGCTGGATTCGCGAAATGGGGGCACTCGACTTCGCTGGCGGTACCGTGGTGCACATCAGCGCGGGCGTGTCGGCACTCGTGGCCGCGCTCATCCTGGGCCCGCGCAGGGGTCCGGCGCTTCATGGTGAGTCCGGACCACACAATGTGCCCTTCGTGGTGCTCGGTGCGTCGCTGCTCTGGTTCGGCTGGTTCGGCTTCAATGGCGGCTCGGCGCTCGCGGCCGACGGCATTGCGGCGCAGGCCGTCGTCACCACGATGCTG
>JBGTOG010000274.1:0-3529 GCA_041742675.1 Gemmatimonadaceae bacterium | reverse complement strand
ACGCCGGAGTCGGCAGCTTGCGGGGTGGACGCCTGCGGGTCTGCGTCCAGCGCGCGCAACCGCGCCGCAATCGGATCGCCAAGCGCACTCCAGTTTCCGACCAACGAGACGATGGCTCCGATTTCAAGATTGGAGAACTTGAGATCCTTGAGCAGTCGCTGCAGCGATCGCGATTCCAGGCCGCTCAGCAACGTGGCAAAACGCAGCGTGCGGCGAAGCGGACGGCGGCTCGGTCCCGGCAAGGCCATGGCGTCAGTCGCCAGCAGGTGGCGCTCCTCAAGCGATGTCAGCGCCGGCGCCAGCGTAGCAAACGCTCCGCTCTCCCGCCAGCGCCGAAGTGCCTCTGACGGTCGCACCACCTGCTCCATGGTTTTGTCGAGCTCCTGCTTTACGCGCTCCGCCGACAGGCGACCGAAGTGCGGCGCCGAGCGCACGATCGCGTGCCACGTCGCGTCTTCAATGGCAAAGCCAAAACGCGAGGCGAACCGGATAGCCCGCAGCGCCCGGAGTCGATCCTCTTCGAATCGCGCGTCCGGATCACCCACCGCCCGAACGATGCCACGCTCCAGGTCGCCGCGCCCATCAAACGGATCCTCGAGCCGATGCCCGATCGGGTCCCAGGCCATGGCGTTGATCGTAAAGTCCCGTCGCGCGAGGTCGTCGTGCAGCGACACGCCAAACTCCACCTCGGCGTGCCGCCCGTCGGCGTTGAAATCGCGTCGGAAGGTGGTGACTTCGTGCATGCGACCGGTGCGATCGAGCACGCCCACCGTACCGAACCGGATGCCGACTGGGATCGTGCGACGAAAGAGTCGTTGGACCACGGGAGGACGGGCGGACGTGGCGAGGTCCCAGTCGAGATGTGGGTTGCCGATGAGGGCGTCGCGCACAGCACCGCCTACACACCAGGTCTCATGACCGGCGTTGACCAGCGTGCGCGCAATCTCGAGCACGGGCTCGGGGGGCGCCAGCGCAGCCGCGTGGTCTACCCGCAGAGCACGCTCCCGCCGTTCACGTTCAGCACCTCGCCGGTGATGTGGCGCGCCAGATCGCTACACAGAAACGCGATCGGACCGGCGATATCGGCAGGCGCGGCCACTCGCCCCAGCGGAATCGCCGCTTCGATGCGGGCACGACCGTCGCCGGCAAAGGGCCTGGTCACGGCGTCAGTGTCCACCCAGCCGGGCGCAACGGCGTTCACGGTGATCTCGCGCGGTCCCAGTTCGACGGCAAGCGACTTCACAAAGGCAATCACGGCACCTTTGGTAGCTGCGTAGTCCGCGTGAAACGCTTCGCCACGCTGTCCGGCGGTCGAGGAGACGATCACGATGCGCCCGCCAGGACCCATTTCCCGTGCGGCGAGGCGGCAGCCGTAGAAGACGCCATCAAGATTCAGAGCGACCGTCGATCTCCACCGTACATTGTCCAGCTCTGCAACAGGAACCGGTTGATCAGGCCACACACCAGAGTTTCCCACATAGATATCCACACCGCCAAGCCTTTCCTTGGCCGCCGAAAAAAGCGACTCGTTGCCTTCCTGTGTGGATAAATCAGCAGAATGTGGAAAAGCTAGAACTCCCATAGCGGTGCATTCCGCAGCAACTTGCCGAGCGTCGTCAGTTCGGCTGTTGAAGCCGATGACGACGTGTGCGCCCGCCTGAGCGAGCAGCCTGGCCGTTGCAGAACCGATGCCACGAGAGGCTCCGGTGATGATTGCGCGCTTGCCGGCGAGGTTGAGCAGAGGGGAGTTCATCTAATCTTTCAGGTGATGTGAATTGAGTTAACTATTGTCTTTGTTATGCTTTACGAGAGATCATAAGAACTGCTGTCAAATGTCTCCCTCGACCGACTCGCAGATCAAATGCTGAATGCACAAATGGATTTCCTGCGCACGATCCGTGCGATCGGTCGGGACAATCAACATGAGGTCACTCAGCTCGGCCAGCGCACCGCCGTCACGCGCTGACAGAGACAGCACCTTTATCCCCAACGCACGTGCGGTCCGCGCCGCTTCAAGCACATTCGCAGAGTTGCCCGATGTGGAGTGAATGATGAGCAGATCTCCAGGCTTGCCAAGCGCCTCAACCTGCCGAGCAAAAATGTGATCGAAGCCCAGATCATTGCCAGCGGCGGTCAGGAGCGACGTATCCGTGGTCAGCGCGATGGCAGCGTAGGCGCGACGGTTCTTCATGTATCGTACCACGTACTCCGTAGCCATGTGCTGGGCATCGGCCGCTGACCCACCGTTGCCGCAGAACAGCAGCGTGCCTCCGGCGACGAGCGTCTCGCGAACCAACTGCGCGGCTTTGGCAATCTGTGGTTCAAGTTGCTCTGCGGACCGGCGCGCGGTATCGGCGAGCTCGTACAGGGCAGCGGTCAGGTGACTGGCCATTGTTTTGGTAAAAGTAAGAATGGACGCCAGCGATCAGCGGCTGAAGAGGCGCCGCACACGGTGCAGCACCCCTCCGGTCGCAAGCGGCTGGACGGGACGCGGGTCCTCATCGTTGAGCACCAGTTCCGCGTTGCTGTGCGTCAGCAGATCAACTTGTTCATCCGAGGCTCCGTTCTCTGTCAGCCAACGCCGACCGGACACCAGCGAGCGGCGATCGCCATGATTGTCCGAAGCGAGGATGTCAACCAATCCCTCAGCGAGCAGATCGCGGGCGATATCGCTGGGAGTGCCCCGCCCTGTCAGCACCGAGACATCGGTCTGGATCACGACGCCGAGCTTCCGGAACTCCCGAACCAGCGCCGTCGTGCAGCCGTAGTACCGCTCCGGATGCGCCAGGATAGGCGTGCGACCGCTGCGTGCGATGCGCCGGAGCTCGTTCATGGCACCGCGGGGAATCCCGCCAATGCTGAACTCAACCAGCAGCGCACGGGAGTCGCCAAGCGTGAGCGACATATCGGTGAGGTCGGCGCCGGGCTGATCGAGCATGATCTCCCAGCCCAGCGCCAGCGTGGGTCCCTGAGGCACAGCCGCTGCCAGCTGAGCCAGGATCTCGCGGTGCGCATCGATGGGCGCACTGGCGGCCTGTGAAGCGTTCAGATGCGGCGTGCACACCAGCAGCGTCACGCCGTCCGCCGCGAACTGATCGAGAATGGGCGCACTGACCTCAAGCGACGGAGAGCCGTCGTCTACTCCAGGCAGGAGGTGCGTGTGCAGGTCGATCAGGAGGCCTCCGGGATCTCCGCGATGCGCGTCATCGCGTCGGCCGCCAACTGCTCGAGCGATTCGGGGGCACTGGCAGCGGCTTCGAATGCATACGACACGAGCGCGTCCACGGCCAGCAGATCGAGCGCTGACGCGCGGTCGGTGGCACCGTGCGCCAACATGGCCGCAAGGCGCATCTGGCCAGCCTTCAGGCACACGGCGGGCGCCTCGGCGCCAGGGCGATCAGCCTCATCGCCCAGCAACTCGTTGAGCCGAACGAGTAGCGCGGGCGGTGGCGGCGGTGAGCGCTGGGCAAGCCAGTCAGCGACGGTTGTCGGCTCGGCTCCGGCCATCACGCGCCCGCCATCACGCTGC
>JBGTOG010000247.1:0-5756 GCA_041742675.1 Gemmatimonadaceae bacterium | reverse complement strand
CGCAGCCACTTGAGCGCGGCTTCGCGCACCGCGGCATCGTCGCCGGCGAGCTTCGCCACCAGCGCAGACTGCTCGGCTTCCGGCACATCAAGCGCGGCATCGACGATTGGCTCCACCTGTGACCACGGCACCGCGGTCATGCGATGCCCTCTGGCGACGTGGCGGACATCATGTCTCGTCGAGTGCGGTGTAGAGCCAGCCACGCGCCTTTACCCAATCGCGGCGAACGGTCCGGCTGGTCACTCCAAGTACCTCGGCGGTTTCATCGTCCGTCATGCCACAGAAGTACCGACATTCCACGACCTGCACCAGACGAGGTTCGACGGCGGACAGCCGCTCCAGCGCCTCGTCGAGCGCGAGCAGCGTGTCCTCGCGCAGCTCCACGATGCCGGGGGCGGTATCGAGCGAATGCGGGACGGCGCTGCCACCTCGTTTCTGGGCCTTTTGCCGCCTCGCGTAGTCGATGATGACGCGCCGCATGGTGACCGCGGCGGCGGCGAGGAACTGCGTGCGGTCGGCTTCCGCGAGCTGTCGCTGCGCGACCAAGCGGAGGAATGCCTCGTGCACCACGGCGCCGGTGTCGAGCGTGGCCAGATCGCGCGCCTGGCGCCGCTCTCGTCGGGCAATGGCCTGCAACTCCTCGTAGCACAGGCTGGCGAGCGCTTCGATAGCGCGGGGAAGTGTGGTGGCAGATTTCATGAGCTGGTGCAATGTCCGCTTCCGGGACGCGCTCGCGCCATCCCCTGTAACGCTGGGTTGACGCAAGCACTTCTCTCGGGGGACCGGAAAGATGCAGGGGAGTCAGTTTTGGGGGATGCGAGTACGGCTTCGTTCGTGGTTCGTGGCGGGCGCGTTGGTGGCCGGTGCGCCTGCGGCCGCAGCGGGGCAAACCGTGGTGGATTTTGCAGTGCCTCCCGGCACAAACACCGGGAGTACAGCGCTTCCGCCTAGCTTTACGATCCCGCTGCCAATCGGCGAAACGGTGAACCCGCTCGGGCTCACGCCTGGTTTCTACTCGCTCAATCTTGGTCAGTGCATGGGCGCGGCGCTTGGTGTGTGTCAGGGATCGTTTCTGACCCATGCGGCGGCGAAGGATGCCACGGGCGGGCTGCCGGTTGATCCGGAGGTGGCGCTGAGCGCAGTCCTTGGGCCGTTGGCTGGCCAGCCCGGCTCAGCGCTCCCGTATACGATGCCCGGCTGGACCGCCTTTTCCCTCAGCTTCCCGCAGACACAGACAATCGCTACACCGGGCACGTTCCTGAATCCGGGCTATCCGTCTGAGCCCTGGACCCAACAGGCACTGTCCGTGGCGGCTGCGCCCTCCATCGAGATGCCACTGGCGCCCCTGGGCGCGGCACCGACGGGCTTCGGGGCACTCTTCGATTCGCCGCAGCGACAATTTTATGGTCGAAGCGAAAGTTACGACCGTCTGGACGTGGGTTGGATCAATAACCCCTTCATGTTCCCTCGTCCTGAGTTCCACGTTGCCTCACTGTCACTACGCGCCGCCACTCTCGACTTTGGCCTGGGTTCCCCTGAATCTGGCCTTGTCTGGGAAACCTTCACGGCTGACTGGAGAACCGTTGAGCTAGGCTCCAGTGAAATGCCCGACCTGCAATGGCGCCTCGGGCGCGCTGCTGTCGTACCCAACGACCTCGATTTCGAGTTTGGTGTGCCGAGCGGGTTTGGTCAGCGCTCTACGTTGCAGCTGATGCTCACGAGCATTCTGGAGCACCTCACCACCGACGAGCCGGAAGCTGCGCGCCGGTATTGGTTGGGTCTTAATCCGCTCGGTCTGGTTTCACACACCGACTGGCGACGCATCGCCGACGCCATTGAAGACGAGCTACCTGCGCTGGCGGCGGGCAGGGAAAGCAACCTGCTCAACCCCGACGGCTCGCTCTCACTGAAGGTGCGCCCGGACTTTGATCAGTTCCTGCTGCCGGAGCCTCCTGTCGCGGTGCCCGAACCAGCTGCGCTCGCGCTGCTCGGGCTCGGTCTTGTCGGCTTGGCTCTGACGCGCAGGAGACGTCACACCCGTTGTTGAGCGCGCCGGGGGACCAATCAGTTGCGCGGGGAAGCGGAATGATCGCAGTGGCGGGCGATCGTCGGATAACGTTAGGTTCGCGCTAACGACGAATGGCGCCCGGATTCTTCGCGAGTCCGGGCGCCACCACGTTGACTCCGCACCCCTGCTACTCATCCCACTTCCCGAGAGTGCTGTGATGGTGATGCGTCTTCTGCTTGCGGTCGCGGTGCTCATCGCCTCTCCCGCTACGATGCCAGGTCAGAACCTGCGGCTGCCTGCGGAGTGGGAACCGCACGAACGTGTCTGGCTCACCTGGTTTGGACAGGGACGACGTGACTCGGTGTCGGCAGACATTGCCAGAGCCCTGCTGCCACACGTCAAGGTCACGATAAATGTGGCGAGCGAGTTCACGAAGGAAAACGCCCGCAAGTTTCTCGCGGCCCATGATGTCAACACGGACAGCATTCAGTTCGTGATTGATCCGAACACCGATTTTTTCATTCAGGACTATGCGGTGTTTGTGAAAGACGACGCGGACAAGGTGCACATTGTGGACTTTGTGTACACCGCCTTCGGTCGCTTTCCCGCGCAGGCCGAACCGCCGATGCCGGCTTCTGAGAAACCGTTTGGCGAGTGGGAACAGCGCCTGGCCACGCAGCTCGGCTTTCCGTTGATCACAAGCGACTTTGCGTTCGAAAGCGGTGGCATTGATACGAACGGCAACGGCACGTTCCTGATCATCAAGCAGATGGCGCTGCAGCGCAATCCGACAAAGACGCTGGCGCAGATCGAGGTCGAACTATCGCGAACGCTGGGCGCCCGAAAAATCATCTGGTTGGAAGAGGGCTTGATCGAAGATCGACTCTTCCCGGCCGCCGGACCGTTCCATAAGAACTATTACGGCGGCGGTGCCAACATGCACGTGGATGAGTTGGCCCGCTTCGTCAATGATACGACGGTGATTCTGCCGTACATCCCCGTCTCGGAGAAACACAACAATCCGGTTGATTCGCTGAACTACCCAATGCTCGAAGCCAATGCTCGAATCCTTGAGCAGGCGACAACAGCCGATGGCAAGAAGCTGACCATCGTGCGCATACCGATGCCGGAAATTGAACGCCTCAAGTTCAGGCTGCCGGTGGACGACAGCAATCTGCGCGAATACAGCCGACACGGTTTTGCCAAAGGAGATACGGTGTTTCGCGTTCCGGCGGCGAGCTACGTCAACTACTTCGTGAGCAACAACGTGGTACTGATTCCGAAGTACTGGAAAGACGGCATGCCGGAGTCGCAGAAACGGAAGGATGAGGAAGTGCGGCAGACGTTCGCGAGGTTGTTTCCGGGCCGGGAGGTTGTCTCGATGTACACACTGGGCATCAATCGAGGTGGCGGCGGGATTCACTGCGCGACACGCGAGCTGCCGGGACCGAGGCGGTAACGCAAGCCAACATGCGTCAGCCCGGGCTACCACCTGACGGCATGACCTCAGTGTCTGACGCCACCAAAGTCACACGCAACCCACGCGCTTTTTTTCGCGTGCCACAGCAAGACAAGACCGGTCATGTCACGCGTACCGTAGCGCGGTCGAACGGCGAGCGGTTTAAGTCACTCGCGAACAACTTGACGAGGATGCGTGGACGTGGCGGCGGCGGCGGTCACGCACCGCTGACATGCCGTGAGCCGTAAGAGGCGAGTTTTGCGCTTTAGCTTGTGTGGATCTCCTCCGGCACGCCAAATCGCGGGTCGCGAGGGGATCGGTCTTTGCGGAGCGTTCCATGAAGCATGCTCGATTTGTTGGCCTCGTCCTGCTTACTGCCGCCCTCAACGCCTGCGGCGGCGGTGGTGACAGCACGTCCACACAGCCCCCTACGCCTCCTGCGCCCGCCAGCGTAGCCAGCGTTCAGCTCAGCGGCGCGCCCGTTACACCGCTCGATGTGGGTTTGACGGCCACCCTTACCGCCACCCCACGAAGCGCCGACGGCGCAGCCATTAGTGGCCGCACCGTCACCTGGACATCAAGCGGTAGCGCCGTGGCGACGGTCTCCAGCAGCGGTGTTGTCTCCGCCGTCTCCACCGGACAGACCACGATCACAGCCACGGTCGATGGCGTCTCCGGCAGTGCAACCGTCCAGGTGCTCGCCCTGCCATCGTCTCTCGTTCTTCTCTCCGGCGGGCGCTGGCTTCTTGTCGGCGACACGTTGCAGCTGACCGCCGAGGTGCGGGACCGCCTGGGCCGAGCCATGGACACGACCGTGGCGCGCACAATCACCGGCGGCGCGGCCACGCTGTCCATGAGCGGACCGCGGGCTGCGGTTGCGACCGCTGCTGCGCCCGGCACCGCGACGGTACGTGCCACGCTGGGCGCACTCAGTACCGAGCTCACGCTGAATGTTGCATCAGGTGGCGGCGTGCGCGTCGGTGCACTCGCGATGCTCGACAGCATCGTGGTAAACGAACTGCGACGACTTGGCATTCCCGGCGCTTCGGTGGCCGTGGCTCGCAATGGTGCACTGATGTTTGCACGTGCGTATGGCTATGCCGACACGGCCACGCGTCGTCCCATGGCAACGAACACCATGCTGCGTGTCGGAAGCACATCGAAACCACTCACCGCGGTGGCGGTGCACCGGCTGGTGCAGGAGGGTGCGCTCTCGCTCGATGACAAGCCGTTCGCGCAGCAGTTGACGGCACTGACGCCGCGTCCAGGGCAGAGTGAGGACGCGCGCCTGGCACAGGTGACGGTTCGTGACCTGCTGCAGCACTCAGCCGGCTGGGCGACCACGCGTGCGGTGGACGACAGCGTGTGGGCGGCCTTCTGGCGCGATGGCGTGAACGACCAGTTTGCGGCGGCGCGGTACGGACGTGGCGTGCCGCTGACCGTCACACCTGGCACCCAATTCGCCTACAACAACTATGGATATCAACTGCTCGGCCGCGTCATTGAACAGGTAACCGGCGAGTCGTATGAAGACGCCGTCAAGCGACTGGTACTCGCACCGGCCGGTGTGACAGCCATGCGGCTCGGACGCACACCACTCGCAGCGCGTGATGCACGAGAGGCGACATGCTACGATGGTCTGCCGAGCACCACCGGTCGCTTCGGTACGGGCGCATGGTGCGATGTCGTGCCGGGAATGGAGTACTACGAGGCGTCCGGCTCGTGGATCGGCTCGGCCACCGATATGCTGCGCTGGATGTCTGTGGTGGACGGGCATCAGGGCGCGCGAGCTGACGTGCTGTCAGCGGCGACGATCAGCAGCATGACAGCGCGCAACAGCACACTGTGGCCCGGCACGGGTCCGTTTTACGCGCTGGGATGGGAGGTCATGAACGAAGCCGGCGGGTCGCGCTGGTATCACGGCGGCGCTGCCATGGGCGGTGACGGACATATCACGCGTCTTCCCAATGGCGTATCGGTCGTCATCCTCGCGAACCTCACGCGCGGAAGCGGCGCGGGGGGGGGCACACTTGACCCAGCTGTCATTGCGGCTGTGCGCGCGATTAGTGCGTGGCCTTCCGGGGTAGATTTTTAGGAGCGTGTCATTCGTTTGAAAACGCGCGGGGTGTCTGTCGCCGATCGGTGACGGGCACCTCGCACTGGCGTTTGCTGTACACTGACGAGCGCCCGCCGTCTGCGCTACACCGTGCTGGCGAAGGTCTTGTCAACAAACTGGTCAACCGTCATCGGCTCCACGCCAAACCGCCGGGCGGCCGACTGCCAGTCCGT
>JBGTOG010000182.1:0-2869 GCA_041742675.1 Gemmatimonadaceae bacterium | reverse complement strand
CGACTCGCCATCTGGCGAAAGCTGTGGATGCGAGAAACTTGTCGCCGCGTTGCTGAACGTCCGCTCGTTTGTGCCGTCGATGTTGACGACCATCAACGCGTTGTTCCGCACGAACAACACGCGGTCTGGCGTGCTTGCCGTGGGCTCGGCCGGCCCGTCCGTGCAGCCGGCGCCGGCCGCCAGAAGCAGCGCCATGGCCGCCACCACACGAGTCCGTCTGTGCGCGTGTTCTCTCACTCTCTCCTCCCGGTTTCGGATGGATTTCGCCATGCTGATACATCGGGTGTTCCAGCAGCGGTGTCAAGCGCTGGCCATCATGAAGACGGATCTGTCGATTTCCCATGACCGCGATCGATCAGGTGCAGACGCCGCACGTACGTGCGGCATCTCGCCCTTCACAACTCCCCGGAGCATCATCATGAAGCCAACCCCCACGATCTATCTCAACTTCAATGGCAACTGCGAGGAGGCGCTCAACTTCTACGCGCGTGTGCTGCACGCCGAAGTCAAAGACGTGTTTCTCAACACGCACGCGAAGCCCGAAGACCGCATGGACGGGCCGGACGACACCGTGCTCAACGCCACCCTCGTTGTCGGCGGCGTTGCCCTGATGGCGTCTGACGGCGGGAGCATGTATCAGAAGCCGCAGGGTTTCTCCGTGCACCTGGAACTGGCGTCAATCGACGAGGCCACGCATGTGTGGGAAGCACTGAGCGACGGTGGGCAAATCACCATGCCGCTGTCCGACGTGTTCTGGGCGGAGCGCTTCGGAATGGTCACCGATCGATTCGGCACGCCGTGGATGGTGAGCTTTACCGGAGCCAGGTGGGAATCGATGTGACATCGCCCGCCAGCGATCAGACTACGGCCGCTTCACCATCGCATGAATCCAGATCGGAGCAAATGGCGAGGTGCACCCTTTTGAAACAGGGTAGTCGCGGTACACACCCAGTCGTTCACCGATCGCCAGTGCACGCTCGCGAAGTTCTGCAACATGAATTCCGATTCCGGCCAGGCAGTTGTTCATGGTCCACTGCGTGGCCGGATGGGCGTGCGCGAGCTCGGCTTCAATCCGGTCCAGCAGTGCGGAGAGATCCAGCCCCTCACGTGCTTTGTTGATGCGTGCCGACGTCAAGTTCCATCCCGCACGCGCGGCCCAGGGATCAGGCGCGGCCATCCACTGCAGGCGCAGCGCTTCCTTCTCCGCATGCTCCTTCACGACGTAGGCGTTGAGCCAGTCGGCCAGTTGTGGCACGGTCGCCGAACGCACCAACTCGTCGAGTTCTTCAGACGAGAGTGACGCCGGTTGCATGAGCAGCACGGCCAGCAACTGGGCGTCGAGGTTGCCGGTATCCCACAGCTCGAGTGCCAGAACGTGATTGGGCTTGAGCTTCGTGGCAAGCTTGCGGATGTCGCCGAGCCTCACACCGAACTGCGCCGCATCAGCACCATGCCGGATGTTCTGCGCACGCACCTTGGCATGGCCCATCGCCTCCAGTTGCCGCTCCACCTGTTCCACGCTCATTCGACTCCCACGAAGCAACGCCAGCGGCGAACACCCGATGCATTCACGTCCCGCAAGATGTTTATCCCGCCGGTAGCACGCGCGTCAACAACGATTGCCAGACCGCATCGACCGCGTCAATTGCATCATTGTCCACGGACGCACTGTCGAGGCGATTGAGCAATCGCTGTCGATTGCGCTGATAGTACTTCGCATAGCGCTCAGTAGCCTGCGCGGGCGGTTGGTTCTTCGCGTACCAACCGGCAACGACCGCCAGGGTGGCTTCATTCCAGGCCTTCGCTGGAATGGATCCTTCCTCATATTGCATCACCAGATCCCATTCCCAGGAGCGGTGTTCGGCGGTGTGTGTATCGGCGTTTGACATCGTGGTGCGTGAGATGGGTGATACGGCGCACGAGTGTAGCGAGTGAGGCCAGCGCGCCACGAAGGGCGCCAGAACAAATCTACACGTCCAACGGTACGCGACCGCCCGACGCCTCCGCCAGTCGGTGAAAGTATACATCTTCAAGCACCGGCTCGACCGCTTCGAATCCGGCTCCAGGATCCGATTCCGCGTACACATGCAGCACGGTACTGCCCGCTGCCAGCCGACTCGAGATCACCTGATGACGCGCGCGATATTCATCCGCCAGCTGACGCGGAACGGCGCGACGCCAGATGCGGCCGCGCACCTCGTCAAGGATGCGAGACGGGTTGCCCTGTACCACCACCGCACCCTGATTGATGATGGCCATGTTGGAACACACTTCGCGTACGTCGGCCACAATGTGCGTGGAGAGGATCACCACGACCTCGTCGCCAATGTCGGCCAGCAGATTGAGAAAGCGGTAGCGTTCGGTGGGATCAAGACCTGCCGTCGGTTCATCGACGATGACGAGTCTGGGACGGCCAATCAGCGCGATGGCAATGCCGAGTCGCTGCTTCATGCCACCCGAGAAGCCGCTCACGTTGTGTGAGCGCACTTCGTAGAGATTGACCTGCTGCAGCAAGGCGTCCACCGCTTCGCGTCGCTCACCGCGCTGCGCTACACCTTGAAGCGTCGCGAAGTGATCAAGGATCGACTCGGCGGACATGCTGGGATAGAGGCCGAACTCCTGCGGCAGATAGCCAAGCACCTGCCGAAGGCGTTCCGGTTGCGACAGCACATCAATGTCGCCGAAGGTGATGGATCCGCTATCGGGCGTCTGCAGCGTGGCGATGGTTCGCATCAGTGTGGACTTGCCTGCGCCATTGGGTCCAAGCAGGCCGAACATGCCAGGCGCAATGTGCAGCGTGATGCTGCGCAGGGCGTGCACGCCATTGGCGTACGTCTTCGCGAGCTGATCGATGCGGAGGGTCATCTCG
>JBGTOG010000168.1:0-2177 GCA_041742675.1 Gemmatimonadaceae bacterium | reverse complement strand
AAGTGCTATGTTCGGTCCTTCGTTGTTGTAAATCCACAGCCACGCCGTGGCGGCCGCTTGCACCTCCGCAATCGTAGCAAAGAGCGACTGCGACAGCCAGTCGTACCGCACCGTGCGGTTGTAGCGTTCGACGTAGGCGTTCTGCTGCGGCTTGCCGGGCAGAATGAAATCGATGTGAATGCCCCGCCGTTTTTTCCACGCATACAGCGTGTGTCCGGGCTAGTCGGGCCCGTTGTCACAGCGAATCCGAATCGGCGCGCCGCGCCATTCGATGAGCTGATCCAGCGGCCGGATGACGCGCTCCGCCGGCAACGACAGATCCACTTCCATCGCCAGACCTTCGCGATTGAAATCGTCGATCACGTTCAGCAGGCGGAAGCTCCGCCTGTCAGCCAACTGATCGTGCATGAAATCCATCGACCACGTGTCGTTCTTGACGGTGGGCACCGCCACGGGCTCTGGCAGTTCCCGGACGAGCCGCCTTCGCGGTTTGATGCGCAGATTGAGCTCCAGCTCCCGAAACACGCGATACACGCGTTTGTGGTTCCACGGGAGCCCCTTCGCGTTCCGCAGAAACAGGAAGCACAGCCCAATGCCCCACGCGCGATGCGCCGTGGTCAGGCGCAGAAGCCAGTCCTCGACCGCCGCGTTCGCGTCCGTCTGCTTGCCTTGGTAGCGGTAGCACGTTTCGCTGATAGCGAACGTGGCACACGCATGCTGGATGGTCGTGCACGCCGTTTGCACTGCATGCTGGGCCGCCCCTTCGGGGCCAGCGCGCGGTGCTGCGCTGGCCGAGTCATTGTTTTGTGAGCGCCTCGCGCAAGAGATCGGCGCTGAGCTGCGCATCGACGTACAGCTTCTTGAGGCGCCGATTCTCGTCCCCGAGTTCCTTCATCCGCGACATGAGCGACACATCCATGCCGCCTAACTTGGAGCGCCACTTGTAGAACGTGGCGTTTCTGATGCCCTGCGTCCGGCAGAGCTCAGGCACGGGCGTGCCAGCCTCCGCCTCCTTCAACACAGCGATGATCTGGCTGTCGGTAAACCGCGATGTTTTCATGGAAATCTCCCCGGGTCAGTGTACGAGAATATCTATTTTTGGCGACCCCGCATTTCCGGGGGGATTACCCCTTCGCCACACCAAACGAAGACCGAATCCCGGAAGGCCAAGCGGGTCTCTCGCGGATAGATGCCAACGGCTCTCTCGCACCAATAATCAGACGAGCAGAGGTGTGCAGTCCGAGCGGAGTGGACACCGTGAGTACAGGTGCGCGGTCTACACGCGGACGCCCCTGCGCCGCTGCGATGCTAGCGCAAGCAAAAGGCGCTCAACGAGTGCTGCATGCAGCCCTGCTGTTGATCACCGCATATCCTGAGAAGGGCGGTACGGAGATCGAAAGAATGGCTGGACACGGCTGTACGGGCGCAGTGGCGGCGACAGCCGCTGCGCCGTTCTCAGTCAGAGTGTCAACACCAACAAGAATTGCGCACTTTCACCAACAAGAATTGCGCACTGTGGGTGGGGGCTGAGCCCGAGGGGCGGCTATGCCTCCTGCCGGCGAGGGCGCCGTTCACGCGGGGGTGGAGCGGGCTCGGCCGGGACGGTCGGGGCGAGTCGATTCGCGAGGGCGCGATGCTCACGCATGCGATAGCTGTTGCCGCGAATGTTGACAATGTGGCAGTGGTGGAGCAGTCGATCAATCAGGGCGGCGGCCATCACTTCGTCGCCGAAGATGTCGCCCCATTCCTCGAAGCTCTTGTTGCTGGTGAGCACGGTCGACGCGTGCTCGTAGCGACGACTCATGAGCTGAAAGAAGAGCTGCGCACCGACGCGTGAGATCGGCAGATAGCCGATCTCATCCACGACCATCAAGCTCGGAAAGACGAGCGTGCGCAGGCGGCGCGTGAGATGTCCGGCTTGTTGCGCGTCTTCGAGCCACGTGATCAAGTCGGCGAGCGTGGCGTAGTACACGCGGCGGCCGCGTTCCGCGGCGGCCACGGCCAAGCTGATGGCGAGATGGGTTTTCCCAACGCCAGGGAAGCACACGACGTGATACCCACAAACTCCGGATCACGGTGCGGTATCCATGGCATGCCTTGCATGGACAGGAGCTCGACGTTGAGCGCGAGCTCTCGGCCGACGGCGAGCGCGTGTACGTCATTGCCCTTGACGATGA
>JBGTOG010000157.1:0-6621 GCA_041742675.1 Gemmatimonadaceae bacterium | reverse complement strand
GCAGGAGCACTCGATTGTGCTCGTGCGCGGCGGCCGAGTGAAAGACCTTCCGGGTGTGCGCTACCATATCGTGCGCGGCTCCCTCGACGCATCGGGCGTCAACGGTCGTAACCAGAGCCGTTCAAAGTACGGCACCAAGCGTCCCAAGCCCGGCCAGCCCGCGGCTGGAGGTAAGAAGAAGTGAGCCGCCGCAAAAGTTCAGTAAAGCGCATCATCCTCCCGGATGCCCGCTACGACAGCCAGACCGTGAGCAAGTTCATCAACTCGCTCATGCTTGACGGCAAGAAGTCCACCGCCGAAGGCATCTTCTACAAGGCCATGGACATCGTCGAAGACAAGACCAGCCAGCCTGGTGTCACCGTCTTCAAGCAGGCGCTCAACAACCTCAAGCCGGTTGTCGAAGTGAAGAGCCGCCGCGTTGGTGGTGCCACGTATCAGGTGCCGGTCGAAGTGCGTCAGGATCGTCGCACCGCGCTGGCCATGCGCTGGCTCATCGGGTATTCGCGCGACCGCAACGAAAAGTCGATGGACGAAAAGCTGGCCGCCGAAGTACTCGCTGCATCACGCGGCGAAGGCAACGCCATCAAGAAGAAGGAAGACACGCACCGCATGGCCGAAGCCAACAAGGCGTTCGCGCATTATCGCTGGTAGCACGAAACAGCATTGCTGCATCAGGCGCGCCCCGGACCATCTCGGTCCGGGGCGCGCTTGTTTCTACCGACCACCTGTGCCCGGGATGTGACGAAATCGACACTCTGCGTGCGACTCCGTGACTGCCCTGAAATCACCTCGTCTCTCAGCTAGCGCAGGGCGCTTGCCCTCGCCCGTGCTGCATTCGCGACTCAGCGAGCGTGGCGCGATCACGACAACGGCAAACCCGTCGAAAGGCGGCGACGCAAAGCTACGAGGCTACGGCGCACAGCACGCGCTACGCTCGTCGGGCTACCGAACGATCTGGGGACTCCGGGATGCTTCGCTCTGCGCGAACGATCGGTTGCGCTGCACTGTTCACAGGGCTGCTTGGCTGCACGGGCGGCGACTTGCTCGCGCCAACGGCCAGCATCGCTGCGCCCGTAGCGTCTGACACGGAACTCGCCGCTGAAGCATCGAGTGCGAGTCGTCTGCGCCGCGGCAATACTGCCGGCACCGCATTCGACAGCGCCACAACGGCCATGACCGCACTCATTGATCTCGAACGTCGAGCAGTGAACCGCACCCCAACCTTCCGCCTCACACCCCGCTTGTTTGGTGATGCCACGTCGGCGAGCACTTGCCTGCCCGAAGGCACGCAGGCTGGCGCGTGGAACGTGCGCTATCACGGCTACGGCTGCGTCTCCCTCGAGCAGGTGGCCGGTCAGACCACGCTCTACATGGCACCCACCGAAGCAACAGCCGAGGAATACACACACGCGCCACTGGCTGTGGGCCCTGAACACCGCGAACGCCTCACACTCAGCGCGCGCTTCGAAACGATCAGTCACACACGCCGCGGTGGCGCACCCAATCCGTGGGAAGTTGCCTGGCTCGTGTGGCACTTCGCCGATGACGAACACTTCTACTACTTCATCCCCAAGCCCAATGGTTGGGAACTTGGCAAGCGTGATCCGGCCTACATCGGCGGCCAGCGCTTTCTGGCCACTGGCACCGATCGAACATTCCCAATCGGCCGCATCTATCAGGTGACCGTGCAGCAGCGCGGAGATGTGATGACCGTGTTTGTCGACGGTGAACAAATCGTGCAGTTCCGCGATACGGAGCGCCCGTACCGCGCAGGTCGCGTGGCGCTGTACTCCGAGGATGCCGCGATCCGAGTGCACGACGTGGCGAGTCTGTAGTCCCAGCATCAGGGCAGCAGAGGGCGTCGAGCCAATGCAACGTATGCCGGGGGCGTGACGCCCATCACGCCTGCTTCGTCAGTCAGGTGTCACGCGGCTACGCCCATCGAATGCCTGTTGACCCGTTCGGGTCCGGCCCGGTGTCACTGGCACGGCACAGGCCGCCATAATAGTTTGCGCCATGACCGTCACTTCCCCGGGGGCATTTGCTACCCGACAACGCCTGCTGCAGCGCCGTTTGGCAAGCCGTTGCGCGGCCTGGTTGACGATCATCGCCATCGCCCTGGCTGGCACCATGGGGCCGTTCGGGCCGCTTTCCGCACAACCCCCCGCCCCCGCGTCGGATTCGCTGTACACCGCGGCCATGAATGCGGGCTATGACGCCCTGCGCGCCGGCAATACAACGGACGCAATCGCCGCCTTCCAACGCGCGTTGCAACATCAGCCTGGCTCGGCGACGGCACATTTTCAGCTTGGGTACATCACACTCTCGCTCGGTCGATCACTCGACGCCGTAATGCACTTCGAGGAAGGACTCGCGCGCGATGAAACAAACAATGATGTACGCCGGCAGTTGGGGTATCTGTACGCCGAGCTCGGACGCACCGCGCAAGCGCGACAGGTGTTCGTGCGACTGCGCGAGGCGGGGCAGGCGATTCCGCGAGACCTCGTCGCGATAGGCAACCTGTCGGCGACGCTCGGCGACCGACCGACCGCCGAGCAGTCGTTCAGGGAGGCCATCAGCACGAATGATGCCGAGGTGGTGACGGACGCACGTGCCGGACTGCGAAATCTTGCACAGACTGGTGTGGGCGCCGGTTTGTTCGCGGAGCTCTATCTGGCCCCCTTCTACCAGGAACGCTTCGACAACACGGTCGCCATCGGTTTCGCCCGTGCCGGTGTGCGCGGGGGGGGGTGGCTGCAGCCCAGTGTGTATGGCTCGCTTCGCGCCACGCGCGATTCGCGTTCAACCGGTGGACAGCAACCCGTGTTGTTCAACGACAATACGCTTATTCCCGCGATCGGTGTGCGCGTGCATCCGGGGCAACGCGGACTCGTGTTGTACGCCGAAGCCGGCATGGCGTACCAGCTTGTCGATGGTGAGGGGGACCGCTGGGCACGCGATCTGCGCGCCGGCATGAACTACACATTTGCGCGCGAACATGCGTTGCGTACAACGGGCAACTCGCCGCGACTGGTGACCGAGCTCTCCGGTGACGCCACGTTCTATGAACGCTTTGATGAAAACGTGATTGCGTTTGGGCAATGGCGCGAATCGCTGCGCTTTGGTGCCGCGAATCGCCCGATGTTTGATGTGTATGCGCGCGCATGGGGCGCGATGGATTCGCGCGGTGAGTTTTTCAATCGCGTAGTGGAAGGCGGTGGTGGTGTGGCGCTCCACCTGCCACTTGGCGGGATGCGCGCCAGTATCTACCTGGACGCGCTGCGCGGGCGATACCTGCAAGCGCCGTCCGAAGCGAGTGGGCTGCCGCGTTCGTACAATGATTTCCGCGTCACCGTGGTGACCGGCGCGTTTCGCTTCCTTCCCTTCGAGCGCCCATGAGTCTCCTCGACTGGTCGGTGATCGTTCTCGCGGCTTTCTACATCCTCTTTGCCATCGATGACCTGATCTTCGATGTGACGTACTGGGTGGGCCGCATCAATGGTTGGTGGGAACGCGAGGTGGTGGAGCAGAGCGAGCTTGATGCGGAGCCACAGCGCAAGGTGGCGTTGCTGATGCCGGCGTGGAGTGAGGCCGAAGTCATTGGCGGCATGCTCACATACAATCTCGGCCGCATTGATTACGAGCGGTACGACATCTGGGTGGGCACATACCAGAACGACCCCGATACGCAGGCTGAGGTCGCGCGCGTGGCTGCGTTCTCACCGCGCATTCGATGGGTGGTCACCGATCATGACGGGCCGACGTCGAAAGCGGATTGCATGAATACGATCATTGCCGGACTTCAGCGTCACGAAGTCGAGTGCGGAGAGCGCTATGATCTCGTGGTCATGCACGATCCGGAAGACATCATTCATCCGCTCGAGTTCAAACTCAACAACTGGTACTTCGCGCGCGATCCGGTCGACTTCGTGCAGCTGCCGGTGCTGTCAACCGCACCCAAAGTGTACGACCTTGTCGCTGGCACATACATCGACGAATTCGCGGAGATGTACGCGAAGAACATGCACGTGCGGCAAAAGCTCACGCCGTTCGTGCCATCGGCGGGCGTGGCCACGACCATGCGTCGCAGTGCGCTTGAGGAGTTGATCGACGAAACGGGTGGATTGCCCTTCGCCACCAACTCGCTGACCGAGGACTACGACCTCGGTCTCAAGATGGCCATCGCTGACCGGCGCACGCAGTTCCTGTCGCAGTATGTGCGAGTGACGGAAGACGACAACAAAACCCGCGACGAACTGATCGCGACCTGGGCGCCGTTTCCAAGCACCTTTGGCACAGCGGTGCGGCAGCGCACGCGCTGGATGTCGGGGATCGTGTTTCAGGCCTGGGAGCACTGGAAGTGGCCCGGCAAGCTCGGACTCAAGTGGGTGCTGGCCCATGACCGGCGTGGGCCGCTGGGCTACCTGGTTGTGCTGTTCGGTTACCTGCTCGTGCTGGCGCTCGTTTCTTATGAGTGGATCCGCACGTTCTACGATCCCACGCTGCCGGCGGTGCTTCAGCACCCGGCGTTTCGCACGCTCTTTCTCGTGGGACTCTTCGTGATGGTGAACCGTCTGGTGCAGCGCGCCATTGCGGTGCGTCAGTTCTACGGGCCGGGACAGGCGCTGCTGGCGCTCTTTCGCACGCCGTTCAGCAACCTGGTGAACATGGTTGCATCGATGCGCGCGGCCTGGCTCTACTGGTACAGTCAGGCCACTGGCAAGCCGATGACGTGGGACAAGACCACGCACGCCATTCCGCCGGTGGTCGCGCGCTCCATGCGCATTGGTGAGCGACTGGTGCTCGCCGGCAAGATCACACCGCAGCAACTCATGCTCGCGTTGGGTGCACAGCGTCAGCGGCAGCGTCCGATCGGACAGATCCTGATCGATCAGGGCGCGATCAATGATCGCGACCTGCAAGCAGCGCTTGGCGGCCGATGATGACTCGCGCTCGTCATCGCCTGAGTGTGAGCGCAATCGGCGCACGTGTCGCGGCACCGGCACGCATTGCGATCATCATTGGCACGCGCCCCGAGGCAATCAAACTTGCGCCCGTGATTCAGGAGTTGCGCCGTCGTCCCGGTGCGTTTGATGTGCGCGTGATCGCGACATCACAGCATCGTGAACTGTTGGTGCAGGCGCTGGCGGAGTTTGGCATTACGCCCGATCGCGACCTCGATCTCATGGAGCCAGGACAATCGCTGGGTCGGTTTGCCGCGCGTTGTCTTGAGGCAGTGACAAAGGCGTTGGTCGCTGAACAGCCAGACATGGTGCTGGTGCAGGGTGACACCACTACGGTCACCACATCCGCAATGGCGGCCGCGTACCTCGGTATTCCGGTCGGTCATGTGGAGGCAGGGCTGCGGTCACACGATATCAGCAATCCGTTTCCGGAGGAGCTGAATCGCAAGATGGCCGGTTCAATTGCCACGATGCATTTCGCGCCCACGGCTCTCGCGCGCCGGAATCTGCTTGATGAAGGCGTTCCAGTGGATCGCATTGTCCTGAGCGGCAATACGGTGGTGGACGCGGTGCACTCGCTGGACCTGTCCACGTCGCTGCCGCCGGAGCTTGCCGATCTCAATCCGGAGCACACGATCGTGCTCACGACGCATCGCCGAGAAAACCAGGGCACGCCGCTGGCGCGGATTTGCGAGGCGGTGCGTCGGCTGGTGCGTGAGCGCCCGGAGCTGCAGGTGGTGTTTCCGGTGCATCCGAATCCGCATGTCGGGGCTGTGGTGCGCTCGGCGCTGGGCGATGTGCCGCAGGTTCGGTTGATTGCGCCGCTGGCCTATCGACCGATGCTGGCGCTGTTGTCGCGGTGTCGGCTGATCCTGACCGACTCTGGCGGCATTCAGGAGGAGGCGCCGAGTTTGGGGAAGCCGGTGCTGATTCTACGTGAGGTGACGGAGCGGCCGGAGGTGGTGTCGTCCGGGGCCGGTCGGCTGGTGGGGACGGATGTGGAGACGATTGTGGACGCGGTGCGTGGACTGCTTGAGGATCCAGCGGAGTACGCGCGGATGGCGCGGGTGGCGAATCCGTTTGGGGATGGACGAGCGTCGGAGCGGATTGCGGACTCGCTTGAGCGACTGTTGCTGGGGCGCCAGTTTACCCCGCGACATGTTGTGGCGATTGCCTAACACCATTGCTGGTGTGTTGTTGCTCTAGTGATACAGTCAGCGGACTCAAGTGTTGTGTACCTGCGGCATTCGGGGCGCCAGGCCAACAGGATGTAGTGCGAACGGGCCAGTTTTTGCTTCGAAAGCCGGTTTATGGTAGAGTCTGCCGCGCGGCACGGGGTATGCACTAAGATTCGGTAATCCCGATCACAGAGGATCGGCTCCCGACTATCGGATTACCAACTATGCGTACAGCAAAGACAATGCGATCACTGGCAGGTGCGGCTCTGGCCGCCGTGGTCATCAGCGCGGCACCGATGGGGTTGCAGGCGCAAGTTATCGATTTTGATGGGCTTCCCGGCGCTCCCACGAGTGGATGGAATGCCGCTGTGGGCGAAATTGGAGCGTACAGCGGCTTCGAGTTTTTCGGATTGCATGCGCTGAACATTCCGGTCTATCAGGACAACTGGCAGCCGGGACCCCTGCTCAATGGCTATACC
>JBGTOG010000111.1:0-7633 GCA_041742675.1 Gemmatimonadaceae bacterium | reverse complement strand
GATCCGGGCCCAGTTTCGCTTCAAATTCGTCGCGGAACTTGGCGAGCCCGGACACCACGGGAGTGGCGCAGGAATCACTGAGCACACAGATGGTTTTGCCGGACATGTTCTCGGCAATAGACAGCAGCGTGTCGAAGTCGCGCGCGTTGCCCTGACCGTCGGCAATGCGCTCAAGAATGCGTGTGGTCCATGCCGTCCCCTCACGACACTGCGAACACTGCGCGCAGCTCTCATGTGCATAGAAGCGCGCCAGACGTGCGATCTGCCGCACCATATCCTGCCGGTCGTCAAAGACAATGACGCCGCCGGAGCCGAGCATGCTGCCGGCATCCACCATCCCTTCATAGTCCATGAACGCCCCCTCAGCCTCTGCCCGCGTGAGGATCGGTACGGACGAGCCGCCCGGAATCACGGCCTTGATCTCGCGCCCCGGAAGCGCCCCGCCGCACATCTCGTTCAGAAACTCGCCGAAGGGAAAACCCATCGCTACTTCGTAGTTGCCGGGACGCGCGATGTTACCGCACACCGAAAACAGCTTGGTGCCGCGGCTGCGCGGATTCGACTCACGTCCCAATCCCTGGTACCACGCCGCGCCTTCACGCAAAATGTGCGGGACGGCGGCGAGGGTCTCCACGTTGTTGATCGTTGTCGGCATGCCGAACAATCCCGCAACGGCCGGAAACGGCGGTTTGATGCGCGGATTACCGCGCCGGCCTTCAAGCGAGTTCATGAGCGCCGTTTCTTCGCCACAGATGTACGCACCAGCGCCACGATGCACATGCACATCAAGGCGCTTGCCGGTGCCCATGGCGTTCGCGCCAAGAATTCCGGCGGCGTAGGCCTCAGCGACGGCCTCCTGCATGATGCGAATCGGCTCGGTGTATTCGCCGCGAATGTAGATGTACGCCGTATCGGCGTAGATGGCATACGCACCGATCGCGACGCCTTCAACGAGCGCATGCGGCGTCCATCGCATGATCTCGCGATCCTTGAACGTACCGGGTTCAGATTCGTCGGCGTTGCAGCAGAGGTAATGCTGCTTGCCATCAGGCTTCATGAACGACCACTTGATGCCCGTTGGGAAGCCAGCGCCCCCGCGGCCGCGCAATCCGGAGTCCTTCACGCAGGTCTGGATCTCCACCGGATCCATACCCAGCGCCCTTTCGAGCGAGGTGTAGCCACCGCGCGCGCGCCATCCCTCAAGCGATCGCGCCTCGGGATCACCGAAGGATCGTGACAGGACGGGCGTCTCGCGCTCATGCGACGGATGCGGAAAGCCCATCAGTCGTGCTCCGCCACAATGCGCGCCACGCGTTCCGGGGTCACGGATTCAATGAACTCATTGTTGATCATCACCGGTGTCGCGAACCCGCAAGCACCGAGACACTCCACCTCGATCACGGTGAACCGACCGTCCGCAGACGTCAGGCCGAGCTCACCGCAACCGGTGTGCTCCAGAAATGCCTTCACGACATCTTCGGCACCGCACACATTGCACGGCGTCGTCGTGCACACCTGAACAAAGTGTTTGCCCACCGGATGCTGGTGATACATGGTGTAGAACGACAGCACACCTTTCACGTAGGCCGGCGTCAGGTCAAGCACGGCGGCCACTTCCTCCACCGCGGCTTCACTCACCCACCCGTGCGTATCCTGCACGATCCACAGCGCGGGCAACAGCGCCGCCATCTTGGTGGGATAGCGTGACAAAATCGTGTCGAGCTCCGCGCGCCGAGCACCAGTAAACACGGGCGTATACGGCTCGTCATGATGATGCTCGGGCGAACGCACCAGCTGTCCCGCGCTCGGGCCGTACGTCATCGGTCAATCTCTCCCATTACGATATCAATGCTGGCGTTGATGGCAATGACGTCGGAGAGCAAGTGCCCCTCCACCATGCGCGGTATTGCCGACAAGTTCACGAACGCCGGCGGACGGATGCGCCAACGCACCGGCTTGCTCGTGCCGTCCGAGACCAGATAGTAGCCCTTTTCTCCCTTGGGACTTTCCACCGGCACGTACACTTCACCGATCGGCGGACGCGGCCCTTCCATCACCAACTTGAAGTGGTGGATCATGCTCTCCATCTGACTCGTCGCACGCGTCTTGGGCGGCAGGATCACACGCGGATCATCCACGTTGAGCGGTCCGTCCGGCAGACGCTGCACGGCTTGCTCAAGAATGCGAATGCTCTGACGCATCTCTTCCACGCGCACGAGGTAGCGATCGTACACATCACCGCTTGTCCCCACCGCGACGTCAAAGTCGTACGTCTCATAGTCGAGATACGGCGCATCCTTCCGCACGTCATACGCCACACCCGACGCGCGCAGCATCGCGCCGGACAGTCCGCCGTTGATCGCCTCCTCCGCCGTCAGTGCGCCAATGCCCACCGTTCGCCCCATCCAGATGCCGTGACGCGTGAGCATCTTGTCGGATTCGTTCAGCGTTTTCGGGAAGTTGCGAATGAACGCGTTCAGACCGTCCATCCAGCCGTCGGGCACCTCAGCCGCCATGCCGCCAACGCGCGTGGCACTGGTGGTGAGACGCGCCCCGACCCACGCTTCGAGCAGATTGTAGAGATTCTCACGCTCCTGATACAACCAGAGAAATGGCGTGAACGCGCCGATGTCGATGCAGGTTGTTCCCATCCACACCAGGTGTGACATGAGGCGAGACAGCTCCATCGCAATCACGCGCAACACCGTGCAGCGCGGCGTGATCTCAATACCGAACAGTCGTTCGCAGCCCAGCACAAAGGCCACGTTGTTGCCGAGCGAATTCAAATAGTCTTCGCGATCCGTCCACGGAATGATCTGGTTGTACTGACGGTACTCGCCGATCTTTTCGAAGCCGCAGTGCAAATAGCCAATGTGCGGCACACAGCGCACCACGGTCTCACCATCCAGCTCCAGCACCAAACGCAACACGCCGTGCGTGGCCGGGTGCTGCGGGCCGATGTTGATGAGCATGTGATCGCCTTCCAGCTCCGGCTCGTACGGACGCTCCACGGCCAGTTCGCCACGATCGCGAACGGCCAGAGGCGCACGTATCGGACGTCCCATCGCATCCAATCCCGACGTACCAACAGCCATCTCAATGGTGCGTTTACTCACGTCGCGTCCTCGGACGCCGCGAGCGCTGCGGCGTCTGCTTCCGCCAGGGCCGACCGGAAACGTTGCTTCATGTCGTCCGGCAGGTCGTGATATGCCTCTGCCACCGAGAGCTCGTTCATTGTGTAGTTGCCCGTCGAATCGATCGACAGCGCCTGCGACAACTGCTCTGCGCGACTGAATCGTCCGCGCAGCGGAAAATCCTTGCGCAGCGGATGGCCTTCCTTGTACGTGTCCCACATGAGAATGCGGCGAAGGTCCGGGTGACCACTGAAGGTCACGCCGAACATGTCGTAGCATTCGCGTTCAATCCAGTTGGCACCAGCATACAGGTCCGTGATACTCGGCACCTCCAGCGGCTCCCCAGGGGCCAACTCCACCTTGAGCCGCAGAAAACGCTGCCATGGCAGTGAGCGCAGGTGCCAGACCACTTCAAGGGGCTGGTCACCTTCGCGGTACTCGACCGCCGTGACATCCACGAGATAGTTGTACGCGTGCGCCGTATCATCGCGCAGAAAGCGAATGATCGGGTACACCGCTTCGTTGGTGACCACAACGGTTGTCTCGCCCCACATCACCTGCGATCGCACCACGTCTCGCGGGAAACGCTCGCGCAGGGCCGCGACGCTCGGGTTCTCCACACCACCGCGGTGCGGCACGTTGTGCGGTGTCGTCGGCGCGGGAAGTCCCGCGGCCTCGCGTGCGCTACCCGGCATCGGGCTCTGGTATGGCGGCAGTGAAGGGGTCACGGCGCGCTTCGCGTTTGGTGCACAGAGTTGCCGAACGGTTCAGACAACTCGTCAATACGCGACGGCGAAATGTACAAATGGCTCGACGGATCAGGCTCGATCTCGGCGCGCAACGAGGTGTCACTCAACCGCTCCGTCTGCACCTTCTTGTGCAACATCATGATGGCGTACATCAGGGCCTCCGGGCGCGGCGGACACCCAGGCACGTATACGTCCACGGGAATAATCGTGTCGATGCCCTGCACCACGGCGTAGTTGTCGAACATGCCGCCCGAACTTGCACAGGCGCCCATGCTGATCACCCATTTCGGCTGCGGCATTTGCTGGTAGATGCGGCGCAACACCGGTGCCAGCTTGAACGGCACGCGACCCGCACAGATAAGTACGTCAGCCTGGCGCGGCGAGAAGCTGAGCCGCTCCATCCCGAAACGCGCCAGATCGTAGCGGCTCGCCGCCGTGGCCATGAACTCGATCGCACAGCACGCGGTGCCGAACGGCATGGGCCACATCGACGAACTGCGCGCCCAGTTCACGAGGAAATCGAGTCGCGTGGCGACCCAGCTGTCCTGCGACGAACCGTGCGGTGCGGTTGGAAGCGGCGCACGCACCGGAACGACGCCAGCATCACCCACCTTGCTGATCAGTCCCATGTGAGTCCTCCCTTCTTCCACACGTACACATAACCAACGAAGAGAATGGCGGCGAACACCAGCATCTCACCCAACCCGAAGAACGACAGCTGTCCCGAGGGACACGCTTTGTCAATCAGCGGCACGGCACAGGACAGCTGCTGGTAATGCACACCCCATGGGATCATGAAAACCGTTTCGATATCAAACACGATGAATAGCATGGCGACCAGATAGAACTTCACCGAAAAGCGGTCCCTGGCGTCGCCGAGGGGCGCCATGCCGGACTCATACGGCTGCTTCTTGATGGCCGTGGGCCTGGAGCGCGTGACGAGTTCCCCGAGGCCGATGATCACGACCGCGTTGACGGCCGCAAAGCCGAGGAGCAGGAGAACCGGGAGATATTCGCGCAGCATGCCAGAGACAAAAGAACACTTTGTGAACTATTTCACATGATAGATATCGGAAGCTAGCAAGCGGACCACACGCACTCAATCGCACAGGCGCTCACTTGGCAGCCATGGCGCCTCGGCGTAACTTGGCCGCCGACCGTCGCGCCGCGCTTAAAGTGGCCGTGCACTGCCTCCCTTCCCTCCGCAACCGACTCCCGATGGGGCTCAAGAACGACCGCTGGATCACTCAGATGGCCCGCGAACACGGCATGATCGAGCCATTCGCCGAGCGCCAGGTCCGCCACGTGGAAGGCGCCGCGTCGGTCATTTCGTACGGGGTGAGCTCGTACGGCTACGACATGCGCGTCAGCCATGAGTTTCGCATCTTTACGAACGTGCTCAGCAGTATCGTGGATCCCAAGGCGTTCGATCCCAGATCGTTCGTGGAGTACGAGGGCGATGTGTGCATCGTGCCGCCCAACTCCTTTGCGCTCTCGCGCAGCGTGGAATACTTCCGCATTCCGCGCAACGTGCTCACGCTCACGGTTGGCAAGAGCACCTACGCGCGCTGCGGCATCATCACGAACGTGACGCCGTTTGAGCCGGAGTGGGAAGGCTATGTGACGCTGGAGATCTCCAACACCACGCCGCTACCGGCCAAGATCTACGCCAACGAAGGCATAGCGCAGGTGTGCTTTTTTGAGGGCGACGAGCCGCCTGACGTGAGCTATGGCGACAAGAAGGGCAAGTATCAGGGGCAGACGGGTGTCACGTTGCCGAGGTTGTAGGGGGTGAGGGTGACGCTGCGGGAGTCGTAGGGCGTGGGCAAGCGGTGGAGCTCGGCCGTTGGCGCGATCGTTGCGCTGGCGGTCGCGGTGGGGATTGCGGCGTGCGTGCATCAGCCGCCGCTGGAGCGCGGCATTGGATCCGTGAGCATCGGCAGTGACAGCACCGTTCGTTACTACATGGCGGCATCCATTCATCGGTTCTATTCGATCAATGGGCAACTCGGCCGTCGCAGTCCACTGCTGCAACTGCGCGCCTTGTGCCGCGATGTGTCATTCGCCGACTGCGCGCTGGCGGCCACCAAGGTCAAGGAAGACTCCACGCGGCAGGTGACCTTGCGAGGGAGCGCGGCGGCCATGGCCAATGAGCTCGAGCAGCTCAAACGTCGAGACGGCGCCGATCCGATGATCGACGAGGTGCAGTTCTTCGTGTATGCGCTCGTGCGTGCCGCACCGCAGCTGCGATCGGCGCGACCCGCGTGTGATTCCACACCGTGGTGGTGCGATGCACTCGATGGATTCGCGAAGCATCGACTGTTCGACACGGAGGGTGCTGAGCGCTCCTTCGAACGCATGTTCTCGCAGATGGACTCGGCCACCGCCTGTTCCTGGCGGTCCTTGCCGGAGGTCGCTGGTCCGCGCTGCGATTATCGAGGGAATGACGATGCGGAGATGTGGTGGCTTGGCGATCCGCTCTGGCTCGAACCCGGCAATGACCGCTGGACCGAACATCTCTCGCGACGCGTGCTCTTTGAACTGCTGGTGCGCCAGGAGGAGCTGCTGCGCGGTGAAGGTTTCGTTCCGGCCGATGGCGTGCAGGCGCGAGAGCTCAACGTCTCGCACCGGCTTGTGACCGCGCTTCGTTGGGGTTTATACGATGTGCCGTACCGCAATCGTGGCGTTCCTTTGCCGGATACGCAGCGACTCGATTTTCTCTTGCGAGGGTCGCAAAGTGGTTTCGCATCACCAGAGGAAATGGCGCGGGTGCCCTCCCTCAAGGAATTGCATGATCGCAATGTGGCGGAGGATTTGACGCCCGGGCTGCAGAGCCCTGGGGCCTTCCTTCGTGGGCATCCGGATCGGGAGTGGACGCGGCTTTCAGAGCTCGCCGCACCGCACTACGAGTTTCTGAGCGTGCACGCCCCGAACTATCGCAAGGTTGGGCCGGACGACACGACGGGATTGGCCGCGTGGCCGGCGCCCGTTCCCGTCGCCAACACCTGTCCGGATGATCTCGAGATTCGCTGTCGTCGTGAACGGCCTGGCGCACCACCGATTCGCGAACATTGGCTCTTCACCTTCGACGGTCAGGTTCGACTCTCTCCCGCGTACTACGGTTCCAACGAGGCCTATGGGCGCTCGTTGCGTTTTCGCACGGTGCGCGATCAGCAGGTGGTCACGCTGCGGCGCGATACCGCGCGTGAACTGCTCGTTGCCTATTCGACCGAATCACGGCCGCAGGACATCGGCTTTGGTGGTGTTGCGTTCAGCGAGAATCCGTCGAGTGGAATTGTCAGGCTCGTTGGCGCGCCGACACGCGATGGCGCCGTGCGTGTACGCGGAATGATTCCCAATCGCGGCGGTGTGCTGAGTCTTGAAGCGATTGTCGCGGACAAGGAAGCGATCCGGCATCGGTTCTACTGGCCGGAGGACAACGCTTCGCCTTCCGGCACCATCTCAGCTTCACGCATTGTCATGCTCACGCCGGATCCGCGCGGGCTGGACGCCGTCATCGCCGATGAACTTCGGACCGGAGCGGCGGCGCGCGAGTATCCCGCAGTAGAACGTTTGTTGCCGCGCGTGAATGTTCGCCGCGATGAAGGTGTGGAGCTGTACTGGGAAACGTACGGTGCGCCGGAAGACAGCGCGCCCGATATCGCGCTCGAAGTACGCCGGAGTGATGGCTCCACCTGGCAGGCCGTGCGCTCACTCTTTGGTCGCGGTGACGGCAATCAGGTTACGCTG
>JBGTOG010000088.1:0-5744 GCA_041742675.1 Gemmatimonadaceae bacterium | reverse complement strand
CGCCACGACGAACCACACACACGCGAGGCCCGATGTGGGTGTCAACACCCTTCGGAATACCGTCTTCAAAGTCGGTGAGTTTTCCCACCAGACAGAGAATGGGCTCGCCACGCTTGGCCGGCGTTGGCACCACTACTCCGTGGACACAGGCACACCCGCGGCATCGTTCCCAAGCGCCGCGCGCAGCGTATGCCACGCCAACGACGCGCACTTCACCCGAATGGGGAAGCGCGATACACTCGAGAACACCACGAGCTGCCCCAGCTTCTCGCGCGTAATGTCCGCCTCCACCGCGCGCCCGGTGACGAGCGCATGAAACCTGTCGAACAGCGCATCCACCTCAGCGCGCGACTTGCCACGCACCGCCGCCGTCATCAATGACGCCGAGGCCTTGGAAATCGCGCAGCCATGACCGGTGAAGCGCACATCACTCACCACATCACCATCAAGCTTGACTGCCACTTCCACTTGATCACCGCACAGCGGATTCTTCCCCTCCGCTGTGCCCGTAGCCCCGTCGAGCGGGCCAAAGTTGCGCGGTGTGCGGTTGTGGTCGAGAATGACCGACTGATACAGCTCCTGCAGGTCAGACATGCGATGCTCAGTCAGCAGCCGAGGTGAAGCGCTGGCGGCTGATGCGCTCGAGCTCATCGCGGATCGTTTCATTCTCGATTGTTTCGAGCACGTCGGCGGCAAACGCATACGTGAGCAACTGCCGCGAGGTCTCGGCATCAATGCCGCGGCTCTTCATGTAGAACAGCGACGTCTGATCGATCTGCCCCACCGTGGCGCCGTGCGTGCACTTCACATCGTCGGCAAAAATCTCGAGCTGCGGCTTGGCATCCACCTGGGCGGTCTTCGACAGCAGCAGCGTGTTGTTGGTCTGCTTGCCGTCAGTCTGCTGGGCGATGGACTGTACATACACCTTCCCGTTAAACACGCCGTGCGACGTGTCGTCGAGCACACTCTTGTAGATCTGGCGGCTGAAGCACTGCGGCTTGGCGTGTTCGATGCGCGTTTGCACATCGCCATGCTGCGAGCCATCAAGCATGGTAAGGCCGTTGAGTGTGGTGCCGCACCCTTCGCCATCGAGCACCGTGTATATGTTGGTACGCGAGAGCTGCGCACCGGTGCTGAAACAGAAGGACACATAATGTGAATCGCGCCCCTGACGGGCTTCAATGGTGCCCACGTGAAACGAATTGCGACCTTCGCGCTGCACCTTGAGGTGATTAAGCGTGGCCCCGTCTTCCACCACCACTTCGGTGACCGTGTTGGAGAAGTACTGGCTGTCGGTAAGGCCGACCCAGCTTTCAATCACGCTCGCTTTCGCGTGACGCTCAGCGTACAACAGCACGCGCGGATGCTGCATGCCGCCGGCACCGGCGTCCGTAGTGACAAACATGATGTGCACCGGAGTATCGACAACCATTTCCTTGGCCACATGCACCACCGCACCTTCGCCCAGGAACGATGCGTTGAGCGCGGTGAAGCCATCGCGCTCCGCCGGTGCTGCGGCGCCGAGCTGGCGCGCGACGACGTCGCCCAACTCGACGACCGCCTGCGCAAGCGTAAGCACACGCACGCCATCGGGGAGCACGTCAATGCTGGATAACGAAGGCGCATGCACTCCGTTCACAAACACGAGCGTGGGCCACGACGTTGAGAAGCGATAGTTGGTGAGCTGGTCAAGCGTGAGCCCAGACGCATTACCGCTCATAGGCACAAACGTGGCGTTCGCAATCGACGCCACACTCGTGTAATGCCAGTCTTCCACCTTGGTCGTGGGCAACCCGACGCGCTTGAACTCACGCGCACCGGCCGCCCGCTGCGCACGTAACGCCTCCGGCGCATCGGCAGATGCCGACGCCGTGGCCTGCTCAAGCAGCTGTGGAGCGAGAATCGTTGTGCTCACGCCACCGCCTCCGTGAGCCAGTCGTACCCGCGCGCCTCGAGTTCATGCGCCAGCTCCTTGCCGCCCGACTTCACAATGCGACCGTCCGCCAGCACGTGCACAAAGTCCGGCACGATGTAGTTCAGCAGACGCTGATAGTGTGTGACAAGAATCGTGGCGTTGTCCGGACGCTTGAGCGAGTTCACACCGTTGGCCACAATGCGCAGCGCATCGATATCAAGGCCGGAGTCCGTCTCGTCAAGAATCGCGAGCGTGGGCGTAAGCACCGCCATCTGCAGAATCTCGTTGCGCTTCTTCTCACCGCCCGAGAAGCCCGCGTTCACCGAGCGGTGCAACATCGCCGGGTCCATGTCCACCAGCTTGAGCTGCTCCTCAACGAGATCAAGGAACTCCATGGGATCCACTTCTTCGAGACCCTGCGCCTTGCGCTTCGCGTTGTATGCGGCGCGCAGGAAATACGCGTTCGATACACCCGGAATCTCCACCGGATACTGAAACGCAAGAAACACACCCTGCTGCGCGCGCACTTCGGCGTCCATCTCCATGAGATTTTCGCCGTGGTACAACACTTCACCACTGGTGATTTCAAACGCGGGATGTCCGGCCAGCACCTGCGCCAGCGTACTTTTGCCGGAGCCATTCGGCCCCATCACGGCGTGCACTTCACCGGCGTTTACCGTCAGCGAAATACCCTTGAGGATGGGCGTGCCATCAACGGAAGCGTGCAGATCACGAATCTCGAGCATGTGCGGTCTATGTGCAGTGGGGCAGCTGCCCCGGTTCATGTAAACGTGCGAAAGTGTGCGACCCGACAGCGTGGCGAAAACTCAGCCAACGCTGCCTTCAAGCGTGATACCCAGCAGCTGCTGCGCTTCGAGCGCGAACTCCATGGGCAGCTCCTTGAAAACTTCCTTGCAGAATCCACTCACGATCATTGACACGGCCTGTTCGGCGTCGAGCCCGCGCTGCTTGAGGTAGAAGATCTGATCTTCACCAATCTTGCTCGTGGACGCTTCGTGTTCGAGGATCGCAGAGTTGTTCTGCACTTCGATGTACGGAAACGTGTGCGCACCACATTCATTGCCCACCAGCATGGAGTCGCACTGCGTGTAGTTGCGCGCGCCTTCTGCCTTGGGCAGGATGTGCACCTTGCCGCGATACGAGTTCTGTCCCTTCATCGCGGAGATACCCTTGCTCACGATGTTGGATTTCGTATTGCGACCAATGTGAATCATCTTCGTGCCGGTATCGGCCTGCTGCATCTTGGAGGCCACAGCCACCGAGTAAAACTCGCCAACCGCATTGTCACCCTGCAGGATCACGCTCGGATACTTCCAGGTGATCGCCGAACCAGTCTCTACCTGCGTCCAGGAGATCTTGCTGTTCTTCATCGCCTTGCCGCGCTTGGTGACGAAGTTGTAGATGCCGCCCAGGCCATCCTCGTCACCAGCGTACCAGTTCTGCACAGTGGAGTACTTCACCGTGGCATTATCAAGCGCAATGATTTCCACCACCGCCGCGTGCAGCTGATTCGTATCGCGCTTGGGCGCCGTGCAGCCTTCGAGATAGCTCACATACGAGCCTTCGTCAGCCACGATCAGCGTGCGCTCAAACTGGCCCGTCGTCGCCTGATTGATGCGGAAGTACGTGGACAGCTCCATCGGACAACGCACCCCCTTGGGGATGTAGCAGAACGAGCCGTCCGAAAATACCGCCGAGTTGAGCGCAGCGAAGAAGTTGTCGCTGTAGGGAACGACGGAACCGAGATACTGGCGCACCAGATCCCCATGTTCGCGCACCGCTTCACCAAAGGAACAGAAGATGATGCCCTCTTTCGCCAACTCTGCGCGGAACGTGGTGCCTACGCTCACGGAATCGAACACCGCGTCGACAGCCACACCGCTCAGGCGCTTCTGCTCGTTCAGCGAAATGCCAAGCTTGGCGTACGTCTCCAGCAACTTGGGATCAACTTCATCAAGCGAACCAAGCGGGTTCACCGATTTGGGCGCGGAATAGTACGACGACGCCTGATAGTCGATCGGCTCGTACGTGACATTCGGCCAGTGCGGCTCCGTCATCGTGAGCCAGCGGCGATAGGCCTTGAGGCGCCACTCGAGCAACCACTCGGGTTCGTTCTTCTTGGCCGAGATGAAGCGAACAGTGTCTTCGCTCAGTCCGGGCGGCAGCGTGTCCGATTCGATATCGGTGCTGAAGCCATATTGATATTCACGGTTGACCAGTTGGTCGATCGTCGCGCTCATGCCTGCTCCTCATCCCACGCAGTGGGCCCGTTCGCTACCAGTGCACTCGCACCAATCACGGACGGAACGTCAACGTTTACTTCGGAATCGTCATCGGCCACGGTGCCGGCGACGTCATACGAACACAGCGCCGCACCACCCAGCCGGTGTTCTCGGCGCACGACCGAACCGCCGAGCAGTCGCGCCAGCTGTCGCGCCTCGACCTCGCACGCTTCGGGGAACTGCAGCGCGATTTCACACATCGCGCAGTTATGAATGCGCAGCGTGGCCCGCTCCTTATCCAGCACTTCGCCTTCCGCCATGTACCCACGCGAGGTGAGCAACTCGGCCACCAACTGCACCCGCTCCGAAAGCGGGAGCCCGTTCAGCACCGGTGCCGCGTCGGCAGCCAGCGCGTCCCATTCGCGCGTGAGCACACGTGCAACCGATCGCGCGCCTCGTTCCGACTGCAACGCTTCCAGCGCCGAGGCCAGAACCGATGCGTATCGGCGGGGAAACACGGCCTCGCCAGCGTCGGTGAGGCGATAGGCGAATACCGGAGCGCCAACTCCGCGCACCTCACGCTGGTAGCGCACCACGCCATCCTCCTCGAGCACTTTGAGGTGGCGACGCAACGCGTTGGGCGTAAGTCCATACCGGGCAGCGAGTTCGCCGGCCGTTAGCGGCTGTTCCTTCTTGAGCGTCACCAGGAGGTCCGCTCGAACGCCGCGGTAGCCGCCCAGTGTGCCGATCACATCATTCATACCAGACAATCTAGTTCGGGAATCAAGAATCGACAACGAAACTGTTGACGAATCCGTCTGGTTCCCGGCCTGCCTCAGTGCGCATTGGCGGCGTTCGGCACGCGCGGCGTGAGGGATCGGCGGCCCGGATGGTGGCCCATTCGTCACCAAACTGATGCGGGATCGTAAGTTATGACACATATTGACGTTGCAGATGTACGCTCGATGCTGGTTCACTGTCCCGAGGATGCGCTCTGGTGCGTGCCACCATTATTCTCTCGCTGCTTGTCATGGCTGCCGGTGCCATTCAGTTGGCCAGACTCCGTGTGCAGTCCGACCGCAAGTCGTATGTGCGTGACGGCCTCGCGCAGTTCATGGCTGCGTTTCAAGGGCGCGAGATTCCTGCGGCGCTACTGGAACGCACGTACGCGCATCTCATTGAGCGTCGCGAGGCAGTGGGCGAGGACGACGCGTCCCATTTTATCGTGACGCCCGGACACAATCTGCGCAGCGTGTACCATCTGGACGGTCTCGATATCGAAGACGCTGCGCTGGTGATCGCTGACCGCGCCGGCGCGCGATTGCCCAAGGCGCACGACCTCGACGAGATGAAAGGGCGGGTGAATACGGTGGAAGATCTGGTGGTTTTTCTCGAACCGTATTTCGAGACGCACTCTTCGGTGGAGTGATCGCAGCGACAGTGCGTACGGCGTGGCCGGGGATCGCAGCGGCGGTGCGTACAGCGGGGTCGGTCATCGCGGTGCTGTTGCTGCTCTCCGCGTGTGGTGGCGGCCTGTCGCCGCTGCCGCCGGCGGGCGCACCGTCTCCGGTCGCGCGTACTCCTGG
>JBGTOG010000071.1:0-2688 GCA_041742675.1 Gemmatimonadaceae bacterium | reverse complement strand
GTGCGCCGCGCCACTGATCTCCGTTTCGGTTTCCGCACAAACACCCGCCGCCGACCCGCGCCTGAGCGCGCTCAAGACCGAAGTGCTCACGATGGTCGAAGGTGATGCCAAGCGTGTGCAGGAAATCGTGGACATGCTCTTTTCGTTCGGTGAGCTGGGCTTTGAAGAAGTCGAGACGGCCCGCTATCTCACCGGCATGCTCGAAAAGGAGGGCTTTCGCATCGAGCGCGGTGTGGCCGGCATGCCGACGGCGTGGGTAGCGCGCTGGGGCTCGGGCAAGCCCGTGATCACGCTGGGCTCCGATGTGGACGGGATTCCGCAAACATCGCAGAAACCGGGTGTGGCGTATCGTGAGCCGCTGCTGGAAGGTGGTCCGGGGCACGGGGAAGGACACAACTCCGGTCAGGCAGTCAATGTCGTGGCCGCGCTGGCGGTAAAGCAGCTCATGGAGCGCGAAAAACTCTCGGGCACACTCGTGCTCTGGCCCGGAGTGGCCGAAGAACTCATGGCCGGCAAAGCCTTTCTCGTACGCGAGGGGCTGTTCAAGGACGCTGACGTCGCGCTGTTCACGCACGTCTCCAGTGATCTTGGTGTGGCCTGGGGCGCCAGTGGACAAGCGGCACTTATTTCAGCGGAGTTCAAATTCAAAGGCACCAGTGCACACGCCGCCGGTGGTCCGTGGCGGGGTCGGAGTGCGCTCGATGCGGTGATGCTAATGGCCAACGGATGGGAATACCGCCGCGAGCATCTCCGACTCGCCACGCGCTCGCACTACGTGGTGCGCGACGGTGGTGATCAACCGAACGTGGTGCCCAGCACAGCCAGCATCTGGTTCTACTTTCGTGAACAGGACTATCCGCGCACGATGGAGCTGTTCGACATCGGTCAGCGCATCGCGAAGGGCGCAGCGATGATGACGGACACGGAGCTCGACACCGTGCGCATACTGGGCTCGGGTTGGTCGGCACACTTCAGCAAGCCCATCGCCGAGGCCACGTACGAAAACATCAAGCAGGTGGGCATGCCAAAATGGGACGAGAAGGATCTTGCGTTGGCAAACGGTATTCAGAAGGAGCTTGGACAGCCGGGGTTTGGCATGAGTTCACAAATCGGACCACTGCGAGGTGCCGAAACAGCGCAGAACTTCATGGGCGGTGGCAGCGATGACATTGGTGACGTGTCATGGAACGTGCCCACGATTACGCTGCGCTACCCGTCGAACATTCCGGGGCTGCCGGGCCACAACTGGGCGAACACGATTGCCATGGCCACACCCATTGCGCACAAGGGTGCGCTGGCCGGTGCCAAGGTACAGGCACTTACAATGCTTGATCTGCTGCTGACACCAAGTCTGGTCGCCAATGCGTGGACGTACTTCCGTGATGTGCAAACGAAGGATGTGAAATATCAGCCGTTTATTCGGCCCGGCGATCAGCCTGTGACCACGCTCAATGCGGAGATCATGAACCGCTATCGTCCCGAGCTGCGCAAACTGTATTACGATCCGTCGCGGTTTGGCACGTACCTCGAACAGCTTGGCATCACGTATCCGACGGTGCGCGCAGGTGCGACCCCCGCATCCGGTACGCCGTGACCGATTCGCCCACGCATCACCTGGGCGATCTGCCGCCCGAAGAGTTTCGTCGCTCTGCACACGCTGCGGTTGACTGGATTGCCGACTATCTCGAACACCCGGAGCGACATCCGGTGCGTCCCAAGGTCGCACCGGGTGACATCGCCGCGCAGCTGCCGCTCGCGCCACCCGTGCTTGGTGAATCGCTCGATGACATTGTGCGCGATTTTCACAACGTCATCATGCCGGGCATCACGCACTGGAATCATCCGGCGTTTTTTGGCTACTTCTCCATCTCGGGATCGTATCCCGGCATACTTGGCGAGTTGTTTGCTGCAGGGTTGAATGTCAACAACATGTTGTGGCTGACCAGTCCTGCCGCAACGGAGCTTGAACTGCGCACGGTGGACTGGTTGCGCCAGCTCATGGGGCTGGGCGAGGGGTGGTTTGGCGAGATTACCGACACCGCGTCGATCTCCACGTTGTACGCACTGGCCGCCGCGCGTGAAGCGACCGGACGTGATGTGCGTGCGCGTGGCATGGCGGGGCGCAGTGATCTGCCGGTGCTGCGTGTGTACGCCTCGGAGCATGCACATTCGAGTGTCGACAAGGCGGCGATCACACTGGGGTTTGGTCACGAAAACGTGGTCAAGATTCCGGTTGACGCGGCCTATCGCATGCGTCCTGACGCACTGCGCGAGCAGTTGGAAGCCGATGTTGCGGCAGGCATGCGTCCTGTGGCTGTGATTGCCACCGTTGGTACCACCAGCACTTCAAGTGTGGACAGCGTGCGCGAGATTGTGCCGGTCGCCAAGGCGTTTGACTGCTGGGTGCACGTGGACGGTGCATACGGCGGGCCGGCGGCGATTGTACCGGAGTTGCGCTGGTTGCTTGAAGGCGTGGATGCCGCCGACTCGCTGGTGGTGAACCCGCACAAGTGGCTGTTCACGCCAGTGGATTGTTCGGTGCTGTATACGCGCCGACCGGAGGCGCTGCGCAGTGCGTTCTCGCTGGTCGCCGAGTATTTGCGCACGCCGGAAGGTGATCAGGTGGTCAACCTGATGGATTACGGCGTGCAGCTCGGTCGGCGCTTTCGCTCGCTCAAGCTGTGGATG
>JBGTOG010000047.1:0-5677 GCA_041742675.1 Gemmatimonadaceae bacterium | reverse complement strand
TGGTTCAGCGCCGCCAGCCTCTGGGAAGTCACCATCAAGGCGCAGCTCGGCCGAGTCGATTTCAAGGTGGCGCCGCGCGTGCTCCGCCGCGGATTGCTCGACAACGGCTACCGCGAGCTCGCCGTCACCAGTGAGCATGCGGTGCAGGTGGAGGGGCTGCCCGATCTACACCGCGACCCGTTTGATCGGCTGCTCGTCGCCCAGGCGCAGTGTGAAGGAGTGACGCTGCTGACGAGCGATGCGATCGTGGCGCGCTATCCTGGCCCCATCCGTAAAGTCTGAGACCGTGTTCGCACCGATCTCCGCGTCACCTTCGAGTCCGCGTTGGTCAGCACTCCGCAGGTGTGTAACAGCCGGCAGTCTGCTGCGACTAGCCGTGTCGAGTTGGTCCTGCGGATCCGCCCGACCGCTTGTAATGCTACCGCTCGCGCCAAGCGTCGACAGCATCGGTACACAGGTCGTGCACGAACGCTGGCGCTTTTACGCAGCACTGCCTGCAGGTCGCCCCTCGTCGATCTCCGAGATCAGCGCGTGCGTGGCGGCCGCACACACGTTGCTCGACGAGTCGCTCTTCTTTGTGCACGCCTGGCGACGAAGTCGCGAAGCGCTGGATATTCCGCTGGCCGCGTGCGCGTCTTCCGCATGGTGGTGTGACGCCATGTAGGGGCTGGCCCATCACCGGCTGGGCGAGATTCAGAGCGCGGAACAGCGGTTTGCAGACATGTTCACAAAGATGCACGCCGACCAGGCGTGCAAATGGCGAATGCTGCCGGCGCTGCCACGATCAAAGTGTTCACAACGACTTCTTCACCCATCATCTCGAGCTGCTGATCGCCCATGGCTATACGACAAAGATGTACAAGTCCAGTCGCGGCTGGGCCGCGGAGGGGTTGCCTGTGCTCGCGACGCGCTACGGCGTCTATTTCGTTGGTGTCTGGTTAGACGTCAACCGACCGCGGGTCAGACGCGGAGAACCCCGCCTTGTCCGGCTCTGGGATCTGTCCGGGCCACGCTATGAGTTTCTTCCGCTGGTGCCGGAGCGATTTGCGCGTGTCACGTCCTCGGACTCGAGCCGGCTTGGCGTGTGGCCCGCTCCAGTCCCTGTAGGCGCGGTCAGTTGTCCGAATCGCGACTGTCTCACCCGACCCGGAGCGCCGATGCTGCTGTCTCAACGCATGTTCACGTCGCGCGGCCTGATCCGGAACGTGACGCAGCCGTGGCTTGGGTCGGCCGAGGCGTATGGTCGGCACCAGCGATTTGATCGTGTTGCGGAGTTTCAGGCGCTGACGATGCCACGCGCGTCAGGGCGTCGACTGCTGGCCGCGTTTCAAACCGGGAGCCTGGAGCACTCGGGAGCAGCCGGCGTTGCATTCAGCCGAACGCCCACGGACAGCGTGGTTCGTACTGTAGATGCGCGCCGTCGCGGCGCTGGAGTTCAGACGACTCGATCGAAGCACATGGGGGCAGATGCTCGGCATCTTTCGCCCTACAGAGGACGGCCAGACGGTGCGCGTGGAAGTAGGTGCGCTGGAGCCGCTGGTACGCAGCGAGAACCACACGGGCTATTCGCTGCCGTTCGCGCTGTCATCGCTGGAGCCCGGTCGGTACGAGGTACGCGCGATTGTTCGCACGGGTTCGGATCGAACCGAACACGCGGGCGCCGCTACTGAGTTTGAACTGCGGCGATAGGCAGGCCACGACGACGGCCAAGTCCCAGGCCGTGCGCGGTGTACTCAGTACCGCGACCCGCCCCCCCACTTGTCCTTGAGCCGCTGAGCCGTGTTCGGGCTCACCAGTCGGATCACGAAATACCCGACCAGCCCCAGCACGGCGACTTTCAACGCCCAGCCGGCCAGCCAGAAAAGCACAGCCACCAGCGGCCCCATGAGGCCGAAGACCAGCTTCAACGCCACAAGTCCAAGCAGCGCGAGAGCGCCAACCGCAAAGATGGTGCGCAACATGTATCGGGTTCTCCGGGAAGACTCGGCGCCCGCGTGTCGGCCGCCTGTGCATATCCTACGCGACAGCCGTGTGCAGGGTTTCGCCACTCCCAGCCGAAGCCGCTAACCCCCTTGCTTCGCAATATCGGTTATCTTGTCTGGTAGCCCTCTGTCCCCCGCAGTAGCTTGCCCTCGCGTCACCCAATGACGCATCGCTTTCCCTTTGCCCCGCAGCCCTGTATGGCCGAGCAGCTTTATCAGATCATGGGACGGCATCGCCGCGATCCGCTGCCCGAGCGCAAGCCGTCGTGGCTGAAGGTCAAGGCGCCGGGTGGACCCACGTACCTGCGCCTCACACAGATGATGAAGGAGATGAATCTCCACACTGTCTGTCAGGAAGCGCATTGCCCGAACATCGGCGAATGCTGGGAGCACGGCACGGCCACGTTCATGATTCTGGGCGATGTCTGCACGCGCAACTGTGCCTACTGCGCCGTTTCGCACGGGCGCCCGCCGGCGTACGACATCGCCGAACCGGAGCGCGTTGGTGAAGCGGTTGCCAAGCTCGGATTGCAACATGCCGTGATCACCTCGGTAGACCGGGACGATCTGCCCGACTTTGGCGCGTACATCTTCGCGGAAACCATCCGACAGATTCACCAGCGCCTGCCCGGCTGCTCGGTCGAAGTACTGGTCCCTGATTTTCAGGGCAACGAGGATTCCATTCGTGCCGTACTGGAAGCGCGTCCGGAGATCTACAATCACAACACGGAAACGGTGCCGCGTCTGTACAAGAAAGCGCGCCCGGGCGGTCGCTACGAACGCGTGATGAACATTTTCCGTCTCGCCAAGCGCATTGCACCGGATATTCCCACCAAAACGGGGATCATCCTTGGCATGGGCGAGACGAATGAAGAAGTTGTGGAAGTGATGCGTGATCTGCGCGCCGTCAACGTGGACATTCTCACGCTTGGTCAGTATCTGCGCCCGTCCGACGGACACATTGCGCTCGATCGTTTCGTCACGCCTGACGAGTTTGCCTGGTTCAGAACAGTTGGCATGGAGATGGGCTTCCGCCATGTGGAGAGTGGACCGCTGGTGCGGTCGAGCTACCACGCGTGGGAGCAAGTCCAGGCTGCCGGCGTCTGATCTGACTGGCGTGGCGCATCGAAGCCGCCACGCCGTTGCCCACTCCCCTACGCACATGAGCACCACCAAGTCGAAAGCCCGCCGCAGCAGCAGCGCGAGCGCCAAAGCGAGCGGCGAGGCAAAACAGCCCGCCAGAAGCGCGGGTGGTCAGTCGCCCGAAGAACGCAAGAAGCTGCACTCCGAGTTGTTGTACTCGATGCTGTTGCAGCGGCGTTTTGAAGAGCGCACGGCCGAGATGTATGCGATTGGCCGCATTGGCGGTTTCTGTCATTTGTATATCGGACAGGAAGCCGTCAGCACCGGTTTCATTTCGCTGCTGCGTGATGATGACTACGTGATCACCACGTATCGCGATCACGGACAGGCGCTCGCGCGAGGCATGACACCACGCGCCGTGATGGCGGAACTATTTGGACGCGTGGACGGATGTGTGGGCGGCAAGGGCGGCTCAATGCACCTGTTCGACAAGTCACTCGGATTCCTCGGCGGTCACGGCATCGTTGGCGGACATATTCCAATCGCTGCCGGTGTGGGGTTTGCGATCAAGTATCGCGGCGGTGATCAGGTGATTGTCTGCTTTATGGGCGAAGCCGCTGTGAACAACGGCGCGTTTCACGAAGCGCTCAACATGGCCGCGCTCTGGAAGCTGCCGTGCTTGTTTGTGATCGAGAACAATCGCTACGGCATGGGCACGGCGGTTGAGCGTGCGTCAGCCATCAACGACATCTACAAGCGCGGCGCCTCGTATGACATGCCGCGCGATGTGGTAGACGGACAGGATGTGTTTGCCGTGCGAGCCGCCGCTGAAGAGGCGATTGCCCGCGCGCGCACGGAATCCATGCCCACGCTGCTGGAGATTCGTACGTATCGCTTCATGGGCCACTCCATGTCGGATGCGGTGAGCGGCACGTATCGCACCAAGGAAGAACTGGAGAAGTACCTCAAGCGCGATCCGGTCGTGTTGTTGCGTTCGCAGATGGAAGAGAACGGCGATCTCACGGATAGCGAGTGGAACGCCATGGATGATGAGATCAAGGCGATTGTGCAGGATTCGATCGATTTCGCAGAGAACAGCCCGGAGCCTGAGCTCGACGCGCTGTACGAGCATGTGCTTGTTGACACTACTTCGGACTGACCTCACACATGGCTGTCATTACGTATCGTGAAGCGCTGAATCAGGCGCTCCGGGAAGAGATGGCGCGCGATGATCGTGTTTTCCTCATGGGTGAGGAAGTCGCGGTGTATCAGGGCGCGTATAAGGTCTCCAAGGGACTGCTGCAGGAGTTTGGCGAGATGCGCGTGGTCGACACACCCATCACCGAACTTGGCTTCGCCGGCGTTGGTGTGGGCGCCGCCATGGTGGGGTTGCGCCCGATCATTGAGTTCATGACGTGGAACTTCTCGCTGCTCGCCCTCGACCAGGTGGTGAACGCGGCCGCAAAAATGCTCTACATGACCAACGGCCAGTTTCCCATGCCGATGGTCTTTCGTGGACCGAACGGATCGGCGTTGCAGCTCGCAGCGCAGCATTCGCAGGCGTGGGAGTCGTGGCTGGCGCACATTCCGGGGCTGAAAGTCGTCGTGCCCGGCACGCCGTATGACGCCAAGGGACTGCTCAAGGCGGCCATTCGCGACGACAACCCGGTGTGCTTTCTCGAAGGCGAGATGCTGTACAACACCAAGGGTGAAGTGCCCGACGAAGAGTATGTGATCCCCATTGGCAAAGCGGATCTCAAGCGCGAAGGCACACACTGCTCGCTGATTACGCACGGCAAGATGGTGCTGGTCTCGCTGCAGGCGGCGGACCAGCTCGCGAAAGAAGGCATCACGTGCGACGTGGTCGACCTGCGCACGGTGCGGCCAATGGACGTGGATGCGATTGTGGAGTCCGTGCGCAAAACCAATCGCGCCGTCGTGGTGGAAGAAGGGTGGGAAGTGTGCGGTGTGGGCGCGCAAGTGGTGGACTACGTGCAGCGCCACTGCTTCGATCATCTCGACGCACCCGTGCTGCGAGTGCATCAGGCCGATACGCCCATGCCGTATGCGAAAGCGATTGAAAAGGCCGCCAAGCCCGACGTCCCCAAGACGATCGCGGCCGTGAAGAAAGTCATGTACATCGAAGACTGAGCCGAGCGCGAACATGGCAACCAAAGTGATGATGGAGGCGCTCTCGCCGACGATGGAAGAAGGGCGTCTGGCGAAGTGGCTCAAGAACGAAGGCGATACCATTGCCAACGGCGATGTGCTCGCGGAAGTGGAAACGGACAAGGCCATCATGGAGCTCGTCGCACGCGGTGAAGGCGTGCTGCGCAAGCGACTGATTGCTGACGATGCCACGGCCCCCGTGGGTCAGCTGATCGGCATCATTGCCGGCGCGGATGAAGACATCAGCGAGATGCTGGCAGGTGCGGGGGGGGGCGATGCGGCGCCGGCCACAAAGTCGGACACGCCGGAGGCGACGTCGTCGGAGACGAAGCAGGAGTTGAAGGCTGGTGCCACCACGCACGACGCCGCCGCGGCGCCGGAAGCCACGCGTGCCGCCGCTGAGCCACCGGCGCACGACGCAACAACGGACACGGCACAGGACG
>JBGTOG010000239.1:0-25137 GCA_041742675.1 Gemmatimonadaceae bacterium | reverse complement strand
GCGCATCGCCGATGCCGACGGCCGGCTGCTGAGCGAGCCCGTCGAGCCGGCGGCACAGTTCGGCGTGGTGCGTATCGCACGCGACTTCCGCCGCGGTCGCACCGGTCTCGGACTGATCGGCACCACGACGCAGCGCGCCTTGAGTGATGAGCGGCTTAACGGATTGCGGCGATCCGCGCAGGTGGGTGGCGTGAACTGGTTCCATCAGTTCGGCCGCGACCGGTACCGTCTGACCGGGTGGCTCGTGGGGAGCGATCTGCGCGGCTCGCCCGCGTCCCTTCTGTCGTTGCAGACGAACGCGGTGCACCGCTTCCAGCGACCCGATGCCGACTATCTCACGGTCGACTCATCTGCCACGTCCATGCGCGGCTGGGCGGGCGAAATGTATCTGCGCAAGATTGCCGGTAACTGGACTTTCAATGTCGGGGGTGGGGCGCGCTCGCCCGGAATCGATGTGAACGAGGGGGGCTACCAGACATACGCCGACGTGTACTACGCGCTCGGTACCTTCGGCTACCGCAGCTTCACGCCGGGACGGTGGCTGCGGAGCTGGAGCGCCAACCTCACGCTCATCGATGGCTACTCGTTCGGATCAGAGAGCGCACGGCGGGAGGCCGACTTCAACGGCAGCTATGTGTTCAACAACCTCGTCGAGGGGACGTACTCGCTGCAGCGCTGGATGCCATCGATCTCCACGTGGGAGCTGCGCGGCGGACCGGGGCTCATCATTCCAGCGCACAATGATTGGAACCTCTCGCTGAGCAGCAACACGCGACGCACCACGGTGGCTGCGGTACGCTTTCGCGGCACGCATCAGGAGGAGACCGGCCGCCTGCAGATGACGGTGTCCCCGACGCTCACCGTGCGCCCCGCTCCGCGCGCATCGCTCACGCTGCAGCCCACGCTGGTGCGCAACAGCGATCCGGCCCAATACGTGCGCACGCAGGTCGTCAACGGCGAACGAACGTATCTCATGGGCGACTTGCAACAGCGCACCGCGCTGCTTGTGGTGCGTGCCGGCTACGCGATTACCAAGACGATGTCGATTGACGTGTATGCGCAGCCGTTTGCCAGCGTGGGTGACTATCGTGCGCTGCGCGAGGTCGTCGCTCCACGTGCGTCGCGATTCGTCGATCGCATGTCCACCTTCGGCCCGGATCGCGCCGCTGTCGACTCCGCCAGCCGCACGATCCGCATTGATCGCAACGCCGACGGGACCGTGGATTTTTCCATCCCCGATCCGGATTTCGCTGTGCGTGAGTTCCGTTCCAACGCCGTGCTGCGCTGGGAGTATCGCCCTGGTTCCACGCTGTTTCTGGCGTGGAGCCAAGCCCGCGACGACCGCAGCCTCGTGCCCGGCGGCGGTTCGCTCAGCGACGACGCGCGGCGCCTGTTCGGCATTGTGCCACGCAACGTGGTGCAGCTCAAAGTGAGCTTCTGGCAGCCGTACTGAGACGTGGCTTGCATCTCAGGCCGCCGGCCGCTGCTGATGAAGATCACCTACCCGTGACCATCGGCGGACTGTGGCTGCTGTTCAAAGGCAACGCGCGCGATCGACCACCGCTTCCGGCATCGGTTTGGATTCCCTCTGCGCTCGTGGTCGCGACCTATGCGTGGGCAGGCGCATTCGTGCAGCCACCCGATGGCAAGTGGGACGGGTGGAGGTGGCCGGGGCTCTTTGGCGTGGTCGCCGTGCTGATCGCCCTGCTGCTCGCGGACGTGCTGTGGCGCACTACCCGTTATCGACGCGTGGCGGGCGCCTCGCTATTGCAGATCTGGATCCTGGTCGTGACTGCCTGGGTGGCGGGCGCCGCAGTGAGTCCAGGGAGCAGGCTTGGTGCCTTGTAGGTCCGCGCTCTTTGGCGCGGACTCGATACAGCGCCGGTCGCCCAACGCCCGCGCGTTCGACCGGCACATGGTGTCCGCCATTCGCGGCGACATGGCGTCGTCACTCACGCGGGAACGCGTGGCAGCCACGTCGGCGGATGAAAGTGCGTCGTTGCCGTCGCTGGCGGCGTGGCCGTGCGAGATGCGGTGACGACGCACGTCGTTGCGTTCTGTGCCATGGTATGGCACAGATGGCGCACCGCCCTTCACTCACGACCGAGCCGCTGCTGATCGCATCCGCGCGCGAACATCGCAGTCGGGCGCATCGCAGGCCGAGGTGATTCGACGCGTGTTTGGCCACACTCGCGACGAACAAACGCGAGGACTTTGAACTGTTTGCGGTCAGTGGACTCATATGCTGCCTGCCAAACGGGATGCCCCTCTGTTGCTGAGCTACGCCGGCTTCACGGAGTGCGACGCATCGTGGAGTCGAGCATTCGCGCGAGCGCGGCCTGGTCAAAACGGTTCGCCCCCCACTGATTGAGTTGCACGAGCTCCTCGATCGCTTTCTGGATCGTGATCTCGCGCTCCCGCGCCACCGGTGTCACCATGTAGCGCCGAAGCGGCGAGGCATCGAACAGCGCGTGTGTCACCGCCTCTGCGACCGCCGTCGGCTCGGCGTAGCGCGCGTCGTAGTTCGCCATGGCCGCGAGCCGGTTGCGCATGTCTTCGGCGTACGGCGACTGCGGGTTCGCCGCGATGGCGCGTTCGATCTGCAGCGCCGTGGTGCGACCGATCGCGGAACGAAAGTTGCCCGGCTCCACCACACTGACGCCGATCTCGAAACGCGCCAGCTCGGCGGCAAGCGCGTCGCCAAACGCTTCCACCGCATGCTTGCTCATGCTGTAGGCCCCCAGCAGTGCACCGGAGAGTACGCCGGAGATCGAACTGATGGTCACTACACGACCCTTTGAGGCAATCAGCAGCGGCGCGAAGGCCTTGGTGACACGAAACGGGCCGAGCACGTTGACATCGAGCAGCGACGTCATGTCGCGATCGTCCATCTCGATGAGTGGCGCGACTGCGGCGATTCCGGCGTTGTTCACGACGCCATGCAAACCACGACCGGCTCGGCGAACGTGCGCAACCGCCGAGTCGATCTCCGCGAGCGACGTGACGTCGAGCCGCACCCCCTCGTCATTGGGAATCGCACTGAGCGCCGCAATATCGGCGGCGCTGCGAGCACCCGCGTATACGAAGTATCCGCGCGCGGCGAGGTGTTCAGTGATCGTGCGTCCGATGCCGGTGCTCGCACCGGTTACGAGTACCGCCCGTGGCGGCGCTGCGTCGCCCTGGCCTGGCACGACTCGTATCGGCACGGCAGAGCCCGCGAGGGCGCACAGGGCGAGGGTTCGAAGCGCAGCGGGGAGACGTATCATCGCATGACGGGTTGGGGGAGCAGCGAAGGCTGCTTCACGAACATGCAGCAGCGTGCCCTCGCTCGCCAGAAGTGGAATTTTCTCGTACACTGATACCGGAGGTCCCGATGCAATCATCGACGCAGCGCTGTGATTTCAGCTCGACGGACTGTTGACACGACTTCGCGTGGTGTCACGCTGAGTTCACCGGCCACACCCACCCCTCGCTCAGCATGATGCCTCCGCGCGTTCCACAACTCACCGCAGAATCGGCCGCATTCCTTGCGGCACTGCTCGGGTTCTGCGATGCTTGTGCGCTGCCGAAATCGGCGTTTTCTCAGCCAACGACCACCGTCTCCAGCATCGCGCCGTGGATCTCGCCGGCGTCGCCGCTCACCCTCGTCTCCGCCCGCAAAACCGACCGCCTCGCCTTCATGGTCTACGACCGCGGTCTCCGCAACGTCTACACCGCCGCGGCGCCTGACTTTCGCGCACGTCGCCTCACGAACTTCACGAACGACGACGGCACCGACCTCACCGACGTCAACATCTCCGACGACGGAACCATCGTTGTCTTCGTGCGCGGGACCGCGCCCAATCGCTACGGCTGGATTGCCAACCCCGATCACAACCCGCGTGGCGCCGAGCGAGCGATCTGGGCCGTGCGCACGAGTGGCGGTGCGGCCTGGCGTGTGGCGGCGGGGGCATCACCGGTGTTGTCGCCTGATGGACGGTGGGTGCTCTTCACGCGCGACGGGCAGATCTATCGCGCACGAACTGCACGCACAACACCAGTCACGCCGATGGATACCGGTGGTCTGCCACTCATCAACTTGTGGGGACGCAACGAGTCGCCGCGCTGGTCGCCCGATGGCAAGCGCATTGCCTTTGTGAGTCAGCGCGAACATCACTCGTACGTGGTGGTGTACGATGTGGCCACGCGCAGCGTGCAGTACGTGGCGCCGGGCGTGGATTGTGATGGCACGCCGGCGTGGTCGCCGGACAGTCGCTACCTCGCGTTTTCACGACGACCCGGTACGCCCTTCGGTTTGCAGCAGCGCACATCGCCGGGAATTGGCAACCCGGCAACAGGATGTGGCGGTGGTGGTGGCGGTGCGCAGGCGTCTACGTCTGTGACTGCAGGGCAGACAAACCTTGTGCGATCACCAGGCTTCTTTACATCACAACTGCCCGGTGGCTATCGACTCGCACTGATGGTCGCTGACATCGGTGGTGCGAAAGACATCTCGTCACCGCTGATAGCCGCTCAGATCCCCGCCAAGGAAGTGTGGCACAACGCTGTAAACGACCGTGTATTTACCACACTCAACAACATGACGTGGGCCGGTGAGCACATTGCATTTCCTGTGAACATTCCGGACGACGAGTATGAACGTTGGTACTCCGTGCCTGCCACCGGCGGTGACACCGTTCGACTCACCACCACCGACGGCCTGATCGAGAACGCCACATCAGTCGCGTGGTCGCATGACGGTGGACACACGATGTTCTACACCACCAACGCGGGCGACATTGAACGTCGTCACATCTGGAGTGTGCCAAGCGGTGGTGGCACACCAGTACAACTTTCAACGGGCGACGGTGTGGAAACACATCCGCAGCCACTCGCGAGTGGCAAGCATGTCGCCGTGCTCGCATTCGGTGCTCGAATGCCTGCGTCAGTCGCACTCGTGCCAACAACCGGCGGTGCGCCACGCACCATCTTCCCCGCACTCGGCGCAGACTTTCCCACGTTCAAGCACGTGCTGCCGCAGATTGTAAAGACAACAGCGGAAGACGGACTCGAGATCAGCAATCAGCTGTTCCTGCCACGCGATCTGAAAACCGGAGAGAAGCGTCCGGCGATTGTCTTTGTGCACGGCGGTCCGCGCCGGCAGATGCTGCCCGCGTATCACTACATGCAGTTCTATCACTGGTCGTACGCGGTGAACCAGTGGCTGGCCGATCAGGGCTACGTGGTGCTGTCGGTGAACTTCCGGCGCGGTGTTGGCTACGGCAAAAGCTTCCGTGATGCGCCCAACGCTCGCGCCACGGGCAACAGTGAGTACCTGGATGTGCTGGCGGGTGCGCGCTATCTGCAGCAGCGCGCCGATGTTGACACCACACGTGTTGGCATCTGGGGACTATCGTACGGTGGACTGCTCGCATCCCAGGCGCTCGCCCGCAACAGTGACATTTTCGTAGCCGGCGTGGACATGGCCGGCGTGCATCAGTACGACAACGTGTTCGACTCGACGAGTCTCGCGTTCAAGTCATCGACTGTAGGCGCGATTGACGGTTGGAAGAGCCCTGTGTTTCTGGTGCACGGCGATGATGATCGCAACGTGGACTTCGCGCAGACGGTGGGACTCGTGCAGCTCTTGCGCGCACGAAATGTGTATCACGAGCTCATGGTGGTGCCGGATGATTTGCATGAGAGCATGCTGCATGCGAACTGGATCGACACGTTTGATCGCATGGGTGTGTTCCTGAAGCGGTTTGTGTGGAATCGGGAGGCGGTGCCACCGGTCCGTTCCGTCGGTCAGCCCGCGCAGAACTGGCCTCAGCACTCACGCGAACGCCCCGCACCACCCATCCAATCCGCGCCCGCACTCACCGCACCCGTACCACCACCACCCGACGCCACCGTGCTCTTCGACGGCAGCTCCCTGTCCGCATGGCGCTCCGGTGAAGAACCCGCTCGCTGGCGCGTGCTCGACGACGGCAGCATGGAAGTGCTGCCCGGGTCCGGCGGCATTGAAACACGCGAGTCGTTTGGCGATGTGCATCTGCATGTGGAGTGGAGCGCGCCCAATCCGCCGGTAGGCACCGACCAGAATCGCGCCAACAGCGGCGTGTTTCTCATGGGTCGGTACGAGGTGCAGGTGCTCGACTCGTACGACAATGTCACCTATGCCGATGGACAGGCCGGCGCCATTTACGGACAGTATCCGCCGCTCATGAACGTGACGGCGCCTCCCGGTGAATGGAACAGCTTTGACATCGAGTTTCGCGCGCCGCGCTTCGCGCCCGATGGCGCGGTGCGCGACTCGGCGCGCATGACCGTGCGTCACAACGGCGTGTTGATTCACAACGACCGTGCGTTGATGGGTCCAACATCACACACCGTTCGCGCACCGTACGAGGCACATGAAAACGCGCTGCCGATTGCGCTGCAGGATCACAACGAACGCGTGCGGTTCCGGAACATCTGGGTGCGGGCGTTGGCGCCGCAGTCACTACCCCAATCACCGCCGCTGCTCCGGTAGCCTTGATCAGGAACGAGGTGTTGAGCGCGGCACGTCCTCCGGCGACCGGTTTTCGTGCTGCGCTTGCTCAAGCCGATCGAGCACCGAGATATCCAGCGGCGGTAGCGCCTTGATAGCGTCTAGCAGGGCGCCGGCGGTTCGCGGCGGCTCGGGCCATGTGGCACGCTTGATCACCGATGAAAACGACTCGCTACCAAACTCGCGCGCGCGAAGCAGGCGTCTATACGCATCAGCGTCGATGGAGATCGTTTTCGAGGCCATGCATGCAGATTGATATGCATGGACTGTCATGTCAAACGATCAAAGCGTAGGCGTTGAATGATCCCGTGCCGGATTTCCATCTCCGTCCGCGAGGTTGATCCGGATTACCTGCGGCTGGACATTTCAATGGCCGATGGCGACTTCGCCGGACGAGCCGATGTCTATGAAGGGCTGGATTTTCCGGAGATACTCGCGAGATCGCTTGAAGGCTTCCCGCGAACTCCCGACGATCGCCGCGAAATCGTGATCGGTTCGTTTGATCCGTCGCACGCGGGCGGCGCGATCAAGCTTGTGCTTCGCTGCATCAATCGCGCTGGACATGCTGTTGTTGACGCTGAGCTCGAGAATGTGCCGATGGATGGCACACGTTGCCGGCAGCAGCGCGCCATGAGCCGCACAACCTCGCAGCGCGACATCCTCGGCGTGCCATCCGCCTCCAGCGTCTTGCGCGTTTCCATACCATCCAGTATGGTACGGCATGCGACTCCCGCTACCCGTCACGAAACAGCTCGCCCTCTGGTTTCGCACGTGGGCGCAAAGTCGGCACCGGCCAGGAGCTGATGCTGCACTCAACGCTGCCCGCGCCACCATGCGTCGCAAGAAGTACTGTCTCGTCTCCAATGTTGGACCAGACGGGGTGTCGGCGCGCGTGCTGCAGCCGTTTCCACCGGGGCCGGATCTCGACGTGTGGTTTGGCACCGGCGCCTCCTCCCGAAAGGTCGCCGAGCTGCGTGCGGACGCCCGCGCGACCATCGCGTATCAGGACGATGACAAGTCGGCCGGCGTGATGCTGATGGGTCGCATGGAGGTGGTGGAGTCGCTTGAAGTGCGGCAACGTCGTTTCATGCCCATGTGGTATGCGTTTTGGCCGGAGGGACCGTCGTCAGCTGACTATGTACTGCTGCACTTTGTACCGCACCAACTTGAAGTGTGGGACGCGTCTCGGGGCATCACACCCGAACCATTCGGGTTGCGCAGTGCGTGTCTCACTCGACGCGATGGCACGTGGGTGGAGGCGTGAGTACATCGCCGGTGGTGTCGATCGCTGCGATTGCCGCAGCCGTGGTCTATCTCGCAATCGCCGGTGTGCACGCGTACTGGGCGCTCGGTGGACTTTGGCCAGGCACTGATCGCGACTCGCTGCATCGCACCGTTGTTGGAGGCGCGCCTGGACGGTATTCGCCGGGACCGATCGCCACGTGGATCGTAGCGGCGATTCTTGCAGGAGCGGCTTTGATTGTACTCGCCGGGGCTGGGTTACTACCCTCTCCGGTGCCGCGCGGGTTGCTACGTTCGGCGGGGTTGATCGGGGCCGGGCTGCTCGTACTGCGCGGGCTTGAAGGATTTGTGGACACGCGACTCCGCCCGGAAACGGTGGGCGGCGAGTTCGCGCGGCTCAACGTGCGTCTCTACTCGCCACTCTGTCTTGTGCTGGCCCTGTGTACCGTGTGGGCGGTGCGCCCATGAGCGCGCGTCTCACGCCGAGTGACTGGTGTGATGCCGGACTCACCCTGTTGCGAGACGAGGGGATGCCGGCGCTGACAGTCGATCGCATGTGCACGGTGCTCGAACGCACGAAGGGATCGTTCTATCATCACTTTCGCGATCTGGATGCGTTTCTCACCTTGTTGCTGGTGCGGTGGGAAGAGACGCTCACCGAGGCGCCGATTGCATTTGCCGGCGCGGCGCCGGAACCCACGCAGCGTGCGGCGCGGCTCAACGACGCTGTTGCCCGACTCGATCATCGCCTCGACGTTTCCGTGCGTGCGTGGGCGCTGCGCGATGTGCGAGCGCGTGCCGCTGTTGCACGCGTTGATGCGCGGCGCATTGCGTATCTCACGGAACTGCATGCTGCCGCGGGCGCGGACGATGCGCATGCGGCGGCGCAGCTCGAGTATGTCGCGTTTCTTGGAACGCAGCAGGTGTGTGCTGTGATGACGACTGCGAACGCGGAGGTGTTGGTTGGCGAGGTGCATCGAGCGCTTGAAACGGCGCTTCGGCGCCGTTGCTAACGCTCCCTGACTCCCACCACCTCATACCGCGACAACGTCGGCACGTCATCCGCGTCCAGCTCCTCGGCCCACACGGACGATCCACTGGCCCAAAGCACCCGCACCACGCGCGGTGCACGAACGCGCGTTTGCAGCGATCCGTCGTCGGCGAGCACCGTGTAGGTGACACTGTCGCCGTCGACCGCGCCACGCAGCCAGATCGATCCGTCGGCGCCGGCTATTCCTTCCGTCACGGGCGGGAAGTGTGAAGGAATGTGCACGGCCGCGTCGATCTCGGAATCAAGAAAGCCGGCTGCACCCCACCGTTTCCGCTGGTGCTGCCGAATACTGTCAGTGATTTGTGCTGTCAGCGGCAGTGCGTCGAACGTCAGCGTGCGATTCCAGAGTGTATCGCCGGACGTTGCGAGACACGTAACGTTGACCGTGGCCTCGGTGCCGATAGCGACCTGATTCCGGTCTACCACGCACGCTTTGCCACCCGGACCATCGAAGATCACGAAGTCGTAGACGGCGACGGGCTGTGGTGCGAACATCGTGCGGCCCCGTGCTTCGAGGATCAGATCTCGGAACTCGACCGCGTAGCGTCCGATCGTATCGGCGCCGCCGCCGCGCCGAGTGGATCGCAGCACGGGAATGGAGTCGAACATGCCGGCGGCCAGCGCCGAACCGTAGAAACCACCCCAGCCAAGTGCGTAGCCATCGGGCGTGAGTGTTTCCGCGACCATACCGAATCCGGGGTCGGTGCCCGTGGGTTCCACGGACTCGCTGCCGATGGCAGACAGCTCCAACACGGCGCCGGTATCGCTGAAGAGCGTGAGACGACGCTGGTCCCAGTCGGTGGTCCACAGCGTGTCGCCGAGCAGGCCAAATTTTGCCAGCGTGCGAAACTCGCCAGGACCACCGCCGGCGCGGCCGATGGTCTTCACGTAGCTGCCGTCGGTGCGGAACAGCATGATGTTTGGCTCACCGCGCTGCCCGACGTACAGAAACTGAGGCGTCGCGATCAGTTGAGAAATGGTGGTGAAGTTGTACTCGCCGTCGGCGCCGATTTGCGTTCGCAGCTCGAGCGTTGCGGCTCGCGTTGGCTCGGCTGAAGGCGTCGCGTCGCCGCAGGCAGCGAGCAGAAGCAGCAGCGTGGCAGCAAACTGCGAAAACATTCGGGCGTGCATAACGCGCTCTACGCTAACGATAGAGGTGCGACCCGCACCGACGTCTGTCGACCCCTCGTTTCGGACGCCACTTTTCAAAGACACCGACTCTGTCGTCACTGGCCGGCTTAACACCGTGCCATCCTTCCTGCTTCGCGATGCTGAGCGGCCAGACACCGTCCCAGCATTCCATGGTGGCAATTGGAGGGTCTCCACCGCGTCCCAGCGAGTAGATCGGATTCAAGGTGCCTCCATATAGTCCGGAGTACGTCCCGGTCATCTGCCACGTGCCAGCGGGAAGGATGCCTTCGCGGTACGGCCCTCGTCCAAGCAGATCCTTCACCACGGTGAGCGTGATGATCAGTGAGTCATCCGGCGCGGTGGGAAAGCGCTTGTCGGTTGCGAAGCCGAAGTAGAAACTGCCGTCCTGGCGGGGTTCGCCGACCATTTCCCAGTCGTCGTGAATCGTGCCATCACGGAATACGACGAACGTCTCATCATGGTCGCCATTAATGATCCGAAGCGTGAGTTCTCCCGCGAGAAAGTCATCCCGATTCGTGAACGCCCAATGAAACTCCACACCCTCAAGCGGAAGCTTGAAATACAGCGTGCGATTGACCGACGGGACGAGCGCGGTCGGAACGAGTGGCAGGTCGAGCACCATCGTCCAGAGTAAAAGCGCGGAAATTACCCACGAGAGCCAGCGGCGAGTCAGCATTGCGCCAATGTGCAGTGCGCCGAGGGGAAAGTGAATATGTCATCGGAGGTTCTCATGCCCGCGTGCTCCACGAATCTCGGCTCGCGTTTGTGCCCCCCAACGCGCAGAATACGCGCACACGGTACTGCGATGTCCCTCGCTTTCGGAGCCGCACCTGATGCACAAATCGCTGACCGCACTTGTTGCACTCTGCGCAATCACCGCCTGCGGTGAACCCGCCACCGTGCAAACCGATGCCATCGCGGTGCGTGACAGCGCCGGCGTGACGATCGTGGATCAGGATCTCACGCGGCTCTCCAGCGTGTGCACCATGGACGCGGAGCCGTCCGTGTCGATCGGCGTGGAAGAGGGCGCGGAGGAGTATATGCTCTCTCGGCTCTTCGGCGCAGTGCGTCTTTCCGACGGTCGCATCGTGATCGCGCAGGGCAGCACGAAAGACATCCGCTACTACGCGCCCGACGGCACGTTTATTCGCACGTCCGGTCGAGAGGGACAAGGGCCGGGCGAGTTCACCGATCCGTTCTACCTGAACGTGCTTCCCGGCGACACGGTGTACGCCGGTGACTACGGACCGTGGCAGTTTCTGGTGTTCGATGAAAACGGAGAATGGGTGCGCACCGTGCGGCCCATGCCCACACTACTGAACCCGCCAAGTCCGGCTCGTGTGCTCGCCAACCGCGACCTGATTCTTGGGGAAGAGAGCCGACCGCCCAGTGCGTCAGCGGCAGATTTTCCCATGCGCACGGTCACCTTGCGGCGATACACGCCGTCGGGTGAGTTGCGGGATACACTCGGCGTCTACGACAACGCCAGGTACGGTCAGGTGAAGCCAGCGATGAGCGCCCCGTACGTGTTTCCGCTGTTCGAATCGTTCGGTCAGTTCGCGGTGCGCGGTGATCGCATCGTCACCGGCCATGGACGCGCTACCGAACTGCGCGTGCACCGTGCCGACAGCGGATTCATGCTGGAACGCATTGTACGCTGGAACGACGGACCCCGTGCCATCTCGGCGGCTGATATCGAGGCCGACCGCGAAAACACGCGGGCTCGCTACGCCAACCTGCCACCCGCGCAGTTCGAAATGATGGTGGGCCCGATGGTGAGCGAGCAGCGACCGGTAGCAGAGCTGTTTCCGGCGTTTGGTCAGCTGCACATAGGCACGGACCAGCGCCTATGGATTCGTGAACAGCCGCGGCCGCGCGATACCGTGGACTATCAGTGGATCTCGTTTGCGCCGGACGGTGCCTTCAACTGCCGCCTGACAACGCCTCGGTTTGCGCAGTTCTACGAGTTCGGCGCCGACTATGTGCTGGTGCGTGATGCCGACTCGCTCGGCGTTGATCGTGTGCGCATGTATCCGCTAAGGGGACCGTGAGCGATCGAGTCACTCAGTGAGCCGTCATTCACCAACTGTGTGGCGTTCGCGCGCAAGGAACCAGACGAGCACGATCAATCCGGTGAGTGCACGTGTGTCCGGAAGTGCGAGCCCCGCGCGTGCGTCGCGAAGCAGCAGATGGACACCGACGACGCAAAACATGAAAGTGGCTGCGTGAAACCAGCTATCCCACAGCACCGGGACTGCGGCTGGCCTCGCGCATAGACGCTTACTCGCGTTGTGAACGTGTCCGCTGAGCGCTCGCAGATTGTCGCTGCTGCCAGCACAGGAAGGGTAGCGGATGCGTCGTCCAGCATGCACTGGCCGGTGGTGTTGTGCTCAGCTTTACCCTCGGGGCAACACTTCGCTCCGAAGCCGCGCTGATGTCGCTGCTATTCCACTGAGAGCAATAGTCGCGCTGCAATCAGCTGCTGCCTTAGTAATCGTCGATCCGCACTGACCGAAGAGACCATGAACGCCGAATGATTGTCGTTCCACACCAAAAGCACGGGAGTGTGCGTGACTCCGAGCCTTCGAAGCGCCCGTGTCGATGAAGTGGGCAAGTGTACAATCGAAGACTCCGAAACCCCGAGGCGGTCTCGCACAAGGCTGACCAGATCTTCGCCGGGACGCTCGCCGCGCGACTCAAGCAGACCCACGTGCGAGGGAGCAATAGCGTCGCGAACCATACGAAGATCTGCCTCTCGCGATGTGCACTCCGCTGCCTGAACAATTACTGCCGAGCCGTATTGCGATCCATCCTTCAGTCTTTGAAGCATGAGACCAACCTCATCCCTCGAAGCAGCCCAGTTTCCATCGCAGGCGATCAAGCCCGTGGTAAGCAGCATCGCGCAATGAACTACGCAACGAGCGGATCGCGTGGCCGAGCTGCGACTGGTTACCACCGCTGCTCTCACTGCGTTCAAGACTAACGTCCCATACGCCGAAGTTGGCTGATGAAGTAGTAGCCAGTAGTATCCTGCATAAGCACCGTCAGCCGGTTTGCCTCGCCCGCCAGTCCGCGAATTCGGTGCGGAGCAAGATGAGTACCGACGTAGTTCAACTCCGGCAGCGCGAACTCCTCGATCAATCGATCTTGCTGAGGGGAAGCGCCAGCGAACGTCACGAAAAGTGCGTTGCCAACTGTACTGATGTATCGCCATCCGTACTCAGAGCCGCGTTTAGCCGAGTATGCGGGCCGACCGCCCAGTGACAGCGATTCTACCTGTGCCAGTGTGATACGTTCGCGAGGAGCGACGCGCGCCGTCAGTTGCAATGCGCTGTCAAAGACGAGTAGATCATATGGGCCAAATGCGTGACGAAGTGCGCAGCGGGACTCGCCTACCTTTCCAAGAGAGAACTGACCGCGAATCATGTCCAGCGAGTCCAGGTACGACAGCCACGCTGGCATGTGTACGATCATCGCATCCGACGTGAGATCCCATTCAAGCAGTCGTGGCGAGGCGCTTCGGCTGCCAGCAACGAAGTGCCGTCCGCCGACTTCACAGATTCCGTAGATCCCTGGCGGAAACGCTACGCGTGACGCGTTCTCGAACTCCCCCGCCATGGAAATATACGACACTCGCTGATTCGATTCATCGGCAACACCTATTTGGTTGCCCGGTGCCGCAAACAGTCGCATCTGCGCAAACTCTTTTGGCCCCTGTCCAGCGCCACCCGCGACCCAAAGTCGTTCGCCGTTCAATGCGTTGAACGCCTGTACGTTTCGGTTCCCATAGTCCGCTACGAACAGCAGCGAATCCTGAGCCAGAAGTTGGATGGGCTGTAGCAATAGCGTGTCATCGAATGTGCCGCGCAACTTCCAGAGCGTATCCCACGTGGCTGAGGAGAGAGTTCGGTTGCCAAGCAGCTTTATGGATGAGACAGTCGGTGTCGCTTCAAGAGGCGTGCTGCTGACAGAGTCACGAGAACTAGGCACAGTCCGAATACTGCTTTCTGAGTTCGATGCCGGGGCACGCTGATCAGCGCATCCGATATACAGTGGCAACAACGAGAGCACCGACAGTCGCCAACTGATTGCCCATACGCAGTCTGCTGCACGCATCCGTGAATCCCCCGAGTCAGCACACACAGTTAGATAGTTCGAAGCCGCGTGTCGGGCGAGCCATCGCCGGTCAAACGAAAGATTGTCGCGTCAGCGACAGCGCAGTTTTCAGGGAAATAGAATGCACAGATATTCTACTGGGGAATCTGTCGTCCCTTTAGCTGAGTTTCGGGCATACCACCAACGCAGCCGACGTCCGGCAAGCAGACTGGAGGGGTCGCGGGTAACGTCATACAGACAAAATCCGGATCGAGTTCGCATGCCGTACCCAGTGATTCTTCTGCCGGAAGCCGCGAGGCGCCCAGCAACAAGAGGGCGCAACCGAAAGTAGCGGCACATAAGGCTGCATTGTGAAGTTTTATTCTCGATCTCATGTCGACCTCTTGATTTGCGGTTTGCCAGAAGGGGTTCGCTGCAAAAGCAGCCATGAAACACATCACGCAACTGCATAACGATGGCTCGCGCAGAACAACGACAGTCGGTCGCGCCGTTGTGGATACTGTGATACTGGTGCCGCGTATAGTGCTGCCAGTGTGCCGGGCGTCCGATTGAAGACCTTTGTAGATAGCAGCGCCGCCTGCAGCACACGATTGATGATGATGTCACGACGCGCAATACCGGGAATGCGACACTCCATGCGACATTTTCTTTGGCACGGTTGGTGAACAACGCATGGCGGGACACGTGCGCCGGCGGATCACTGCCACTCTGACACTCCAGGGGTCGCGGTTGCGTAGCAGGAGGGGGGATACACCACTCCCTTCACGCCACCACGAATGAAAAGCGTCTACCGAGACCGCTACGGCCCTCCGGAAGTCCTCACGGTCGCAGACCGTCCCACCCCAACGCCGGGCGCCACAGAACTCCTCGTTCGCGTGCGCGCAGCAACGGTCAACCGCACCGATTGCGGGGGCCTGTACGGGCGCCCGTTCGTGTACCGCTTTTTCGCCGGATTCCCGAGGCCACGTTTCGTCGCAACGGGTACGGACTTCGCCGGCGATGTGGAAGCTGTGGGCTCCAGCGTTACCGCCTTCGCGGTGGGCGACCGCGTGTGGGGGCTGAATGACAACGGACTGGGCTCGCACGCCGAGTATCTCGTCATCGCGGAAACCGAGGCGGTGGTTCGCATTCCTTCAGGTGTGAGCTACGAAGTCGCGGCTGCGTCAGCCGAGGGCGCGCACTACGCCATCAACTTTCTGAACAAGCTCTCGCTGCCCGCGAATGCGCACGTGTTGGTGAACGGCGCGACGGGTGCGATTGGGTCGGCCGCAGTGCAACTGCTCCGGTACCACGGCGTACGAGTGACGGCGGTGTGCGCGGGTGAGCACGCGCGCGTTGTGCGAGAGTTCGGTGCCGAGCGAGCGGTGGACTACCTCACTGAAGACTTCACGCAGGTGCTGCGGCCGACGTCGGAGGACGAAGCGTTTGACGCCGTGTTCGATGCGGTTGGCAAGAGCACGTTCGATCGCTGCAAGCCGCTCATGAAGCGCGGGGCGAGTTACGTGTCGTCGGAACTCGGACCATGGGGACAGAATATTGTCTTTGCGCTCGGCGCACCGATCATGGCGCCGCTGATGGAAGGCAAGCGGGTGGTGTTTCCGATTCCATCGGATTGCAAGCGCAGCCTTGGCATCATGAACGAGCTGCTGCGGGCGGGCGCGTTCCGGCCGCTCATCGACCGCCGGTACCCGATTGAGGAGATTCGGGACGCGTTTCGCTATGTGGAGAGCGGGGCGAAGATCGGGAACGTGGTGCTGGCGCTTGGCTAGCGGTCGCCTCGAGACGCCTGATCGAGTAGCGACACACCATCCATCCGCTGCGCGACGTCAGCCGGCACCGTAATGCGCAGGTGTTGCAGGATGGACGGCGCGATGTCCACGATCGCCGGCGTGCCGTTCGTGAAGCGCGCATCGAGTTTCTGCTTGTTCGTAGCGATCCAGGTTGTGCGCTCACGCGTTGACTGACGGCCGTGGCTGCGGCCGGTGAGTTCATCGCGCCCGTGATCGGTTGTGACCACAATCATCCAGTCTTCGCCGAGCGCCTGTCGCTGCTTGACTGCCTCCCAGATGCGGCCCACGCGTGCATCCGCTTCTCGCACAGCATCGAAAAACGTCTCGCTGTCACCGTGACTGTGACCCATGTCGTCGGTGTGTTGCAGATACACCCACGAGAGATCCGGTCCTTTCGCTGCGATGTACTGCGCCGCTGCCGTTGCCACGTGATCGTCAATCGCGCGGATGTATTGCGACGCTGCATCATGTGGAAAGGCTACGGTATCATGCTCGAAGCCATCGAACGCGTGGTCGAGCGCGAAGTTGCCAGCGTCGGGGAGACCTTCACCAATCAGCACGGTGCGATTGTCGAGCCACGTGGAGAAGATGGCCGTGTGTCTGGATGGCTCAACCGACTCGACGATGCGAAACACGTTCCAGTAGTCGTAGTTCGGAGACTGATTGCTGTTACCGCGCACGTTGTGTTTGTTCGCCCACGTGCCGGTGATCAAACTCATGTAGCCGGGCGCGGAGACTGTCGGTGTCTCGGTGGGACCCCCGCGCTCACCGCCCACATACGCGCGCGTGTATCCACCCGCAGCGGCGATGTCGTCGAGCGCGGGCGTGGAAACCTGTTCGATCACATTGGCCGGAATGCCGTCGAGCAGGATGAACACCGCCTTGTACGCAGTGTTCGCAGTGCGTGTAACGGGCATTCTGCAGGCCGACAGCAACGCAAGGCCAAGCAGGATGCAGTGGGTCAGGCGATGCATGCGGACGCCGCGGTGTCGCAGCGCGTGGACGCGCAACACGATCACCCCTTGAATGTCAGCCGCCGCAGCCGCTCAATGCGGGCCCGCACATCACGAACCGTGGGCTGCAGTTCCGGGTCTGCGTTCTTCCAGAGATCGACAAAGCGCTCGTAGGCATCGAGCGCACGCGCGTTGTCTTCGCGTGATTCGTACAGCTCGCCGAGGCGTTGCAACGACCAGGCGCTGTAGCGTAATCCAGTATTGAGGATACGCGCAGGCTTCGTGCTGGCGAGGTATCGATTCAGTACCGCAATCGCCGAATCAGGCTGATTGTTCTTCTCATAGGCCTCGGCCAGCGTCGGGCCGTACAATGCAACATCAACCTCGGGGAAGGCCGCGATCGCCGCGTTGAGCCCCTCAATCGCGTCTGTGTACCGTCGCTCATCGAGGGCGATGCCGGCACGCAGTCGTGCCAGCTGCCTTGCGTCGACACGACGGTTGGACCGCGCGTAGCGCTCGGCCAGTTGTCGCTCCATGTCGCGGGCCGCGTTGGTTTCGCCGACGATATGCAGCTCCCAACCCCATTCGCCATAATCCCGATCGGATTCGGCGATGTCGTCCAGCGGGAATCGTTTCAGGGCGTCGGTAGCGGCACGACGCGCGCCAACGAGGTCGTTCTGAAAGAACGCCCGGTCGCCGGCAGCGTACAAGGCGTTCGCCAGCGGATCAATCTCGATGCCCTGCAGCTTCCGCGCACTGTCCGTCTGCGCATAGTACCGATCCGATTCCCGCAGGCGTCCGCTGATCAGCGTCAGGTTTCCGAGCATTCCGCTGAAGAACACGCGGGACCCTGGGCGATCGCCGAACCGCTTGAGCGATGAGCGGGCGAGGGAGTCCGCCGCCGCCACTGCGTCGAGCTGAACGAGCGACCACGCTCGTACGCGTTCCGGCACATCGGAATCCTCGCCGAGCACTTTGGCGGCTTCGTTCGCGAGCGAGTCGATGGCTTGCAGGCGCCCTTGGTGAGCGAGCACCGCGGCCAGATTCGTCCAACCGATGGCGATCGAGGGCTCGAGGGCGTTGGCCCGTCGATAGTTGGCCTCGGCGCTCTTGAAGTCGCCGATGCTATTCTGCTGCACGGCAAGGTTATTGAACGCCGGAAAGTAGGTGGAGTCTCGCTCGGCCAGCGCTTCCAGTGCCATGACGGCCTGCCGAAGATCTTCACGCGGTCCAGAACCCCAATAGCTCGCCGTGGTCAGCAGCCGTTCCGATTCACTCAGGCGGTCTCGCAGTTCGTATGCTTTCGTGAGCAGTTCTTCTACACGTTCGCGGCGGGCTCCGCTGCTATTGCCGATCGATTGGCCGAGCTTGCGATACGCCATCGCAAAGGTGGTGTCGAGGCGAATGGCCTCTTCGAGCATCGGGATGCCGGTGGCCAAGTCGTTGCGTTCCTCAATGGCGCGCATGCCCTGCACGTACTGCTTGAGCGCATCAACGCTGGATGTAGTGACGCGCTCCAGCGGCGCGGCCGCTCTGATGTCCTTGAACGACTCGCCCACCTTCTCGCGCAGCTTTCGCGACAGTCGCTCGACGGCGCCCAGCAGTGCATCGGGGTTGCTGGCGGTCTCGCGAAAGGTGCCGAGTTCGGCGCCGTCCTGCGTGGCGAGCAATCGCGCGGCCACGACGTAGCCCGACCCTAACGTCACCACTTCCCCTTCGACGATAGCCTTGATGCCTTCGCGAGTGGCGACTTCACGGGCGAGTCCGAGGTCCACTCCATCGTCAACGGGTCGGCGCATGAGGCGCAACACATCGCGCACATTGGCGCGAGACAGCACGCGCACGGAAGTGGATTGCGACAAGTCCGCACGCAGCGCTTCGGTGATTGTCACACCGAGCGTGGTGTCTCCCGCCGGGCTGCGAAAATCGGCGAGGATGAGACGATCGTTTTCCGTGAGCGTGCCCTTGCCGATCAGACTACCCATGGACCCGATGCCCTTGGCGCGCGCGGTCATGAAGCCGCCGAGCACGAGCACGAACGCGGCAACCGCCGCTGCACCTCCAACCCAGGCGCGACGCCACGACAAGTGCGGCGAAGCGCGCAGGGCCATCGTGGCCATGGTGCCCATGGGCGCGGTGCCGCCGCCGGGCGTGAGGGTTGGCGTCTGGATGAAGCGCTGTCGGCTCACTCGCTGCACGTAGCCGGTGGCGCCAATGACCACGAGGCCGGCGAGCATCGTGACGGCAGCGACGGGAAGCGCCCAGCCAGGAAGCCCAACACTGACTGTGGCCGCGTACGTGAGACTCAGTACCGACAGGGCACCGAGCGCCCAGAGTGCAAGCGCCTTGCCCATGGACACGCGTGCGCCTTGCAGGATGGCCGGGGCCGATGCGGTCGCGCCCGAGTTCAGCACCGATTCCAGTACGCGAGACACATGTGCTGCGGTCTGAGGCCGATCAGCCGGTTCCTTGGCGAGGCAGTGCATCACCAGGTCACCAAGCGCAGCCGGCACATCAGGTCGCAGTTCGTGGATCGGCGGCGGCGGATCACTCATTTGCGCAGCGAGCACGCGGGCCGGAGACGTCCCGGTGAACGGCGGACGTCCGGTGAGCAGCTCAAACGCCATCACACCAAAGCTGTACAGGTCGGCACGATGATCAGAGTCGGGATCGCCGGCGGCTTGCTCGGGTGCCATGTATGTTGGCGTGCCGATCGAAGTACCCGTGAGCGTAAGCGCGGCGTTGTCGCCCGAGGTACGCGCGGCGTTGATGGCCTTCGCGATGCCGAAGTCCGTGACAGTCGCGCTGCCTTCTGACAGCAGCACGTTGTCTGGCTTGATGTCGCGATGCACCACGCCGCGGCCGTGTGCGAATGAGAGAGCGCGCGCGACGTCGCGAAGAATTCCGACCGCCTCACTGATGCTGACCGGTCCCGCTTCGAGACGTTGCCGCAAGGACTCGCCGTCGACATACGGCATAGTGAACCACGGCAGTCCCTCGGCGTCACCCGAGGCGATGACCGGCACGATGTGCGGATGCTGCAACTGCGCGGCGAGCAGCACTTCGCGTTTGAACCGCTCGACACTGACGCCAGCCAACAGCTCCGGCGCGAGCACCTTGATCACGACCGGGCGACTCAGCGCCCGTTCAGTGGCCAGGTAGGTGCGGGACATTCCACCACCGCCGAGTTCACGCTCAAAATCGTGCGTGTCGTTGAACGCACGCTGCAGGCGGGGGAGAAGGTCGTCCACGGGGACCGGGTAGGGGGTGGGCCGCGGCTGCGGCGCCGGTGGGCAAGACACACAAGTGTACGACTTCACGCTGCGTGACGCCAGAGACTGTAGCGTGTGCAAGTCGGATAACCACACATATCGCCCTCCCATCACGCGTGGGCACTCGCCATACTTCCTCGATCGTGCTCGCGTCTGTGATCAAATGCGGACGCCGACGTTAAACTGCGCGCTCCGCCTGACTTCCCTCCACCACGCCCCTGTGTCGCCATTGTCCAAGACTGTCGCGAAGAAATCCCGTGCCGCTGCTGCGAAGAAAGCCGCTACGCCAAAGAAGCGCACGCCGCCATTCGAAGTTCGGCGCTCAAAGATTCAGGGGCGAGGCGTCTTCGCCACGCGACGCATCAGGAAAGGACAGGTGCTGACGGAATACATCGGCGAGCAGCTGACGCACGAAGAAGCCGATGCCCGCTACGATGACAGCGAGGGGCGCCATCATACGTTTCTGTTTGTCGTAAACAATGACATCGTGCTTGATGCGCGCCGCGGTGGCAACGACGCGCGCTACATCAATCATTCGTGCGAGCCGAACTGTGAGTCGGTGATTGATGACGATCGCGTGTGGATTCAATCCATCAAGGCGATCGCGGCTGGTACGGAGCTGGTGTACGACTACCGCTTTGAGTGGGACGACGAGTACGAGCCCGATGATGTGCGGTACTACGCGTGTCGCTGCGGCAGCGCAAAGTGTCGCGGCACGATTCTGCGCGTACCGGTGTATCTACGGAAGACGATTCGCGAATGGCTGGCCGGCAATGATGTGAAACGACCGCGCAAGCCGGCACGGAAAGCGGCGCGCACATCGCTTGGGAAAACCGCAGCGAAAAAGGTGGCCGCAAAAAAGAAGGCGACCAAACGGGTGGGGAAGAAATCGAAAGGAACCACTCGCCGGACCACCCGGTGATTCGTCAGCCGGCACGCGATCCATCGCGTGATGTGGGACAGGTGTCCACGACGCGCGTGTACACGGGTCGCGTGATTTCGATGGATGTCGATGAGGTGCGGTTTCCGGACGGCTCCATCGGCTCGCTGGAGATGGTGCGTCATCCGGGGGCCAGTGCGGTGGTGCCGATCCTCGGCGCCATCGACGATCCTGATCCGGAGCTGGTGCTCATTCGCCAGTATCGGTACGCCGCCGAGCAGTATTTGTATGAGATTCCGGCGGGTCGGCTGGATCCGGGAGAAACGCCCGCGCAGTGTGCGTCGCGCGAGCTGTTGGAGGAAACGGGATATCGGGCGGCGGATGTGACGAAGCTGTTCACGATGTACACCACGCCAGGTTTTACGGACGAGAAGATTCATCTCTTCATGGCCACCGGGCTTACGGCCGGCGAACATCAACGGGAAGCCGACGAGTTTCTGGAGTTGGTACCGACGCGTCTTTCGCGGGCGCTGTCGATGATTGAGCAGGGCGAAATCCAGGACGCCAAGACGGCGCTGGCGCTGCTATACACAGCCGGCTTTCGTCTGGGTTGACAAGCAGAAGTTCACGCCGGTGTCCTCAAAATAGGACCCGCAAAGTGGACACTGTTCCCTACTGACACTTCGGTCATAGTGACCGGTATTTTCGTAACTTGCTGGTAGATAACAGTTTGGGATGTGACTTCCGTCGCTGCGGATTCGGCACGGCGTGTGCACTGTTAGAGGGTATCAGCGGAACCGATTGCAGCATGGCCATCGTATGTCCATCAGGGACACCGAAGGCGTTTCGGTTTCCGCCGTCAGTCAGAGTGATCGACTGGCGACACTCGAACAGGAGAACCACCATGGCACAAATCGCCCGTCAGACTACCCCACGTGAACTCGGCGGTGTGCGCGAGCAGTTGCGCACCCTCGATGACAGTGGAGTGGTGGGTGCGTTCCTCGGTGGGGAGGAACGTGCGTTTCAGGAGCTCGTCGATCGTTATCAGGGACGACTGCTAAACTTTGTCTATCGCACCATTGGTGATCGTGACCGCGCTGAGGATCTCGTGCAAGAGGTGTTCATTCGCGTCTACCGACACATTGGTCGCTTTGACCGGTCGAAGAAGTTCTCCACTTGGATCTACACCATTGCGTCGAATTTGGCCAAAAATGAGCTGCGCAACCGTTCGCGGAACCCGCTGGTGCTCTTTCAGTCCATTCGCGCCCGCTTTGAAGACGAAGATCGTCCGCTGCAGTTCGAAGACACGCAGTACAAGCCGGACGATCTGTTCCGGAAGCGTCACCTGCGGGAAATGGTCGAGCGTTCGGTCTCGCAGTTGCCGTCACATCATCGTGAAGTGTTCGTGCTGCGTGAGCTGGAGGGCAAGTCGTATGAGGAGATCGCCGATATCACGGGGGTCAACCTTGGCACGGTGAAGTCGCGGCTGAATCGCGCCCGGACGGCGTTCGCCGAGATCATTGAGCCGATGGTGCGCTAGTCGTCAATGAGGCGGCGGGCGGCGTGATCGCTGCCCGATCCGCTTGATGGAACCAGCGGATCGCAGACCGGTATTGCAGACCCACGAGGGTTTGTGATGCCGGTTTGCTGCGTTTGGCGGACTCTTCCGTTAAACTCTCTCTCAAGAGATATTGACTTGTCAGGTGGAACCTCGGAACGGATCGGTTCGCCTTGGGTATCGAAGGCTAGACCACTCACGTGCCCCGCGAGTTTGCTCGCGTGCAAGGATTCTGCATCGATGGACTGCCGGACATTTCGTAAGCACCACTTCGCATATCTCGACGACACCCTTCCGGGTGACGCGATGACGGCTGCCCAGTCGCACATCATGTCGTGCGATGGGTGTGCGGCGCACGACACACTGGTGCGTCGATCGATCATGATGGTGCGCAATTTGCCCACCATCGAACCATCCGACGCATTCTCCGAGCGACTGCAGCAGCGCCTCGCGCGCTGCAAGTCCGAAACCCCGGGCACACGCGCGGCGCTGCTCGACGACGATTCGTTTTTGGAACCACACACGGCGAATCCCTTCAAGCGTGTGTTGCGCGGTGCGCCAACGTGGTTTGCGATTGCCGCCTGTGTGGCAGTCGTGGGCGCGATGACGTTCGAAGAGGGACTGAGCGTTCCATCAGAGCTGGAATTGGCACCAGTGTTGGCCTCAGCGCCCGCGCCAGAGCCGGTTATGCGTACGCTGGTCACGCCGGCGCTTATGCAGGCCATGGCCAGCGGTAACCCGATGTGGTCGATGGCGCTGCTGGTCGACGAAGCGCCGGCGCACTTCCTGCTCACGGGCGACGCGTACGATGAGGGCGGCGCTCAGCGCTGACCACCGCGGAGCATTGGAGGCGAAGCGTTAGTTTTGATGCATGCCGCCCCGCCCCGCTTCACGATCCCGCTCGGCACCACGCGCTGCGGCGCCTCCGTCAGCCGATGGCTACAAGACGCTGCGCGCCGCGAGCGAGTCGCGCGAGTTCGCGCCCGTGTACTACCTGCACGGTGATGACGACTACCTCAAAGACCAGTCGCTGAACGCGCTGCTTGACGCAGCCGTCGACGCCAGCACGCGCGATTTCAACTGCGAGACGCGAGCCGGCGCCGATCTTGATGCGCAAACGCTGGGCAGCCTGCTCGCCACACCGCCCATGCTCGCCGAACGGCGCGCCGTTGTGGTGCGCGATGTACACCTGCTCAAGAAGCCGGTGCGTGCGGAACTGGAAAAATATCTCGCGCGACCGGCGTCCGATACGATGCTGGTGCTGGTTGCTCCTGCCGGTGAAAATGCCGATGCGGTACTGGCCCGATTGTCTACGGCGTGTGTCTTCGCAGCGCTCACACCGGAGCGCGTGCGCAAATGGATTGCGCATCATGCGACTGCGGTGCTTGGGGTGACCGTAACGACAGAAGCGGCAGCGCTGCTGCAGCAGTCGGCCGGTGATGAGTTGCAGATGCTGGCGTCGGAGTTGGACAAGTGTGCGAGTTATGCACGAGGCGCCATACGCGAACGCAGTGGTGCAGCGACCACGGCGTCCATCACGCCAGATGATGCCATCGCGCTCGATGGTCCGATTGCGATCATTGATGACGCCGTGGTGAGCGCCGTGGTTGGTGTGCGGCGCGGCGAAACGGTGACGGATCTGCTCGATGCGATTGCGATGCGGGATGTGGAGCGCAGCGCGTCGCTGGTACGACTGGTGCTCTCGCAACCGAAGACCGGCGCGGTGCCGATCGTGATGATGCTTGGCACGCAGTTGCTGGCGCTCGCGTGGGGACGTGCCAAACGCGATGGCGGCTGGTCCACATCACAGTTGAGCGGGCAGTACATGAACGGATTTCTGAAACAGTCGAGCGGTATGGCGGGCCGGCCGTGGGGAGAAGCGGTGACCGCGTGGACCCGAGCAGTGGATCGCTGGTCGGCGGACGAACTGCGACGTGCCATCCGTCTGGTGTATGAAGCCGATATGGCGCTCAAGGACACGCGGGTTTCCAACGAGGAACAGATATTGATGACATTGGTGCTGGCCATGGCTCCGCAGAAGCGCGGACGGGCGGCGTGAACGCGCGTGTCGTGAGCATAGCGTTGGCGTGCGCACTCATGAGCGCCGTGCCGCAGGTGCATGCGCAAAGCACAGTCGCCGTAGACCAGGCGATCGGACGCGCACGTACGCTCGTGGAATCCGGAAACGGTCGTGCTGGTCGTCTGCTCCTGGATTCACTGGTGCAGGACGCGTCCATGGGTTCACCACTGCTGGGCGAACTGTTGTACTGGCGTGGGTTGCTGGCCGAGTCGGGGGCGGATGCGGAGCGTGACTGGCGGCGATTATTGCTTGAGGCGCCGATTTCGCCGCGCGCCGAAGATGCGTTGCTGCGATTGGCGCAACTTGAGCAGCTGCGCGGACAGCCGGCGGCGTCGCGTTCATTGCTGGAGCGACTGGTGCGCGAGTATCGCGAGCCGGCAAGTCAGGCGCGGGCGCACTACTGGTTGGCGCGTGCCTACTTCGATGAGCGCGACAAGCCGCGTGGATGTGGTGCGCTGGAAATAGCGCGGCGCGACGCGCCGGCGAATGCCGCGGAGTTGCGCACGCAACT
>JBGTOG010000025.1:0-3021 GCA_041742675.1 Gemmatimonadaceae bacterium | reverse complement strand
TCAGCGCGAAGAGTTGCGACTGATCAGCGGCAGACTTGAAACGTCCGTCGGAGACGACAAATGCATTGGGCATGAGCGCTTCCTTGAAAGGTCGGGTGTGGCGGGCGAATACGCGTGCAGGCTCGTTGCGTTACAATGTTTTCCGCACACCGTGCGGTTCGCCAGAGGGTTTCTGCCCTACTGGTGATTTCCGACGAGTATGCGATCTGCAACCGCCATACCACTCAGCAGCGCACCCTCTACCCGTCCGCCAACGCACCAGTCACCGGCGGCACCCAGTGCAAGCTGGGCATCATACAGCGCCGCTTCGCCGCCAGGAGACGCTGCCGAATCCGGAATCGCGAATCGCCAGCGATGGGCGGTGGCGTGCCGCACGCTCGCCGGCGTGTCCAGCACGCTGCACAATGCCTCCACCATGAGTGGAGCGAGTGTCTGGAGTTCCGCTTCCAAATAGCGGGCACTCCATGTGGGCGTGGCGTGCAGTACCCAGCATTCATGCGTGGCTCGTCCGGGTTTGCTGGTGTTGCGCGCTACCCATGAGAGCACGGGATCGTCGTTCACAAACGCGGCATCCCAGACGACGTCCGGCCGGCGTTCCAGCACGACCATCGCGGCGATGCAGGGGCGCATGGTCACGGCGGCGAGTGACGCGGCGAACGACGGCTTGTGTGCAGCGAGCAGCGCGTGTGTTTGCGGTGCGGGCGCCGTCACGACTACCTGCTCGAAGGGACCGTAGCGGGTGCCGCTGGCGTCCACGATATACCAGCTAACGCCGCTTTGTGAGAGTGCGGCCACAGTCACGCCGTAGTGGACCGCCAGCGACTCTGCGAGATGCTCACCGAGTGATCGCATACCGGGAACACCGACCCATCGGGCTTGATCATCTGTCTTGATGGACCAGCGGCCCTCGTCGCGTGCGGCGATCGTGCCAAGCCAGCGCTGCACTACGCCGACATCACGCCAGCTCTGCATAAGCGGCAACAGGCGTGGGTCACGCTGCGTGAAATACTGCGCGCCGTGGTCGAAGTGTGTCTCACCATCACGTCGGGTCGCGGAGCGTCCGCCCGGTGCGCGGGATTTCTCGAAGATCGTGACGGTGCAGCCACGTTCGACCAGTGTGCGCGCGGCCATCAAGCCGGCGAGTCCGGCACCAACTACCGCTACATGCATTGCACCAATGACCGGATGCCTCGTTGAGCAACAGTGCGCGGCGCGCGCCCCACTGACCTATGTGCTGTCCCCATCTCATTGACGGACGATTAACGCGGGACCTTGCGCCGCAGTTCGTCGAACCAGTTGGTGATGACCGTGTTGGGCAGCGCCTCAGGACGAGGCTCGGAAATGATCATGAGGAAACGCGATCCGTCAGGCGTAACGTCGTAGCCTGCGGAACGTTCCGAGTTCAGTCGGCCCGCGACTGATTTCCGGAATAACTCGACGGGTGTACCGGCGTCGCCGGTGGCGGGGTCGAACTGCGCCGCGAACACGGATGGACCTCGGCGGTAGACGATCTCGCGTCCCCCTTTGGTGAAGCGCGGCTGGTCGCCGCCTCCCGCGGAAACCACGGTCCGGCCACCGGGACCGCGAAGCGGGCGCACGTACACTTGCGGTGGCCTGCCGGCCGCAAACTCTTCATACACAAACCAGCGTCCGTCGGGCGAGAACACCCCGTTTCGCTGCTCAGCGCCACCGGGGTCGAAGACATAGCTGGTGCCGCTGTCGATAGCGGCGATCACCACTTCATCCTGCGCGATCACCTCCGTGTAGGCCACATACTGTCCCTCCGGCGAAACCGATGACGGATTCTTGTCAAATGGCGTAGACATCACCGCCGCAGGCAGAGAACCATCAATGCGCTGGCGATAGACATCGTACACCGGCGATTCGCGCGTATGCACGAGCGACCGGCTGTCCGGCATCCACACCGCACTGAATGACACGCCTTCACCACGGGTCAACTCGGACAGCACATTGCGCGAGCGATCAAACAACCAGATCTGCCAGTTCTCCAGTTTTCGCGATACAGCAATCCAGCGTTGATCTGGTGAGAGTCTGGGCTCGGCCCAGTGACCGCGGTCGGGGATGGCCAGTTCTTCGCGGCCGCTGCGGTCGACCCACGCCACGCGTGTCGGCACCGTGAACTCGGCGTTATCGAAGAAAACCAGCGTTCCGTTGGCCGAGACGTCGTAGGCGGCCGAGCCATCCGTCTGACTCCAGAATACGTTGTCGAGCACGGGCACGGCCGCGTCGCCCAGGGAAAGCGTCGCGGCATCAAACTTTGATGCGAAGATCGCGCCATCTCTGGCATACAGCAGGTGTCCGCTGGCCGCATAGCGCGGGTGCACCGCACCGCGCACAAGCACCGTGCGCTTGCCAGACTCAAGATCGAGTGCTTCGATGAAGGAGTTGGCAAGCGGCGTACTGTAGCTGTTGAACAGGATTGTCTTGCCGCCCGGGAGTGGCACGGGCATCCAGTGACTGAACTCGTGTCGCGCGGTGTCGAGCGTGGTGAGTTGTGTTGCGGTGCCACCAGTGATCGGCACACTCCAGAGGCCTGCGTTGTTACGCGTGAAGTAGACGATTCCATCGCGTGAAACGGCTGCTGTGCCGTTCACGTCTTCGACCACCAGTGTGGGGGGTCCACCGGCGACGGGTACCTTCTGCAGCGTCCCTCGCGCGAGACACAACACCCACTGGTTGTCCGGAGAAAACACGGGGTCGAGGCAGCCCTCGGTACCGATGATCACCGACTGACGCGTGGATCCGAGATCACGCACGGCAGTCTGCAGCACGCCGTTGGAGTCGGAGACCGTTTGTGCGATCAGTCGACCATCCTGCGAAATGCTGACCACGGATCGTCCGATGGCCGGCAGGATGGGACGGTATGCGAAGGTGACCGACGCCGGTGCGGCGGATGAGTCTTCGCTTCGACTGAGCGACCACGCGGCGACGGCGGCGAAGCCGAGCGCGGCGATCCCGCTGCCCAGCGCAATGTTCCGCCACCGGGTGGCGACGGCTGCC
>JBGTOG010000393.1:0-3655 GCA_041742675.1 Gemmatimonadaceae bacterium | reverse complement strand
GGTGTCGCTGCCGATGGCAAACTCCACCAGGCCGCCGGCCACGGCGGCCGCCGAGCCGCTCGAGGAACCGCCCGGCACACGATCGGGCGCGGCGGGATTGATCGGCGTGCCGTAGTGCGCGTTCTCGCCGGTAAGGCTGAAGGCCATCTCCTCGGTGTGCGTCTTCCCCACGAGTGACGCACCGGCGTCCAGGAGTTGCGTGAGCACGCGTGCATCGGCTGTTGCGGCAGAGTGCGAACGCAACCAGTCCGGATTACCGAAACCGGTGTGGTGCCCCGCAACATCGAAAATGTCCTTGAGACCGAACGTCAGCCCCGCCAGCACACCTGCACCCACACCGGAACGCTCGGCGTGCGTATGCGCGCAGAACGCGTTCAGCGTATCACGCGCGAGGATGGACGCCTCGTCACTCATGAACGAAGATGGACGCCTGGTCCGTCACCGTTTGTCCAACTCGGCTTCGTGTTCTTCGGGATCCGCAGGAAAGAGCCGGATGATCTGTGCATCTGACTGGCGCCCCTCGATGTAGAGCCGCGCCACCGTGGGAGACGTACCACGAAAGCCCGCACCGGCGGCGCCGGGGTTGATCACGAGCCGGCGGGCCGCGCGCGTGACCAGCGGCTCACACGTGTGACCGTAGACGATCACATCGGCGTGCATGTACGCCGAGACGATGCGCGGGGGATCGGCGCGTTCGAGTTCGTGTCCGTGCGTCACCACCACACGCACCTGCCCGAACAGCTCGTCGATGCGCGGCTCGATACCGGCCGTGCTCCCTAGGTCACGATCACCGCCAACCGCGCGAACCGGTGCAATGGCCGCCAGCGCGCGCAGCACCTCCGTGCCCCCCACATCACCGGCGTGGAGAATGAGGTCAACGCCGCGAAGCGCCGAGAGCACCTCGGCGCGGACGAGGCCGTGGGTGTCCGAGAGAACGCCGATGGTGCGCATGGCACAAAGCTACTCGCACCCGCTCAGCAGCTGTTCCATGCGAGCGTAGCTCATCTCCATGCCCTGATCCATTCCGGTGGCTAGCATCCGCGCCCGCACCTCGGCGTTCGGCAACGTCATGCGCATCACGAGTTTGGTGCCCGAGCCGTGTGGCTCGAAATGCGTGACCACGTGGTTGTCCGGTGTGGGGTCGGGCAGGTGCATGCGTTCCACATGCTCAAGGCGCGTGAACGGCTCTACGGCAATCATCTCGCCGGTGAGTGAGAAGCCGGCACCGTTGCTGTCGCTCCATTCATATCTAATGCTACCACCGGGCCGCGCTTCATTGATGCACACGGGCATCGACCATCCATCCGGTCCCAGGCACCAGCGCTGAATGAGTTCGGGCTCGATGTGCGCCCGAAAGACGGCTTCTGGCGGCGCGGCAAAGAAACGTGTCACTACCACATGCGTATCGCCTTCGGTGTGCAGGGTGAGTTCACTCATGATCGGGGTCCGGTGGTGGGGATTGGGGAGTGGTGAGTTCGACAAGCAGCGAGTCGAGCCGCCCGTAGTTGCACACCATGGCCTGACCGAGCATCGCGAGCCATTCGTTCATCGCACGCAGCCCATCCAGCGAGAGACGACACGGCCGACGCGCCCCGTCAACGCGGCGCTCAATGAGCCCTGCCGCCTCCAGCACCTTCAAATGCCGGGAAATCGCAGGCTGACTGATGCTGAACGGCGCCGCCAACTCCATGACCGTGGCTTCCCCACGCGTCAGTTGCGTGAGCAGGGCGCGCCGAGTGGGGTCCGCAAGCGCCGCGAACCGGGCGTCGAGCGACGAGTGCGCGTGCGACCGTGTAGGCGTAGGCGACAGAGCCGAGAGCGATTCAGTGTTCTTCATAGCGTGTCCGTTATATAACAGGTTAATTATGTGTTAGCAACCCCGAATCCACCTCCAGACGCGCAAGTGGCGACCAGCAGTCCCGCGCTCTCGAGACCAAGTCAACGCACCGCACCCGAACGCCGCACCAGTCCCTCGACAGAACCTCACAGGGCCGCGCGGTGTCCCGGTCCCGGGCGGCTTCTGCCTCGCAGCGGCAGTGGCAAGCCCGGGACCGGGATACCGCGCGGCCCCCCAGCGGGCACTTTTTGCCGATCCACATGACCCGGCAAATAGTTCCGCTTGCGAGCATTTTATGCCTCCAAACCGCCAGGAACTACTGGCCAGCCACTATGATCGCCGCTCGGCGCAATCACCATAAACTATTGTTATTTAACGCGTTAGAACAAAGCACAGGCCTCTCGATCCGAACAGAAGCCCGTGGCACCGCTCCTGCTTATTGCAGATATCGGATTCCCTCGTTTCCCGATATCGCTCATGGCAGACTCTCAAGAACACAGTACTCCTGAATCTGAAGCAGCCGCGCCAAGCGGCATAAAGCGCCGACTGCCGCTGCTTGCGGCGATCACTGCCGGCCTCGCCATTGGCGTCGGCAGCGGTGCCGTACTGGTTGGACCAGCCGCCGCTCGGGCTCTTGGCTTTGGTGCGGAAGCGGCAGCCGATTCAGCGGCGACTGACGAGGACGACGCCGACGCCGACTCGATGGCCAATGCCGGTGCAGCGCCCGCTGTGCTCACGCTCGACAACCTCGTCCTTAATCCGGCCGGTTCTGGCGGATCGCGTTTTCTGCTGCTGACCGTCGCCATGGAATGCGGCGGCGCGCCGGCCATTGCCACACTGCAGACTCGCGACGCCGAGCTGCGCGATGTCGTGCTCTCCACGCTCAGCCGCAAGACGGTCGACGAGCTGGCGGATGTCATGCAGCGCGAGACGATCAAGACCGAGCTGCTTGCTGCGCTCAACGAGCGCTTTGGCAAGAAGACCGTGCTGCGCGTGTACTTCCCGCAATACGTCGTGCAGTGAGCGAGCAGTATGTCCTCTGAAACGCTCTCACAGCATGATATCGATCGCCTGCTCGGTGGAGGGGCAGCGAGTGCCGCCACACCCCGTAGTGCGTCACCAGTCGACATTCAGGTCTACGATTTCCGTCGTCCAGCGCGCGTCTCCAAGGAACGTCTGCGCACACTGGAAGCGATGTATGAGCGGCTGGTCAAAAACCTCGAAGCGTGGGTGATTTCACGTGTGCGCGGACAGGTCGAAGTCCGTCTGCAAAGTGTTGAGCAGTTCAGCTTTGGTGAGTTCACGCTGTCGCTGCCTACGCCGTGTTCGTCCTTCGTCTTTGAAATTGCAGACACTGGCCAGAAAGGTGTGATCGATATCGGGCCGGAGTTCGGTTTCTATGTCATCGACCGCGTCTTTGGTGGTACCGGACAGGCCGCATTGCCAAACCGCTCGCTCACCCCGATTGAGCGCATGGCGATTCGTACGGTCGCCGAGCGCGTTGCACAGCTCACAGAAGAGATCTGGCAGGACCATGTACCGATGACGCTCAATGTCACCGGTTTTGAGTCGTCCCCGGAGATTCTGCAAGTCGTTAATCGGGAAGACCCGGTGCTGGTGGCCAACGTGGAAATCACCGCCGGCAATCAGAGCAGCCTCATGCTGATCTGCCTGCCGTTTGCCGTGCTCGACAAGTTCTTCACGTCCAGCGGACAGCAGCGTCTCGCACTGCTGCACTCCACCGACGCGGAACGAGAAGCAGCCCGCCTGAAAACGGAAAATGCACTGCGCGATATGCGCGTCCCGATTTCGGTGCGC
>JBGTOG010000386.1:0-2771 GCA_041742675.1 Gemmatimonadaceae bacterium | reverse complement strand
GGGCAGCGGCACTTCGCGGTCAGCCAGCGGCGCTGCAGCATCGGCGCGTGCGGCCTCGCGGCCAAGGCCCGGGCGTTCCGTGCCTTCGTTGGTGTTGTTTGGCTCGAGCATCAGGCGTATTTCTCCTCAAGGAGCGCCTGCAAAGCTTCGCGTGCCCTATGCACGCGCATCTTCAAAGCGCCCACGGTGGTACCGAGTAGATCCGCCATCTCCTCGTACGAACGGCCTTCGACATGTTTCATGACGAATGCCTCGCGGAGCGACGGGGCCAACTCTGCCAGCGCACTATCCAGATCATGGCGCAACTCCGTGCGATCCAGATCCTCGTCGGGCGTGGTGTAGTTGGACGGTTGATCGTCCTCGTCGTAGCTGAGATGCGACCGCCGAATATTCTTCAGCCAGTCTTTACAGCCGTTGGCTACGATCCGGAACAGCCAGGCATCGAACCTGCCGCGCACTTCACCGAGGTGATGATACGCTTTGATGAACGATGTCTGAAGGATGTCCTCAGCAACGTCCGGCGAGCCGGTCATGCCGAGGGCGTGACGATACAGCGCATCACTGTACCGGTTGATCAACGTCGCGAATGCATCGCGGTCGCCCGCAATCACTCGTGAGATGATATCCTGATCCGAATCGACTTCCGTCGATACCACCGCGTCAATATTGGTCACGGCGCTAGGATAACCCCGGAGCGAACTCCGGGACAATGCTTCGGATGCAGGAAACGGAAAAACAAGTGCTGCAGTCGTCACGTAGAAAGGACGAGCACTGCAACCCGTGGTAACAGGCTGTAACTCGTGTCACCAAAGCGCTTTAGGCCGTTTTTGGCGTCGCCGCGATCCGGCGGCGGTAGCATAACGATGGAGGCACGTTTTCCCTCTACAGGTCGCGCCCCGCAGTGCCCAGAACGTGACAGGGCACATTCGTCAGTCAGCGGACATCGTCACACTGAACGCATCCCAGCCACGCCGGCGGATTTCTGGCCCGTGCGCGTTGAGAGCCGGCGGGGCCAGGCGCAGGCGTCCTCCCACAGCCGACGCGACTCCCGAAACCTCGCTCGATGCCACATCCGCGAGCGCTTCGTGCACTGATCGAACCACGCCGCAGGGAACGCCAACGGCGCCGAGCTCACGCAGCCAGTGCGACGCGGATTGTGTACGCAGATGGCGCGTCATTTCCGGCACCAGTTGTTCACGGTCGCGCACCCGACCTTCGTTTGTTCTCCATTGCACAGCGCGTGGGTGCACATCCAGCCCGACAACGCGCGCGCACGACAGCCACTGCCCGTCATTGCCCACCGCAATTACGAGATGCCGATCGGCAGCCGCGAACAGTTGATACGGCACCAGATTCGGGTGCGCGTTCCCCCAGCGAGCCGCATCAGCGCCTGTCAGCAATGCATTCTGCGCGACATTGACCAGCGCCGCCGTGGCCGAGTCTCGCAGTGTGATATGCAGCTGTCGCTCACTTGCGCTTCGTGACGACCGCCCGATAAGCGCGGCCAGGATTGCGATCGCCGCGTCCTTGCCGGCAATGACGTCGGCCAATGCCACGCCCACTTTGTGCGGTTCGCCATCCACGGGTCCGGTGATGGACATCCAGCCGCACTCAGCCTGCACGACAAAATCGTAGCCCGGGCGGGTGCTCTCGGCGCCGAACCCGGAGATGGTGCACCAAATCAGGCGCGGATGTGCCGCCAGTAGACCAGCAGTATCAATCCCCTTTCGTGCCAGCGCACCGGGCAGGTAGTTGTCCACAACGACGTCGGCTCCGGCGATCAACGCTCGCAGGAGATCGGCGTCGGTCGGCTCATCAAGCGCCAGCGCAATGCTCAGCTTGTTGCGATTGACGCTGCGAAAGTAGGCGCTCTGGCCGTCATCAGCGAACGGCGGCCCCCAACCGCGCGTGTCGTCACCCGATTCCGGACGCTCGACTTTGATGACATTCGCGCCCAGGTCAGCGAGCATCATGGTGCACAGCGGACCAGCAAGGACGCGTGAGATGTCGACGACTTTTATTCCATTTAGCATAAATGATTGTATTATGACTTATTGCTGTCTCTACAATGATGCATTATTTAGTCACGTTCTTCGGTTATGCGGGTATTCGTGCGGCGTCGGCCAGCGCCGACAGATCACGTCAGATCCACAAAATCCCTCTGACAGTACGTTACCGTACCTTGCGTAGATGTCCAGAAATCATATAGTTACAGCGCCCACGTTTCTTTCGCTCCGGTGCCGGTTGCCTTTCAGGCGCGGCGACGGTGATCATTTGTGCCCTCACGCAGGACCGTTGCGGTCCTTGTTTGCCCCGGTGCGCCGACCTGGTCGGTGCATTTTCGGTGGCAGGAGACTTTCAGTCCATGGCCGATAGTTCGCTGGATAGCGATTCGTCAGCAGAATCCGAAACCCCGGCACCAGCTTCGCCGCCCCCGCGGCGTGGCCCGGGGCACCGAGGCGCTGACGCCAGCGACACGGCCGCCGAAATGGCGCGCCGAGCGCACGAAATCAGTCTCGAAGCCGGCAGCAGAATGTCCGGCATCATGCGCGATGTCATTCGCTCAGCCGCCGGACTCTCCGCGTTCGCCATCGAAAGCGCACGCGAGCTCATCCATTACATGGTGCGCCGCGGGCAGATGAACGCCGATGAAGCTGAGGTGCTCATTGCGGAGGCAGAGGCGGCGTATATCGAAAAGCATGGTGCGTTGCCGAAGCCGGAGCCGCCAAAGCCCGCGCCCAAGCCGCAGCCGCTGAACGTGCGTCCGCCGC
>JBGTOG010000383.1:0-6376 GCA_041742675.1 Gemmatimonadaceae bacterium | reverse complement strand
GGCAGCGAGCATGGCCGCACGCACGGCGTCATGCGTTGACGTGGCGCCAAACCGACCCACGAGGCGGAGCGCAACGAGCAGACACGCAATCGCGATGAGTAGCGCGCCCGGCACACCAACGGCGCCAACGAGTGTGCAGCGCACGAATGTGCCGACCGGCCCAAACACGCCCGAGGCATCAAAACACGCCCCCGACGGCGGCACGCGCTGAAAGACGAGCGCTCCGATCAGGAACACTGCGAACAGCGCGAGGCCGATGGATGTCAGTTCACGACGTAGTGACGAGCCGCTCACGAGTGACCTGCCGGTCGGAGTAGGTGGCAACCAGGGGAACGGCATCGCGGTCCAGACAGAACGTGACATCGTCAGCAAAGCCGGCCGCGATCAACGCCCGCGCATGTGCCGCGTCACGGGCGAGCCGCGTGAGATCGGCGGCGTAGCGCTTGCCCAGCTGACGCGCGAGCATGGCAGCGTCTCCCAGCACGACCCCGCGTTTTCCGCGCGTGAACGCGGCCACGAACACACCGGCGCACACCGCGTCTTCAAGTGCCAGACGACGATCCTGGCCGGCGCAGACGAGCAACACATCCGCGCCGCCCTGCTCCGCCTGCTGCTGCACGGCTGCTGTTGTGGCCTCAAGGTTCACCAGCGCCCCCACGAACACCCGTCGCGCTCCGTGTGTGGCCAGCAGCGTTCCCGTTCCGTTTGTGGTGGTCATGAGCACCGTCTTTCCCTGCACGAGCGCAGGCGTCATGGCTGCCGGCGAGTTGCCGCCATCGAATCCCGGAATCGGCAGCGATTTGCGTTCGCCGGTAAGACACACATCGCGGCGTTCGTAGCGCGCCGCCGTGGTCACTACTTCATCGACGTCTGCGAACGGCACCACGGCGCGCGCTCCCGAGGCCAGCGCCTGCACCATGGTGGTGGACGCCCGCAGCACGTCGATCACAATCACCACGCGCCCAGCCACTTCGGACGGCGTCGGCAACGTTTCGCCGAGCAGCACGTCCACGCGCATTACGTGGGCTCCTTCATCAACTCCGCGCCCTCAAACTCCAGGAACTTGGTGTGCACTTCGCCCGCCATGAAGTTTGGATGCTGCATCACACGCGCCAGGAACGGGATCGTCGTCGTGACCCCTTCCACCACAAAGCTCTCCAAGGCGATCTGCATGCGACGAATCGCTTCCGCGCGGTCGCGTCCCTGCACAATGAGCTTGGCCAACAGCGAGTCGTAGTACGGCGGCACCGTGTAGCCGGCATACACGTGCGTGTCCACGCGGACGCCCGGTCCGCCAGGCGGATGAAATACTGACACCTTGCCGGGCGATGGCTGGAAGTTGCGCGCCGGATCTTCCGCATTCACGCGACATTCGATCACGTGTCCGCGAAACGACGGCAGCGATGTTACCGTCAGCGCCTCGCCGGCCGCAACGCGAATCTGCTCCTTCACGAGGTCCACACCGGTGAGCATTTCGGTGACCGGATGCTCCACCTGAATGCGTGTGTTCATCTCCATGAAGTAGAACGAGCCATCGGTGTCGAGCAACATCTCGACCGTGCCGGCACCCACATAGTTGATCGCCTGCGCGCCGCGCACCGCCGCTTCACCCATGCGCTCGCGCAGCTCCGGCGTCATCACGGGACACGGCGCTTCTTCAATCAGCTTCTGGTGCCGACGCTGCACGGAGCAATCACGTTCACCAAGATGAATCACCTTGCCCTTGGAGTCGCCGAGCACCTGGAACTCCACATGGCGCGGACGCTCGAGAAACTTCTCCACGTACACATCGCCGTTGCCAAACGCGCTCAGCGCCTCGCTGCGGGCCAGTTGAAAGGATCGCGCGAAGTCGTCAGGATCGCGTGCCACACGCATGCCCTTGCCGCCACCGCCCGCGGCAGCCTTGATGATGACCGGGAATCCGATCTCGCGCGCGAATCCAAGCGCTTCGTCGACATCGTCCACCGGACCCGGTGTGCCGGGTACGATCGGCACACCCACCGCGGCCATGGCATTGCGCGCCGAAGCCTTGTCACCCATGACGCGAATCTGCTCAGGCGTCGGCCCGATAAATGTGATCCCGGACGCCGCACAGGTTTCCGCAAACTCGGCGTTCTCCGCGAGAAATCCGTAGCCCGGGTGGATGGCATCGGCACCCGTGATCTCCGCGGCGGCGATCATGCGCGGAATGCGCAGATAGGAGTCGCGGCTGGGCGCGGGGCCTATGCACACATCGTCGTCGGCGAAGCGCACATGCAACGATTCCCGGTCCGCCTCGGAGTACACGGCAACTGTCTGGATGCCAAGCTCCCGGCAGGCGCGAATGACGCGCAGCGCAATTTCACCTCGATTCGCAATCAGAACCTTTTTGAACATGACAGTGGGCTGGGGTCCGTCGCGCCCGGTCGACCAATACCGACAGGCGGCGCTCCACATCCGGAGCGGGCGCAGCCACGGCCTGATCCCACGAATGCGAGCACGCCGAATGGTGGCGATGCGCCCCCGTCACCGCCAGTGATTGCGGCAATTCAGAATGAAAAAAGCGACCCGCCACCGTACAGGTGCGGGTCGCTTGGCACGGCTGGTGCAGCGCCGACTCAGGCGCCAGAGCCGGGCTTGAAGCCGTCGAAGCTCTGATCGCTGGCGCCGTCCACACCCTGAATCTTCAGCGCGAACTCGCTCGGGCTCGTGGCATAGAAGAGCGCATTGTCGTACGAGATCACGCCCTTGCTGTACCACGTCATGAGCGACTGGTCAAACGTCTGCATGCCATACGCCACACTGCCTTCGCGAATCAGGTCCGGGATATTGAGCGTGGCCTGCAGATCGCGAATCTGGTCGCGCACGGCACCGGTGTTCACCAGCACTTCACACGCCGGCACGCGGCCCGGTTGGTCACTGCGCGGCACCAGCCGGAGCGAAACCACGGCTTCAAGCGCGTTGGCGAGGGCGAACCGCACCTCGTTCTGCTGGTGCGGTGGGTAGAACGACAGGATGCGGTTGATCGTGAGCGTGGCGTCGGTGGTGTGCAGCGTAGAAAACACCAGGTGTCCGGTGCCCGCCGCCTTGAGCGCCACGTCGAGCGTTTCCAGATCGCGGATTTCACCGATCATCACCACATCGGGATCCTGACGCAGCACGCGGCGCAGCGCCTGCGCAAACGTCACCGTATCCGTGCCGACTTCGCGCTGATTGATGTGGCTCTTGACATCGCGGTGCACGAACTCGATCGGATCTTCGATCGTGATGATGTTCGCGGCGCGCCGCTCGTTGATGTGATGCACCATGGCCGCCAACGCGGTGCTCTTGCCTGAGCCAGTCACACCGGTGACGAGCACCAGACCGCGCGGCTTGAGCGCGATCTGCTCGAGCACAGGCGGCAGATTGAGCTCGCGCACCGAGTTGGCCGCGTGCGCGATGGCGCGCATCGCAAAGGCCACGGTGCCTTTCTGCTGGTACACGTTCACGCGGAAGCGCCCGATGCCGGGCACGTTGATGGCAAAGTCCGCTTCGCGCATTTCCACGAACTCGCGAAGCTGTGCCGGCGGCAGGAGATGTTCTGCCAGCGTGCGCAACTCTTCCGGGCGCAGCGGCGCCATCGGGAGCGAGATCAGATCGCCGTGCAGGCGCAGCGTTGGCGGCCGTCCGACCTTAAGATGCAGGTCGGACGCGCCTTCGGTCACCATGCGCTGCAGGGCGGCCTTGAGATCGAGGCTCGCCGGCGCTGAAGTACTCGGTGCTGCGCCGGAAACCATCGTCATGGCAGAGTTCCTAGCCGTTCGGGTCGATGCGGAAGAGCACTTGCCCGTATTCGATCGGCTGCGAGTCCTTCACGTTGATCTCGCGCACCACACCGTCGACTTCAGACTCGAGCTCGTTCATGATTTTCATCGCTTCGATGATGCAGACGACTTGGCCCTTTGCAATCCGGTCGCCAACGACCACATAGGCCTTGGCGTTTGGCTCGGGCGCCTGGTAATACGTCCCCACCATCGGCGACTTGATTTCGAGCAGGGAAGCCTTGGGCGCCTCGACCGGTGACGCGTCGGCCCGTCCCCCCTCGTCGGCAGGACGCGCCGCCGGTGCCAGAGGCAACACGGCCGCAGGCGCCGCAGGAGCAGCCGCCATCTGTACCGTAGCGCCGCGGTGCTGCGGCGTCTTGGAGATGCGAAGCTTCATGCCCTTATCCGACGAGATTTCGATCGAGTCCACAGAGGACTGGTCGAGCATCTCGATGACCTTCTTCACGTAGCGCAGATCAATCATGTCTGGCGGTCTCGACAACGCAGTCGGGCGAGGGACGCGCGGCACCGACGTGCCGCCACCACCTCGCGAGTTACGCGATCTCCAGCAAGTCGCGACGAAAAGTGCTCAAGACGAGTGGACCGTCCTCCGTGAGAAGGACATCGTCTTCAATGCGCACCCCGCCCCACCCTGCCCGGTAGATCCCGGGTTCAATGGTTACTACTGCCCCCACACTTAGGACAGCGTCGGCGGTTTTGGCAAGCCGGGGGGCCTCATGGACCTCGAGGCCGATCCCGTGCCCCAGGCTGTGCCCAAAGGCGTCGCCAAAGCCGCGCGCGTGAATGTACTCGCGTGCGATCGCATCGGCATCCATCCCCCGCATTCCGGCACGCACCTGGGCCGACGCCCGGGCGTTGGCTTCCCGCACGATCTCGTACACCTCGCGCTGTTCGGTCGTCGCCGAACCGAGCACCACCGTACGGGTGATGTCCGAGCAGTAGCCATCGGCGATCGCGCCAAAATCCATCAACACAAAGTCGCCGTCCGCCAGCGTGCGACTGCCTGCCCGGGCGTGCGGCAGCGCCGCGCGGGCGCCCGACGCCACGATTGACGGGAACGGGAAATCCTCGCTCCCCTCGTCACGAAGGCACTTCTCAAGCGTGCCTGCGACCTGCGTTTCGCTCAGACCGGGTTCCAGCTGCTCGAGCGTGTGCGTAAGCGCCGCCTCGGCCATCGCAATGGCACGCCGAATGGCCGCGACCTCCGTCGGATCCTTGCGTTCCCGCAGGTGCTCCACCACGTCGACGGTGGGGCGCCATTGCCAGCGCCCGCCCTGCTCCATCAAACGCTGGAAATCCCGGTGCACCAGATGCACTGAATCAAAGCCCACGCGCTGCACCGTTGGCATGCCGCCGAGCGCTTCCCACAAGCCCGTCCACAGGCTCTGGGCCACGATCACCAGACGTGCCCCGTCGCTGACCTCATCCTCGACCTGCGTGGCATAGCGGAAGTCGGTCAGCAGCACCACATCCCGCGCCGTGACAATCACCAGCGCGCTGCTCCCCGAAAATCCGGTCAGCCAGCGGATGTTTGGGAGGCTGGAGACGAGCATCGCATCCAGATCCTGGACCGCGAGCTGCTCGCGCAGGGACGTCACACGCGACCGACGCGGATCCGTCACGACGCGGCGCTATCAGGCGCCAGGTGGCTCACCAGGGCGCGCAGCGCATACTCGTAGCCATCAGCGCCCAGACCGGCAATCAGCCCCACCGCACCAGAGGCGAGCATGCTGTGTCGTCGCTCCGGTTCGCGGGCGTAAATGTTGCTCAGGTGAACCTCGACGAACGGAATCGCCACACCGGCCAGCGCATCGCGCAGCGCGAGGCTGCTGTGCGTGTACGCGCCGGCATTCACCACAATGCCGGCCACGCTTCCGCGCCACTCGTGCACGACATCCACCAACTCGCCTTCCCCGTTGCGCTGAGCGCAGACGATCTGAACACCCAGACCCTGACCGACTTCGTCCAATCGCGCTTCGATCTGCGCGAGGGTCGTGTGGCCATACAGCGCCGGTTCGCGCGTGCCAAGCAGGTTGAGATTGGGACCGTTCAGAACGCCAATGCGCACACCAGACTCACGAGTTGGAAAGCCCCTTCAGCCAGTGTGAAAACTGCGCCAGGTCGGCGCCTGCCGAAGACGGATCGGCCGACGACTCGGCCTGCTCCGACCCGGAAGCTACTGCCGATTCGGGCGCGTGCGAAGCGTCAACGTCGCCGCTGGCCTGCGTGGTGGCTGGATCCGGGAAAAAGCGATCAAACGAAAACGCGGGTGACGACGGCACCGGAGGCGCGCTCGAGGCGGGTGTACCGGCACGCGCAGCGCTGTAGTCGCCTCCCATGGAATCGGCGGGCGTAAAGAGCGACGGGCCGGGCACCAGCCCTTCGTCGCTGCCGAACGCACGCGCCAGCGAACGCGCGGCGACGTCATCGACCGGCACTGAGGCTTCGCCGAAGAGGCTGGCGAGTCCGTCCGCGGGCGTGGGTGAAGCGACAGTGGCTGCGCCGTAGGCTGGCGTTCTGCGCACCACCCGACGCGCGGCCAGCGTCGCGAACAGCTCACGCGCGGTACGCCG
>JBGTOG010000368.1:0-14100 GCA_041742675.1 Gemmatimonadaceae bacterium | reverse complement strand
GCGGATGAGGCGGCATGGAAGGGGTCCGCCGGGTCGCGCCTTCGACTCTCGAGCGCGGGGAATGTGGATGTCATTGGGGCGGCTCCGTGCGTACGACGGCGGGATCGGGGGCGGGCGCTGCGCATCTATATACTCAGCGCTATCGTACGTCCGTGCCCTGACAATCGCGAGCGGAGCCGCGTCAAAGCACGGCGCCCGGGCTGCGGAGGCGCTCAGGAATGGCGGACTCTAGGACGTCGCCATTCGATGGCGTTCTCCCCGCGTGGCCCGCCCGCGTCCCGCACCGCCGCCATGGTCACTGGGGTCTTGAGCGCTTCCGCCGGTACTCGTGCCGCCGGTCGCAACGGCGACACGCGGCCCGTCGGGCAGGCGAACCTCTCAATCGCCGATCGGTTTCATCCACGACGGAGCCCCGCCAGCGCACTCAATGTCCCGCCAGAAAAACGTCTTTTGCACGCGATCCATATCACGGGCGGCCACCAGCTTGTCGGGAAGACTCACCGCGAACGCCATCGCCAGCCCGTCCGCGCCGACCGTGCCCGCGAACAAGTAGATGCTGTCGCCGGGCAGCATGGGGTGGGGGCCGACGCTGCGGAGCGTGCAATCAGCCAGCCGGGGTTCGCGGTGCAAGGCGGCCTTCTTGACGAAATCGGCGTCGGCGTTGATCGAGCAGGGCATGATATCTGACATGAAAATCCTCGGGTGAACGGGGGAGTGGAAGGAGCGTCGGCGTGTGTTCCCCGAGAGTGTAGGGCGGGCGTGGGGCGCGGGCTCGTCACGCGGAGACGCCGTGCCGCCTCAGCGCGAGGCGCGGTTCGTTCGCTGCGCGGCCGTGGCCGGACTTCGCCACACCCCCGCAGACTCGGAATAGGATCGCGACTGCCGACGTTCAGCCGGTCTTCCGTTCAGCTGTCTGGAACGCACTCTCCTCATCGCCCCTTCCGAAAATGCCGCCCCCGTTTCCTCGCGTCCGCCCCAAGGGCAGCCCGGCCCCAACATCTATTCCGCTGGAGACCACGGCGGTGCTCGGCGTCGCCGCCGAATTCGGCGCCGTCACCATCTGGCAACTCGCCGCGCTCCTGCTCGGGGTGGTGCCGGGTGCCGTGCCGCTGTCGCTCTACCGCCGGCTTCGCCTCAAGATCGACCGTTTGCGGACGGCAAAGCTGCTGACGATTGCCATCGACAGCACGACTTCGCGCCTGTTGCGCCCAGCAGAGCGGGCGGAGTACCGGGCGACGGCCTACGGCGCGTCCCGTGCAACCTCGCACCGCGGTCGCCGGCGCAACTTGCTCGCCGCTCTTGATGAGACGAACTGGGTAGAGTCCGGTGAACTCACCGCTGCCTTTTGTGCCGACATCGCTGACGAACACGCGCGCCGAGGCAAGCTGCAACAAATGGTTGTGGAGGGTCTCTTGGACGTTCGCCACCAGTACAACGATGGGCGGATCGAGGTCGTCTTTCCCACGGCCGCCGGCCATCGATTGCTCGGCTTGGGCTTGCCGATCCCGCCGAAGCGGGTGGCGATCCGACACCACTTACTCACTGTGGAGTCAGCCATCGGCATTCTTCATGAGCGCGCCGCGCAACGAGTCGCGTCGCCAGAGGTCCCTAGCGAGTTCCACTCCTACCTATGGGACGAGCCGCTTCGGTCGCGTGCCCAGAAGGGCGCCTTCGTTCGGAGGGGCATGCGCTACGATTCCCTGCCGGACGCGGAACTCTGGCTCAAGTCTGCTACTAGCGACGTCACGGAGTGTATCCCGCTTGAGTTCCTCACTTCGGATTATTCGGAGAAGACGCGACAGTCAAAGGTGAAGAAGCTGCCCCCGAGCACGCAGTTCTTCGTCGAGACCCCCGCGATGGTAGCCGCGATAGAGCGACAGACCAAGCAGCGCCCTCGCTTGCTCCGCGACCTGACGCAGCCCGCACCCGACACGCTGCTTTCTGCAGACGGCTGATTCGCGGAGGCCAAAGTGCTCGTGCGGCGACAGGTCGGGTGGCGGGCTCGAACGCGAGCCGCCTAGCCTGAGCCATGACCTCCACCACACCGTCCTCCTCGCCCTCGCAGCTTTCGTTGTTTCCGGACACTCCCACGCCAACTTCCGCGCGGCGGCGGCCGAAGCCGCGGAAGCCACAGATCACCGAGACCGTGAGAGGTATCTTCGGTTTCGTAATGTTTAGCCACGTGGCAACCGTCGGCCAGATCCATCGCGAGTTCTTCGCGATCGCCGAGCAACCTCGCCAATACTGCGCGAGCCTACTGAGGCGCCTCGAAAAGAACGGCTTCCTTCAAAAGCGGAGCCTGCCAGCACGGGGGCGCGGTCGCCCGCTGGTGGCGTACCAGATCTCGGCTCAAGGCGCTAGGGCGGTGGGCAAGGAAGCCTCCCTGCGTCAGCTGCGGAACATGAAGCCCTGGCAGTTGACGTCTCGGCTGCAGCTCACGGAGATGATCCAAGCGCGCGCCGACGAGGGCTGGCAGCCCGTTCATGGCGACAACGCTTTCCTCTACCTCAAGCGCTGGGCGATCAAGGTCAACGCAGGACGCTTCGTCGACTCGACGAAAAGTTTCTTGCTCGGGAACACCAAGGATGACACACCCATGCGCCACCACGTGCTCATTCGCCCCGGGAAGAATGGGGTGCCGGTGGAAGCCCGCATCATCCTGATCGTGCACGAGAGGACTCGACTCCGATCATACTTGAAGCGTCTTCCGGACTTCTACGGCTTCCCAACCGTGGTCTTTGAAGTGGTCACAGCGAGCGCTTCGGAGCTCAAAAGCGCCGAGAAGGAGCTCGACCGACTCGCAAAAAAGCGCAAGTTTCGATTCACTATAGAGTGGGTCGCCGCCTTCCACACTCGGCCGCTCGTGGACCGACTCAGTCGCGCGGCGCGGAAGGCGCTCGCACGGAAGCCGATGGGCTGGGAGCCGTGGCTGCGCGTGAAAGCTGCGCAAAAGCCCGAGGCGCTGTAGCGCGTTTTGGCTATTGAGCTTCGCTCCGCGGCACGCCGATAAGCGCCGAGCGAGTATGCACTAATCGTGACCCTTTTGCATACGATGGGATGCTATTGTGCACAGACAGTGCGCCGACCTAAACCGCCGAGCCGCGGTGACTTACGCTGCTTGGCTCGGCTCCGTTAGAGAATTGTCGTTAAAGGATGGTCTTTAGCGTTGAGGTCGGAGGATGGGAGTTGGAGGTGATGGTGGTGGTGGAGGGGGAGATTGTGACTGGGAGTGTCGCCCGGAAGAGGGAGGGTGTGATAAGGATGCGCGTCGGGAGCAGTGCGAGGAGGCGACGAAATGAGGAAGATGGGTGGGTGAGTTTGGTGTGAATGCAGGGCGGGGTGGCCGCGCGAGTTGGTGGAGGGAAGGCGTTTGGGGGGCCAGGTTGGGCGCACAGACCGAGGCGAGATGGAGATGAGATGGGTTCGTCTGGGCCGGAGAATGGAGAGCAAGAGAGAGGTGCGGAGACAAAAATGTCGCGATGGTTGACGTGAAATTTGATGATCTGGAAAGCAGAAGCGCTGGTTCGGGATGGATCGAGGGGCAGAAAAAGATGAGAAGTCTGGCAGTGGAGCCGGGGGATGGGTCTGGCGGTGAGGATAGTTTGTTCTGATGCAGGTCACGGCAGCGGAGAACTACAGCGGAAAAGTGTGGCGGATGTGAGGTGAGAATCGAGGCGCCAAGGTGACTGGGAGTGTCGACCGGATGTATGGCGGGACGATCGAAGGCTCCGAAAAAGCTCGAAGGAATGAGCGGGATCACGCCAGAGAGGTGGCGTGCTTTTGGGCGGAGAAGGTGACGGAGGCGAGCGAAATCGGAAAGAGCAGTGAGTCCGGGCAGTCGTCGGGGAGGGGGTGTGATGTGTTTTGGTCGTGGGCGAGCAGCGCCTTCCGAAGAGCGCGGGAGGGGTAGCGCGGCAGTCGGTGCGGTCAGGTGTAGCGTGAGACAGCAGCGAACTCGTCACTTCTCCGCGCTGAAAATGGTCCCGGTGATCGACTGGTTGCGGTGGAAGCAGGCACGGAGAAGCCGTGATTGCGCGTCGAGGTCAACGTCGACGGGCGCAATCAGTGGCTAGAGGACTCGTCACGCCGCGTTGTAGGCGACCCTGTTCTTGATCTCATCGCCCAAGAGAGGCTCGAGATTTCTAGCGGATCTGGCACGGGCACCGAAGAAATCGGCACGCGAACGGACGCGTTTTGGCCGGCCGTCGCGTTGGGCTGAGAGGAAAGTTTTCGGGGCTGACCCTCAGAAATTCGCACGCAGCGGACCGGTTCGACACGTGATCGTGCCCACGGAGATGGCAACCAGAAAGCCTGTCTACGGTACCGGGGCATCGAGTACTCACGTTCTGTGGCACGCGAAAGGTGCGCAGGTCGTCGGTGTTTTCCGCGACACCCGAGGCTTGGTGCGGTGATGGCGGGGGCTGCAACCTCGACCCAGACCCAGCTACAACCCGACTCGCCCCGCCGGATTCGCCTCGAAAGCAGTCGCGCGCCTGATGTATCGCCGCAGGGTTTCGGCCCGCCGATGGCCCGTGTGCCGCATGATGTCGTGCTCCGAAACACCGGCGGCTGCGGCGCTGGTGATCAGCCCGGCGCGCAACGAGTGACCGGCGAATGCTCCCACCAGCCCGGCCGCGAGCGCTGCGCGCTGGACGATTCGGGCGACTGCGCGGTCGGAGACCCGCGTCGAGATCGAGTCACCGCTCGGCGCGACACGCGTTCCTTTCGCGGTGAGCTGTCGGAAGATCGGCCCGCGCGCGATGCCCGAGGCAGCCAGCCACGCGGCGAGTGCACGCACGGGACACGTCGCTTCGGCCGCTCCGAAGGGAATCGCGACGATTCGACCGGCGCGCTCCTGATCGGTCTTGCCTCGGCGGATCGTGATCACGAGCCCCGGGCCTTCAGCCACGACGTCGGCGACATCCAGCGCGACAAGCTCCGATCGGCGAAACGCGCCGGCGAAGCCGAGCAGGAGCAGCGCCCGGTCGCGGAGTCCGCCGAGGTCGTCGGGCAGGGTGGCGACCAGACGCCGCAGGTCGGCCGTGAGAATCGGTGCCTGCTGTGCCGGTGCGATGCCGTGCGTTCGGCGTATGCCGCTCCAGACGCTGCGGAGCGTTGGGTGGTGCCGTTCGAACGCCAGGCCTGCCTCGTTGTGTGCATGCTGCAAGGCGGCGAGCCGACGCGCGAGCGTACTGACGCGATGTGTGGACGCGCGGTCTGTGAGGTACAGGGCGACGGCGCGAGGGTCTGCTGGGAGGGCTGCCACGTCGCGACCGGCGCACCAGGCGATCCAGTCGCGCCAGTCGGCGGCGTAGGCACGGTGGGTGGCGTCGGATTTGGCGTGGGCGCGGTAGGCTTCGGCTTTGGTTAGAAGAGCCGTGGTCAGGTCGTCGGCTCTGTGCGAAAGAGAGTGGTTGGTCATGCCACCGAGCGTTCCGCAGCCGCGGCGCGCGCGCCGAAGCCGACTGCCGCCAGCAATCCGGTGGCGCCGCCGTCAGGCCTGCCGAATAGACTGCGCCAAGCACACAGCTGCCCGAAATGGGTTCGGCATGGCCGCCGCCATCGACAACTTCGGCGCGACTAGGCGACCTCCTTAGACTGCACCATATCCAACGCTTGTGTCACGAGCGACCTCCGAGATCCCTCATGCGTTTTGTGCTGCTCAGCGACACCCATGGTCTGCACGACCGGATGCCCCCGGTCCCCGACGGCGACGTCGTACTTCACGCGGGCGATCTCACCTCAGAAGGCACCCTTCCGCAGATCGCGTCCGCCTTGCAGTGGTTTGCGGACTTGCCGCATCGGCACAAAGTGCTGATCGCAGGGAATCATGATTTTGCGTTCGAGTCGGAAGCGAGCATCGCGCAGTCGCTGGTCCCATCAAGCGTTTCGTATCTGCAAGACTCGGGCGTGACGCTAGACGGCGTGCGCGTGTGGGGCTCACCGTGGCAGCCGGAGTTCTTCGACTGGGCCTTCAACTTACCGCGCGGCGCCGCACTCGCGCGTGTGTGGGCGCAGATTCCCGACGACACGCAGGTGTTGGTGACCCATGGCCCGCCGTGGGGTCTGCACGACTATACGGTCGGACCTCATTCGACGCACGAGGGGTGTCGGGATCTGCGGCAGCGGGTGGCGGCCCTGCGCGACTTGCGACTCCACGCGTTCGGGCATATTCACGAAGGATACGGCATGTCGGAGCAAGACGGCTGCCAGTTTGTGAACGCTTCCATCACCACTGTGCACTACCATCCGATAAACCCACCGGTCGTGCTGGATCTCGCGTTCTGACAGGCCGGTTGTGCGTGACGAGCAGCGATCGCGCGAGATCAAGATCCAGCGACGTTCGATGAGCTGATTGGCGTGTCCGCCGGTTGTACACGGATCGCAAGCATGGGCTTCAGTCGATGTGCTCCGCTCCATCTCGTATTCGCGCCGTTGGGACGCACCTACCAGCCGCCGCCCTGTCCTGCATACTGCGATATCGCTGCCTTGCGCGGACGCGAACACCCTCCAGCACTACCGCCTCATGATCCCGGATACATCGATCACCATCCGACGCGCTGTACCCACCGCGCACATTCATGTTGAGGCGGTACGCGCAGCACTTGAAGACGGACGTCTGGACCTCGCCGAGTTCGTCGAACGGTCAGGCCTAACCTTGAAGATCGTCCAGCACTGGGTGGCCGGCGACCCGATTGAAGACTCGTTCGAGATGCGGGTGTGGTGCGCCGCCGTGACGACCGCCGTTCCGGGGTGGTCGACGCCACGGGAGGCGTCAGCGCCCGAAGAAGTCGCTCTGCCCGCAGTGACCTGACCGCCGGACGAGTTCACCAGTACGTTCCGGCCTCCATGCTGCCGAGCAAGTCGGCCACGAGCGTCCGCCCGTCCGCGGTATCAAACAACGACAATGGCTGCAACCCGCCGAGCGCCGGATTCGGTGTGACCAACCACGTCCCCAGCCACGGGCCCACGAGAAAACCAGCGGCCTCGGCGTCGGAGCCGGCGAGCGAGTGTTGCACGTTGCTCATGATCCGCGCGAGTCCCACCACGCGCTCGCTCGCGGGTGCGGTCAAGCGCGCGTCCGTTTTGAGCTGGCGATTCACGGTCGCACGCGCGAGACCGAGCCCCTCGATCAGTTGCTGCTTCGGCAGGAGCAGCATGTCGGACAGCAACTCGATGATGGAGGCGGGCACACCCGCGCGCACAATGGCGATCCGCTGCACGACGTCGACCCCAAGTATCGATTGTAGGGCGGCTACTCGCCGTTGATCGATCGAGGAGACCTCGCGATCACGTGCTCGCGTGGCCCCATGGCTTGATGCCTCCCTTCGCTTTCGCTTCGGCGTCGCACGCTTCGCGTCGGTCTCCGAGTTCCGTGACATATGCCTCTCGTCGAATGAGCTTGCAAGGTCGCTCACCGACGGCAGCAGGGGCAGCCCGAGGCCTAAAGGCACATCGGGGAGCGCGCGGAGCGGCGCCACGTTCAGCGCCACGCAGAAGGCCGCCGCTTCACCTGAAACGAGGGGCGCCGTAGGTTCGTAGTGCACGCGCAAGTCCCTGGCGCACGCGACCTCTGGTTCCTGCTCGTTCAGCGCGTCGCTCACCACACCGGAGTCCAGAATGGCGATGCCAGCGCGCGCTCGTGGAATTCTCGGAATGGCGCTCACGTGGGGGGTTGGGCTGGCTGGCGTCGCGACGTCGCTTCTGGTCGGCGGCGTGTTGCTCGACATCGTTCCGGCATCGGTCTACGGCATCCGCGAACTCGTCGCGGTGGCCGTTCGAGCATTGGTCGTCGGAGGCGCCGCCGGCGCTCTGTTCGCGATGGTCATGGCGCGGAAGGAACGCGCCACCACGTTGACTGCACTTCGTCGCGGACGAGTAGCCACGTGGGGCTTCCTTGCGACTGCGGGTATCGCGTCGGCACTGATGCTCACGGCCCCGGTGGTGCTGCCGGTCGTTGTCCTGGTTCCCTCCATCCTCCTCGCGGGCGCTGCTGTCGGCGTGCTTGGAGTCGCGCGTCGCGGCGACCCGTTGTTGCGCTCAGGGGAAGAGTCCGAGCAGAGCTCGTTGCCACCGGTGCGCTAGCTGGCACCAAAGAAAAGTGTTAGCGAAAGCGGGGACAGCTCAAGTGGCCGTACTGCAGCCACCTGGAATCCGATTGCTTGGCGCCGGAGAAATGCCGTGTCGTATGACTACGCCGTCAGTGAAGCGCAGGAACGCCACGAGTTCCTGAAAAATTGGCCCGCTGCGTGGGGAGATGCTTTTCAGTTTGTTGTTTCGTTTGACTGGGTCGATGTGGCCAAGCAAATCGACTGCTCACAGTTCGGGATCGTGATCACGACCACACCATGGCCGGAGTACTCCCCATTCCCCGATGGCGTTATCGCACGCGCATCAGTAGCGGGAAAAACCCAAGCAGACGTTGACGATGCTGTTCGGCGTATCAACGATCTGTTGGGACTTCTTTCCTTGTTGAACTACGGGAGCAGGTCGCTTCGTTGGTACTGTCATCTCACCCATCTCGGCATCACCTTCGGGAGCGATTTATCGATTCGCACGCAGGAGTTGAACGACTGCGCGTCCGCGTTGCGCGATCTTTCAGAGCAGGAGCGGCGTCTCGTACGACGAGCGCTTTATTGGCTCCGAGTCGCACCACACAGGCAACGTGAGAGCCATCGCACAGACTTGATCCGCATGTTTGAGATGTATTGGAACGCATTCGAATGCGTCACAAACGCGGGTCTTCTCAGAACGCCTATCCCAAAGAAGGACCGGCGCACAATCAAGCGAGAACTCAGTACGGAGTTTGCTCGGCTTGTCAACCAAGGTCGCCTGACGCGAGAAGATGTTGCGAGAATAAAGCAAATTGTCGGTGGGCCAGGCCAAGTTCGGAAGTTGACTTTCGCTGTCTCCGCTGCGTTGAAAGCAGAAGATGTGCACAAAGCGGAGATAGCGAAGTTCGTGAAGCAACTCTGTGGTTTCCGCAACGAGTTGAAGCACGCCGACTTGGACGCTGAAGACAATGCAACGCTCATGCGAGCAGAGAATCTGATTGTGCCGTTTCGTTATCTGACGCTTGATTTGCTCCTTCGCGCTTTGGGAAGAAGAGGCTTCGGAGGGTGGGAATGGCTTCGAATTCGATTGGCACCTGACAGTGTTCTCTGACCAAAAAACTCATAGCTCCGAACTCCGCAACAATCCTCTTGGCGAAGCCAGGGGTATCCGGAGGTGTTTGCTAGCGTGCGTGCTCGGCGTCAACGAAAGGCTGGAACTGCCGATCGCCAAAGCTCTGATCCAACGCAAGCAACGGCATGCGACACTTGCCTACTCAATCAGTGCCCATAGCTTGCAACGCCACACGATAGAGGCGTCGCGATGACGGGACTGGAACGAACGTTGGCGTTGCTCGGCGGCACAAAGGTGCTGGGGCGCCGAGTGGACTGAAGCTTGACGCTCGCCGAGGCGGTGGCCGCTGGTTTGCCGTCGGACGCGCTCGATGCGGTGCTCGCGCACTTCGCCGCGAGTACTATTTCGAAATGGCGAGTGTATCAGGTTGTCGGCAACGTGCGCACGCTGCAGCGAAAGCGTCGCGAGTGCGCGGTCCTGTCGGCGGACGAGTCGGACCGATTGGCGCGGCTCGCCCGCCTTGCGGTGTGTGCCGAGTTGTCGCTCGGGTCACGCGAACGCGGTTCTCGTTGGCTGGGAAAGCCGAATCGGTCTTTGGACGGCGAGGCGCCGATTTCGCTTCTTGGGACACATGCGGGCGCCGTTGCCGTCGAACAGGTGTTGGGACGAATCGCGCACGGCGTTCCCGGCTGATCCGAGTTTGGGGCGTGCGTCGGCCGCGCCGAATGGCGCGCTCCATAGCGAGGAGTCACGGCGCATCGTTGTTGCGCTGTCATCGCCAGATCCGGCGCGATCGCTTCCGATCGCCATCATAACCGGATTCGGCGCGACCGGTTATCATAGCTATGATAACCAGAACTGGCCGGACTGGTTATCACTCGGCATAGCGCGCGTTGTGTCCACACGCGACGCAACGGGGCCTCTGTGACGCACCGCAGGCGCTGGTCGAAGTCGCCTCTGGCTCGTCGGACTAGAACGCCGGGAAAGGATCCAAGTGAAGTATTTGTCGCTTGCTGCGGTTGGCAAACACGTGGCAAGAGTTGGGCAAACCACAAATACTTGAATAGCCGGCAGCCAGAGTTCCAACACTTGGCCGCGCCGCACCGTCCGAGCCCGCTCGCTTTAGGCCCGTGGTTCGACGTGCTCCAACACCAGCTCTCGGACGCCGCGCTGGCCTGCGATAGTCGAACGACAAACGGCGCTAGATTCACATGACAGGTGATGCGAGTCGTGTCGGTCGTAACATCTACACGAGCGATCTGGTGGCGCCAACGGGAGTCAATATGGCAAAGCGGTTGTCAACGAGGGCATCGGCAGCACTGACGGAGCGCGTCGATGTGATCGCCGCAGCGTCGGGATGCCCCCGCTCGCATGTCGTCCTTTCGGCACTTGAGTTCTGGGCGCAACTCTCGCCGGAGACGCACGAGGCGATCGGTCGCACCGAGGCGATGAGTGCGGAATGGAGGGATCAACTTGTCCGCCAGATCGAGCGAGCAGCGCTTGACGTGCAGTTCTCGGCCGTCCGGGAGCAGCTCGTGGCGAGTATGACGATTCCGGACGATGTTGCTCAGGCGCTTGAAGCGAACGCATCGGACGATGCGTTGCTCGATGCGGCGGTGGAGCTGGCACGCTCGCACCGCTCAGCGCAGTAGAGACGGTTGGCCGTGACCCACGGCTACTGTTGTCGCGGTGCGATACGATCCCGTCGACCTCCGTCTAATTCGGATCTCGCGCGCTGTTAATGAAGACCGGTGACCGAGACGAAGTGATCCGTGGCGGACACGCTGGCCGTCCTGACGACCGCTCACGGATGCCGAGGCCGCATCTTGCAGCATCGAAGCGGTCGGCGCATGATGCAGCAATTCAGCGTTCGGCGGATGATGCGCACTTTGATTGTAGGCGCGGTCGTTTGCGCGAAGGGCCGACATCGCGCCGATGTGACACTCGTGTTGGTCAGCGACATGTGTCGCTTCCAACCCTGCAAGAATCGCTGGCGCTCGCCACGCGTCGCCGGGCCACGCGTCCGGCGACTCCGCAATCGCAGGCGCGATGCGTCAGAGCGGCGCGCCGGTGTTCATCGCGTACAGGACGCCCGCCACCCGGTCGATGTGGCACGCCAAGCTGAACTGTCGGCTCTGGCGCGCGACAAGGGGCAGACCCACGCTGCGCCAATGATCGATCCCACGCGCTACCCGGATTCCAACGCCTTCCACGCCGCTGAAGCTTGGGGTGGACCGTTCGACGGCCGCCGCATTGCCGCCTCGGCGAATCCCGCCGCTCTGTACGTGGTGCACACACCCGGCGCGGCGGGCGGAGAGTACGGGTTGGTCGAGGGGCTCGAGCACCTGCAGCAGCTCGGGCTGGCCCGCCCCGATCTGTACCACGCGGACGGCTACGTACTCGCCCGGGAGGTGGTCGGACGGTACACTCGCACTCGGCCGACTGACCAGCCGTGGGGCGGGCGGTATCGATACGTCTGCCTGTCCGACCTCGACGGCGACGAGGCGTTGGCATTTCTGGACGAGAGGACGTGACGGGGCGGGTCCGCGACATGCTGTCTGCGGGATGAGCTCCGGGTAGTCGCACAGCGCGTGGCGAATGATCAGCTAAGGATCACCGACAACGCGCTTCGCCTGTCAACACCAATAAGAGTTGAGCACTTTCACCAACAAGAATTGCGCACTGCGGGCGAGCGAGGAGCGTCGTACGCCCTGGACCTATTCGCCAATGGTCGGAAACGGTTGGTCCGCCGACCGTTTGGTGCGGCGCCACTCCAGTGCCACTCGGGTATCGCCCCGATTAAACGCGTTGAAAGACTGCACTGCCAGCGCTGCCAAGAAGGGTCCACGAAGCTGCCGCTTGGCGCCGCTCCCCCGCTGGCTGATCAACACGGACCGCAGTTCGTATGCGGGCATACCCTTGCGCAGATTCTCGCCCTCTTGAACCTGCGTCAGCCACTGCTTCGCCTTGCGAGGGGCGATTTCACTTGCAAGCACGTACACGAACGCCAGCGCTGCATGAGGCTGCGCGTCGCCTGCGGCGACGGTCTCCACCGCTCGAGGCAGGTCACGATGCTTGCGGAGCACGCGCTCCAACTCGGAATGGGAAACTGCTTGGCCGGAGCTAAGTATTGATCCGTTTTCGTAGTGCCATACCAGTTTTGCGGTGGCGGCAATCTTGCGCGCGAGGGTTGCGTTGACGGCGCCCTCTCCCTCTCGCATCGTGAGGATGTCGCTAAAGGAGCGTTGCTTACCCGTGTCGACGATCTGCAGCGCCTTCTCGTCAAGATTTCGAATTACTTGGAACGGGTACGTCCTACCCGACCGAACGATGGCTTGCAGTCGGTGCTGCCCGTCGCGCAATCGACCCTTGCGGTCAAAGCGAATGGGATCTCCGTTGTCGAACCAATTGTCCTTCGCCATGTCGAGCTCAAGGCGAGAGACGTTGGCCTCGTTCAACCGTCGGTTCGGGCCCATGGTGGCCAGCCACTCGTCTGCCATCGCAGGAGTAACGTTTACGATTTCCGTGTGCAGCTTGGTCGTGCTCGAAGCGGAACTCGCCATAACCCGTTCTCCGTTGTGGATTTCCGTGTACTCCTGTGACGTGGCAACCCCACGCGTCGACCGGTCCGGCGTATCGCCGCGCCCGATAGTGGTGAACACTACCATACACGGTCGACGGCAATCGTGCACGTGCAACTGATGCAAGTGGGCGCATCGCTTCTGTGCGAGGTCGCGCGCCGCGCATCACGTTGGGCCGGAGAGCGTCCAAACTTGTTGCCTGCCGCTTAGATGCGATGACGACGGCGCCGGGCGGGGGGGCGTCGGAGAAGAGGGGATTATCGGACGAGGTGGTCAACTGCGCCCATCACGCGCCACGCGCACACGCAGTCGCCTATATGTGGAAACTGAGGTGGCGTCGCGGCGCAGCCAGGTATGAGTCGGCTCGCGCTCAACGTAGATTTCCTGTCCGTGCACGGACCTTCTTTCAGCTCATGAGTCGGCGGTACGAGCAGGTATCCACAGTGCTGACGAGAAAGGCTTCGACGAATGGAGCGTGGTCTTCGGCGAGGAGACGATCGCCGCCGCGCTGATCGACCGGCTGCTCCATCGCTGCGTCATCGTGAACAGCCGTGGCAACAGGTGTCGCATGCGGCAGCATTCTCGCACTGCCCCGGATCGATGCCGAACCCGAGCCGACACGGCTGGCCTCCCCCCGCCAGGATCGCTTCTCGCTCTCTCGGGCAGCGCGCCGTCGAGTGTGCAACTTCAATCAGCAGAAGTGTGCAAGTCCAATCGGTGTTCACACACGGTTACGCTCTCGCGCCGTTGTGCGGGATAGGTAGACCGGAGAAACTTCGTCACGGTATCTGAGTTTGAAAGCGCAAGCCACGCATCCGCACCGCCTTGCCGGCCTGCCGGCCCGGCGTCGTTTGCCTGCAAGGTGCGCGATAGCTTGCTGGGACGGCGATGGATCGGGCTTCCCAATTCGCGTTACGTCTGCATTGAGAGAAACATGGCTGACCCTTGCATCTTCTGCGGCATCGTCAATCGGTCGACTGCGGCCAGCGTCGTGTTTGAGGACGATGAAACGCTTGCCTTCATTGACCTTCGTCAAGCCAATCCTGGGCATGTGCTTGTCATTCCAAAAACCCACATCAATGACGTGCGGGGACTGGACAAGGAAACTGGCGCTGCCCTCATGCAGTCTGTCGCGCGCATCACGCGTGCAGTAGGCAGCGCCTTTCCAAACAATGGCATCAGCCTTTGGCATTCCATCGGGGAAGCCGCCTTTCAAGAAGTGCCTCACCTGCACATCCACGTACATCCGCGCTTGGACAATGACAATATTCTCCGGGTGTATGAAACGCTTCCAGAGAACGTAGACCTCGCCACAAGGGAGAGGTATGCGGACATGGTGCGGCGGGAGCTGCATCGCCTGCAGACCTAACAATTCATTCAAGCCGACGCCGAA
>JBGTOG010000366.1:0-62458 GCA_041742675.1 Gemmatimonadaceae bacterium | reverse complement strand
CGGCAACGCGCGCCGCGTCCCACGCCTGCGCCACCTGCACACTGATCTGCCGCTCCGCCTCGCGCTGTCGCAGTTGTGCCTTGCGTCGCTCCAGCGCGGCCTGTTCACGGCGTGACGCATCCTGACCGCCATTGAACAGATTCCATTGCAGGACAATTGATGCCACCGCCACGTTGCCCGTACCATCGAAGCGGTAGCGATCACCCTGAATGCCCCAATCTGCGGCCAGTGCGACACTCGGCAGGAATGCGGACGATGCCAGTCGCACCTGACGTTCCGCGGCACTCACACCGAGTGCCGCCTGTTCGAGTTCTTCTCGTCGCCGGAGTGCATCCTGCAGCGTGGCCTCACGATCTGTTGGTAGCGCACGCACCAGCGAGCTGTCATCCACCACGGCAATCGGAGTGTCGGGATCACGATCCAGCATCGCATTGAGCAGGCGTCGCGCTCCGTCCCGTTGCTGTTCGGCGTTGGCGAGTTGCTGCGCCAGATCAGCGCGGTCGGCACGGGCGCGGAAGACCGCGTCAGCCGTGCCTTGTCCATTGGCCACCAGTCGGTCTGCCACGCGCTCGTTCTCGGCGAGCACCGCGAGCGATGATTCGTACACATCGATGACGCGCGTTGCCCCGGCGAGTGCAAGCCAGGCGAGCTGCACATCGGCGGCGGTTTGTCGCGCGGCCAGTTCCTGCTGCGCGCGACTGACTCCGTGCAACGTGCGCGCCAGTCGCCACTGCTCGATCGCCCCCTGATTGTACAGCAGCTGGGTGGCCCGCAGTCGCGTTTCCTGTCGGAACGGGAGCGTCGCGGTGATGTTGGTGGGGAAGACGTCCTGCCCGATCAGTTGATTCAACGCGGCGTACGCCGGGTTGATGAACTCGCCGATGTTCACGACGCCGCTGAACTCGGAGTAGCGCGCGTCGACGGCGAGTGTGGGCAGCAGCACACCGCGCGCCTGTCGCACGCCGCTCGCGCTTTGCTGGGCGGTGAGGCGCTGTTGCTCGAGCGCGAGATTGCGCTCGAGTGCGACGCGCACGAGGTCGTCGAGGATGTCGGCGGCTGATTGGGCTTGCGCGGGTCGGGCGGCGAGCGCCGTACTCAGCGCGAGGAACGTCAGAGCCACGTAGGGTAGCAGCGTACGAATGGCGTAGAACATTGATCGGTGGCGTAACAGCGTTAACCGTCAGGGCGAAAGAGAGCCCCGCGAGTGCGGGGCTGGCGGGTGATCAGGCGAGGTCCTGTCTGCGTGTGCCGCGGATCATCACATCAATAGCGAGCCGAACGGTGGTTCGCGGGTCGCGCCAGGTAATCCAGGGGTCATCTGCCTTGGCGATGTAGAGCGAGATGAGGCCGTGCAGCCCGCTCCAGAGCAGCTGGGCAAGTTGGTGCTCATCCTGGAACTCAGGCCGAAAGAGTCCTTTCTTGAGCCCTTCTTCGACGGTCAGCACAAGAAAGCCGTAGGCGTCCTGCTCCGGGTTATTCTTCTCAACTCTTGCCGGATCCTTTGGCATGTGGCTCGTTTGTGTCATGAACATGAACTGATACTGGCTCTTGTTGTCGAAGCCAAAGTCAGCGTATGCCATTCCCATTCGCCGGATCCTTTCCAACGGATCGGCGATCTCCCCGATTCGGATCAGGGCGGTCGCAAGTGCCCGGAAGTCGACGTAGCACAGCTCCTCAATCAGCGCTTCCTTGTCGCGGAAGTGATGGTAGATCGCGGTGGGCGTGTAATCGATGCGCGCAGCAATGGCGCGCATGGTGGTCGCCTCGACGCCGTTGGCGACGAACAGCTCACGCGCCGCATCAAGAATTCGGCTGCGCGTGGCTTCCTTCTGCCGTTCGCGGCGGGCGGCTGATCCGGGGGGCTGGGTGTGACTTGGCGCGCTCATAATGGCTATCTAACAACGTTAACCTAACGCTGTCAAGTCGCGGCGATTGCGCAAACTTCGCTCAGCGCGCGCGCCAGGCGGCCAGCACTGTCGCCTCCTTCTCCGGCGCGATTCCGGCCCGCAACCGCGCCTGCTGCTCGGCCGGCCGAGTGTGATACCACGCCAGCGTATCTCGAGCCGTGTCGGCGAGCGGACGGAACGTGAGCCCCGCCGCGTAGGCCTTGCTGCACTCGATGCGCATGAAGCCCGCTGTGGCGCCGCGCGGCGGAAGCCACACGGGCATCTCGCTCCAACCGGCCACCTGATTGGCCTGCAGGAAGTCAGCGTTGACCCACGTAAAGGTGGCATCGCTCGTGGTGACCGCCTTGATGCCGTAGAGCATCTCTGCCATCGTCGTGGGAGTGCTGGGCCCGGTCGCATTGAACGTACCATACCGTTTCTCCTCCGCGAGACGGATCATCCACTCACCCAGATCGCGCGCATCCACGTATTGCGTGGGGTCGTCTGGCGTGCCCGGTGCGAGCACCTCGCCCCCTTTTTCGATGCGCACGGGCCAGTAGGAAAAGCGGTCGCTCAGGTCTCCGGGACCAACAATCAGCCCGGGGCGCACAACCGTCGTGTTGGCGCCAAATCGCTCGCGAGCATCCATCTCCGATCGCACCTTGAGCGCGCCGTACGACGCGGGACCCTGCCCGGTCATCTGCGTGGCCTCGGGATCGCCCGCCTCGTGCAGCGGTCCGTCTTCGTCGATTCCAACCGAGGAGTAGTCGCGGAACACGCTGATGGTGGACACATACATGTAGTGCTGCGTGCGACCCACCAGTGCATCGGCGGCTCCACGTACCCAGCGCGGAAACGTGGTGGGGTTGTCAATGACAACATCCCACTGACGATTGCCCTTGAGCGCGTCGTAGCCGTCTGGCGCATTGCGATCCCCGACGAGTTTTTCAACGTTCGGGAAGAGCGTTGGATTGGTGCGTCCGCGGTTGAACAGGGTCACGGTGTGTCCGCGTGCAATCGCGTACTCCACCTGCGCCGGACCAATGAATCCGGTGCCGCCGAGAATCAGAATGCGCAGTGGCGCGGCGCGGCGCTGACGCGCTCCGTCCGGTATCTCGCGAAGTGTGCTTGCCGGGTTCGCACCAGCCAGGGCGGGAAAGCCGCCAACACCCAATGCCCCGCCAAGGAGTGCGCCAGTTTTCAGGAACCTGCGACGGTCTACAGTCATGCAACACTCCGCACGAGGCGACGAGGATACGGTTCTATGTGGTTGCGTCAACGTAGGTCAGCAGCCAGCATCGCGCACGGAAGCAGATCACCAAGGGCATCCCATCAGGGACGAAGCGCGGTCAGTCACGGCATCACCACGCGCCACGGAACCGAGAGCTCAGTGCGCTCCCACGCGAATCGCAGCACGCCCGCGGCTGCTTCGGGCGGCTGACCTTGCGGCGTGACGTTGGGAACGAGCCAGATGGTGAAGCTCTCGATCGCATCATTCAGCGTGCGCAAGGTGAGCGGCACACGGGCTACATCATGCGCCGGATCGTAGTCCGTGCCCCACTGGCCCGTCTGCCGGCTGATGATCAGCTCCCAGCCACGCGCCGATGGTTTGGTAAAGAGCGTATACGTACCACGTGCAATGCGCGTGCTCCCCAGTTCGAGATCGACATCGGTTGTGAAGTGTGTGGCCAGATTGGCGCCAAATCGCCACACACTATCCATCGGCACAAGGTTGCTGCCCATGACGGTTCGACCGCGTGCGTGCGGCTGTCCGTATTCCACCCGAATGACCGCTGGGCCGGCCAGCGCTGTCGCCGTGGGAAACCAGCGACCGACAATCACGCGACCGTTCAGCCGCACTTCAACCACCGCGTGCGTACTGGCGGACGCCGTCGGCACAGCGGGACGAGGCGCCGCGCCGCCCTGTTGTGCGGTCGCGCCGGGGGCGGCGATTAATACACCGCTGAGAGCGAGCAGTAATGGAGCGAGTGTGCGAAGCATGCAGACATCTCCTGTTTGTTCGGTGAGTCGCGACTAGCGTCGCCCATCAAGTTCCTGGATGGTTTTCGTCGATGCCGGACGCTCTCGCTGCAAACGTGCAGCGACGCCTTCAGCGCGCGCCATGACACGAAGGATATTGTCACCAATCAATCCTTTGAGCTCCGTGTCGGTCCAGCCGCGCTTCAGCAACTCGGCGAGCAGATCCGGATAGCGTGACACATCCTCAAGTCCCTGCACCACATCCGTGATGCCATCGTAGTCGCCACCCAGTCCGACATGCGCTGCACCGGCGACTCGCTTGATGTGGTCGAGATGGTCCGCCACGTCTGACAAGGTTGCACGCGGCAGCGGATCCCGTTCTCGAAACGCTGCTACGGCGCGGAACTGCGCGTCCGCATCACCCGCGGCCGCAGTGCGCACGACATCGAGGCGCTTGTTCCAGTCGGCCACGCGCTGCGATGCAAAGCCAGGCACAAACGTCACCATGACCACACCACCATTGGCTGGCAGCCGCGCAAGAATACTGTCCGGCACATTGCGCGGTACGTCCGTGAGCGCACGCGCATTGGAATGCGAAAAGATGATGGGGGCATCACTGACATCGAGCGCGTGACTCATGACCGCCGGTGAGACATGTGACAGGTCCACGAGCATGCCGAGCCGATTCATCTCTCGCACGACTTCGCGTCCGAACGCGGTAAGTCCGCCGTGCCTGTGTACATCGCCCGCCGCATCTGCCCAGTCGAGTGTGACGTTGTGCGTAAGCGTCATGTAGCGTGCACCCAGATCGTAGTACACACGCAGTGCACCCAACGAATTCTCGATCACGTGACCGCCTTCCATGCCCAGCACCGAGCCGATGCGTCCGTCGCGGTGTGCAGTGCGAATGGCCTGCGCCGTCAGTGCCCACTGCAGGTCCTTCGGGTACCGCGCGATTACTCGGCGAGCGACATCGATCTGTTCGAGTTGCACACGCGCGTAGCCGGAATCGGCCACATCACCGGGTACATAGACTGACCAGAACTGTCCGCCCACGCCGCCGGTGCGCAGGCGTGCAAGATCCGTGTGCCCCGGTGTGGGCTTGTTCAGATCATACGCCACGACATCGAGCGGTGCGTCCGCAAAGCGCCGCATCACCCACGGCAGGTCGTTGTGCCCGTCCACCAGCGGCACCGCCTTCAGTAGTGTGCGGACGTGCGCGAGTCGGATGTCGAGGTCGGCGGTTCGCAGTGGCTGTGCAGCCGGTCGCACCTGCGCCGACAGTGCGGACATCGCGAGCAGACAGGCGCATGTCGCCGCGACGATCGAGTGCCACGCGGTCAGCCTGCCCGACGCACACAGCATAAACACAGTACGCCTCTCGAACGCAGACGGCATGGACACCGTCCGCACCGGCCACGTCACGCGTCTCAGCATCCCAGTCGCTCCAGATAGTGTGGCAACATCTTGCGCCACCACGGCCAGTCATGATTCACGTCGTGTCCCCACAAATCGAAGACGTGGCCGATGCCTTTGCGATCCAGCAGGTCGTGAAATGTTCGCGTTGCATCCGGTGCTTCGTACGCGCCCTGACCAGCCACCAGCGCAACTCGCGAATGATGTCGGAGCGTATCGAGCGGTCCGCCTTCGAGGTTGGCCACGTACCACATCGGATTGTTGAAGTACGCGTCCTCGTTGCTGAATCCTGTGAAGTAACTCGGCGACAGATCGTAGAACCCGCTCATACCAATCAATCCGCCGAACAGATCCGGCCGTCGGAACAGTGCGTTGGCCGCGTGGAAACAGCCAAAACTCGCGCCGGTGGTAATGGCGCGCGCCGACGGATCGTTCACGGCGTGCCGGATGAACGGCACCACCTCATTCTCCACGTAGCGCGAGTAGAGCGCCTGTCGCCGCGCCTGCTCCTGAACCGGCAGCTTGCGATCCATCCACGCCAGGCGATTGATGCTGTCGATCGAAAACACCTGCACACGACCGGCGGCGAGCAGCGGTTCAATAGCCTTCACCAGCCAGAAACGTTCGTTTTCCAAGTAGTCGGCAGCCGCCGTTGGAAAGAGCAACACCGGGTGCCCACCCCACCCGTAGTGCACGATGGGCATTTCAAGCCCAAGGGAGGGGCTGCGCCAGCCTGACAGGCGGCGAGGGAGTCTGGGGTCCACGTATGCTGGCATCCAACAAAACTGGGGCCCCGCGGCTGGCGAAGCAACGCACATCGCGATGATGTGGCGACGGAACTGTTGCAGGGACGGGACGAGCACGTTTCATGCGCTTGATCACGCCGCGATCTCACGGCCTGATCATTACGCGGGTTCTGACTGACGCTTCTCCGGAGCAACCTGTGCACGCAGCCATGATCGGCACCGCCAGTCCGCATTCGCGCACGTTGGAGCAGGACACCATGCACGCGGAGGTGTTCCCACATTTCACCGACAGCATTCCTCCGGGTCAGCTCGAGGCCGGGCCATACCGGTTGCGCTTTGCCTGGACTCGCACCGACCTGCATGCGGTACAACGACTGCGCTACAACGTCTTCAATCGCGAGTTGCACGAGGGATTGAGCGGCGCAGACGCGACGGGACGCGACGAGGACGCGCGCGATCCATCGTTTCATCACCTGCTCATCGAACACCGCGAGAGCGGGCAGGTGGTGGGTACGTATCGGCTGCAAACCGCCATCATGGCCGCCGCGCGTCACGGCTTCTACGGCGCGACGCTCTTTGAGCTCGCGACACTGCCGCAGCGCGTGATTGAAAACGCGGTGGAGATCGGTCGCGCCTGTGTGGCGCCCGCCCATCGCAATGGACGCGTGCTGCGGCTGCTCTGGCGCGGGCTGGCGCGCTATCTGCAATGGAACAGCAAACGCTATCTATTTGGCTGTTGCTCGCTGCCCGGAACAGCTTCGCACATCGCGCAGGACGCATGGCACATGCTGCACGAACGGAAGGCCCTGCATGAGGCGGTGTTTGTACGCCCCCGGTATGACACGCGCGCACTCGCGGATGACGGTCGCACGGTCCGCACGCCACATCAGCAGGTGGCGCCGCTGCCACCGCTCTTCGAAAGCTACCTCGCCCTCGGTGCCCGGGTGTGTGGTCCGCCCGCGGTGGACCGGGCGTTTGGTACCACGGACTGCCTGGTGCTGCTGGATGTGCATGCGCTCGACGCGCGCACCTTTCGTTCCTTCTTTTCGTGAGCGTGGCTGAAGCCGGCGCGCGGCGTTCGCGCCGCGTGGACTGCGAGGACCCGTCTCCCGTATCGGACGTGATCAAACGCGAGACGCGCACAACGCACCGTTGGTCGGCGAGTCGAGCAACCGTGCGACTCCTGATGCTCAGCATTCTGCTGTGTGGCGCCGCCGTGTCGCTCGCCGCGTGCCGTCTCGTGGTCGCGCCGTTCAGTGGCGTACGCCCGGCTACACGATCACGCACAGTTCGCCGCATCACCGTGAGCTGCTCGCGTGCCATCCTGCAAGTGCTCGATATCCGCGTGCAGGTCGTCGGCCGTCCAAACAGCACACCCGCATTGCTTGCCTGCAATCACCTGAGCTGGCTCGACATTCTCGTCATGCACACGGTCTTTCCAGCGGCAGACTTCATTGCCAAGGATGACGTCGCCGATTGGCCGATCATTGGTCCGGCGGCACGCGCCGTCGGTACGGTATTCGTGGCCCGCAATCGCAAACGTGACCTGCTGCGTGCCATTCCTGCCGTCGCGACCACGATGCAAGATCACGGCGTCGTACTGTTCGCTGAGGGAACCACCACCGACGGTTCGCATACGTTGCCGTTCAAATCATCGCTCTTCGAGAGCGCCGTACGCGCGCGTGTCCCGGTGGTGCCGGTATCGCTGCGCGCCATCGTTCCCGCGGGTGCGCCGAGCGTCCGCACGCACGTGGCGTGGTGGGGATCCGCAACGCTGCTCGAGCACCTGCCCCGCGTTGCCGGCCTGCCGTACGTGACATTTGTGGTGCGGGTGGGTGATCCGCTGCGCGCAATGAGCGCGCCGCGCAAACTACTCGGTCGGGCTGCGCACCACGCGGTAGCGCGTCAGGCTGGGCACACCGGCGTCGTCAATGCGTCCCACCAGCAACTGCCCGGCATCGCCATCGAGAATGTTCTGCTGCAAGCCGAGCGTGAACCGGCCAAGTCGCGTACCATCACGAGCGAACAGATCCCAGCGTACGTGTGAGCTGTTGGCGGCTGGCGTTGTGCGTATCGCCAGACTTCCATCTCGCAACATTGCCAGCGCAGTAATCGCAGCATGCCGACGCGGCATATTCGCCAGTCCCGCCTCTGCCTGCGCAGACGCGTTCTTCATGCGGGGATCACGACGCATCCGCTCTGCCCGATCGCGCACTGTGCGCACCACGCTGTCGCGCTCCGCCGCCGTCACATCGCGCGGCGGAATATCGGCCACCAGTCGCCAGCGCGCTCCAACGGCCGGCACAACGTGCACAACGAACGCACGGCCGCTGCTGAACGCCGCATCGCCGCCAGCGCCCGTGGCGACACTCGGAAACGGAGTGAGTGGCGCGGGAGGGCGAATGAACTCGCCGCTCCCTGTTTCATACAGCGATGGCAGCTCGTATTGCACGACCGTACGCTGACGCGCTGAATCTTCAGCCAGTGCAACCAGCGCACCGATGGCCAGATCGCCAACGGCCTGCACGCGTCCCATTGTCCACGCCACCGGTGTGCTGCCCAAAAACCCCATATCGAATGTGGTGAGCGGTGGCATCATGGTCGCCGACCGACCACGCCCTCCATCAATCGCGACTCGCGCATAGCGCATCTCGGCGTTCGCGAAGAGATCGAGTGAATCACCTGCGATGTAGCGCAAAGCGACAATGTTGCGCACCTCACCCGGTCCGCTGCCTGATCGTACGAGCGATCCAGTGTACGCGCCGGAGGCGGCAAAGCGACGTACCGGCGGATTCATGTCACTGGCAAGAACGCCGCCATCCGGCAGCAGCTGCGCGTGCAGGAATCCGCGCACCGCGCAGCCCTCGGCGTCAACATCTGTGCACCACGACTGCATGGGAACGAGTGAGAGAACCGGCGCACTGGCGTAGGCGGCCGCGCTTTCATGAACCACACGCTCTGTTGACACAACGCGCGCACTCCGACCATCAGCCGGCTGTGCGACGGCCACGCTGGCCCCAGCGGCACTGACGACAAGCGCCAGCACCCGCACCGCGCGACCCACGATCCCGCGCCTGCACGTTCGATGAGTTGGGCGGTGGCAGAACAGCGTCATTTGTGTCAGGTTAGCTGGCGTTCTCTCACCACACCTTGAACTGAGTCGGGTTGCCATGGGCCTGGAACACGTCAAAGCGGTTTTTGAAAAGTACGGCAAAGACGATCCTATGTATGCCGTGCTCACCGATCACGCAAGGCGAGGCGGGCGATGGGACGCCGACGAGTTCTTCGCGCATGGTCGGCGTGAGATCGAGGGCGTGATTGCCTGGCTCGACGAGAGGGCGTTGGTGGCGCAGCGAGATGCGGCGCTCGACTTCGGATGTGGCGTCGGCCGCCTGACACAGGCGCTCGCGGGACATTTTGCACATGTCACCGGTGTCGATATTTCCAGCACCATGGTCGCCTCGGCCGACGCGCACAATGCCCATGGCGACAGGGTGAAGTACGTCGTCAACGATGTCCCGGACCTCGCGCAGTTTCCCGCGCAGTCGTTTGACTTTGTGTACAGCAACATCACGTTGCAACACGTGCCTCCCGAGCCGGCGCTGCTCTACATCGGCGAGTTTGTCCGCATCGTGCGGGATGGCGGACTCGCGCTGTTTCAAGTGCGCATCGGCAAACGGCGACGTGTCGGCAGTCTGTCTGCCTGGTGGTATCGCCTGCGGCGCGAACATCTGCGGCGGTGGTGGCAGCAACTGCGGGGACGCATCCCCTATGAAATGCACGAGGTCTCGCGCGCCGAAGTGGAAGAAGTGGTGGAGCGCGCTGGCGGGCGGATTGTGGAAGTCACCGACATGAGCCGGAATCAGACGGGTGGCAGCCTGCGTTTCGCGGTGGTCCGTGCGTAAACGGAGCGTACAGTACGGTTCACATCGATCGAGCTGATGCCACTCGTCGCAAATGCACGCCTGTGTGTCGCCGGCTCAGCCCAGCAACAGTTCCAGCTCCTCACGCCCGATCGATGCCATCACTCCCTTGTCGGCCGTCAGGATCGCGTCAGCCAGCGCACGCTTTGACGCCTGCAGTTGCAGAATTTTCTCCTCAATCGTATCGCGGGCCACCAGTCGCGTCGCGATCACCCGTCGCGTACGGCCAATGCGATGTGCTCGATCGATTGCTTGCGCTTCTACCGCCGGATTCCACCAGGGATCGAGCAGATACACGTAGTCAGCAGCCGTAAGATTTAATCCGTGTCCGCCGGCTTTGAGACTGATCAGAAAGACCGGACACGCGGGGTCATCCTGGAACCGGTCAACACGCGCCTGCCGGTCGCGCGTTCGTCCATCGAGGTATTCGTAGACCACGCCCTCGGCATCCAACGCTGCTCGCACGAGTGTGAGAAATCCCGTAAACTGCGAAAACACCAACGCCTTGTTGCCTTCCGCGCTCACCTCCAGCAGGGCGGGCAACAGTGCATCCAGTTTCGCGCTGGGCAGCGCATGCTTCTTCGGGTCGGCAAGCGCAGGGTGACACGCCGCCTGACGAAGCCGTAGCAGCGCTTCCAGAATGTGCATCCGCGACTTGTGCAGTCCGTCGCGCGCAACACGTTGCAGCAACGACGCGCGGTAGCGATCGCGCATGCCGTTGTAAAATGCACGCTGCTTCGGCTCCATTTCCACTTCGAGCGTCGTCTCCAGCCGCTCCGGAAGTTCCGGCGCCACCTCGGCTTTGGTGCGACGCAAAATCACCGGACGCAGCGCCCGCGCCAACGCGCCGTCCGCTGATGTTTCAGGCGACGTGTCGATTGATTCGTTCGCCACCACCGATGAGCCGTTCTCATGCGCCGCATCGCGGCGCAGCATTGCCGCAAAGCGCGTGGATGCCCCGAGCATACCTGGATTGAGGAAGTCCAGCACACTCCACAGTTCTTCAATGCGGTTTTCGATCGGGGTGCCGCTCAGCGCCAGTCGATGTCTGCCGTTGAGCAGCCGCGTCGCTTTGGCCGTCGCGGTCGCGCTGTTCTTGATCGCCTGCGCTTCGTCCAGCACGATGTAGTCAAACGTGATCGCGCCCAACTCCACCACATCGCGCCGCAGCGTACCATACGTGACCAGCAACATGTCCACGTTCGATGTGTCGAGCGTATCCACACGTCGTTCGGTGCTGCTCCAATCAAGCACGCGCAGATTGGGCGTGAAGCGCTCTGCCTCGCGCCGCCAGTTGAACACGAGCGAGCGCGGCACCACCACAAGCGACGGGCCGTGCCCCTCAGCGCGACGCGCTTCGAGTAGCGCCAGGACCTGAATGGTCTTGCCGAGTCCCATGTCGTCGGCGAGGCAGCCGCCGAAACCGAACTCACGCAGAAAGTGCATCCAGCCGAGTCCTTCGCGCTGATACTCGCGCAGCACCCCGACAAAACCAGGCGGTGGTTCCGCGGGCGTGATGCGTGAGAAGCCCGCCAATCGTTCACGCGCCTGTGCGAACGTGTCGTCCAGATCCACGTCCGGCATGGTCGCCAGGAGCGCATTCAGCAGCGAGAGCTGCGTTTTGCGAAAACGTGTGCCCTGTTCGGTGCGCACACCACTCACGAACAGTGGTCCCAACTTCGAAAGCCAGTCCGTTGGCAACAGTCCGTACGACCCATCATTCAGCAGCACGGTCTCTTCGCCGCGCTGCTGCGCGTCCAGCACCGACGCAAGCGACGCCGACAGTTCCCCGTAGTTCACCACGCCGTCGAGATCGAACCAGTCCACACCGGAACGCACGCTCGCGCTGACGGTGCCGGCCGCGTGAAATGCCTTGCCGTCGGTCTCGACACGCCATCCATCGCGGGTCAGTCGGGCAGCGAGCGCCGATGCACGCGCCTGCGGAATGACCAGCGCGGTGGTGTCTGCCGCGACAAAGCGGATTGATGATGCACCGAGCTCCATGAGCCGGTCGCGCGCCGCTTGCTCCACATCGAGTCGCCGATGGTGCAGGACGCGCTGTGCGGGATCAAAGCGCGTGGGCCCGCGCTCGGCGAAGCGCACACGCACGTCGCCATACGCAAACGAAAGTTCAAGCCCCGCGTTGTTTCGCCGCGACCACACCTCCGGATCGGCCACCAGTGTGAGCACCGGCGTTGGTTTGGCGTGGGATTCGTCAAGCGTGATGTCGGCCGGCAATATGAACTCGGGTACCCGCGGCAGCGCGTAGAGCCGTGAGACCACCGACCAGACATCGCGACCCACCGCCATCCCCGGAACCGACTGCAGTTCGCTGATCAGCGGAAACACACCGTGATGTTCAAACCGTGCCAAGGCATCACGTGCGATGAGCACACCACTCTCGTGCAACAGATCGGGCACATCCAACGCCATGCGCTGTGATCCGCGCAGCAGTGCGCCTTCAAGCACATGCTCGCCGCTCCGTGTTCGTTTCACTTCCAGCGAGAAGCGCCAGGCGGATTCCGGATCGGAACCCTCATCCCAGCGCAGCGTCGGCAAATAGGTGCGCGCACTACCCGTCCGCAGACGCGCGCGTCCGGTTTCACAGATCATACGCAGCACCGGATCGTAGTTGTGCGGCGGCAGGATGAACGACGTGCGCGCTCGTCCGTAGTCGGGCAGCGGTGCTGCACCGAGCAGCATGCGCGCGATGAGATGATCTGTGCGGTCGGGTGCCGCAAACCATACACCGGTTGGGTAGCCGAAGTGTTTGGGCGCACCCCACGAGCCGTCCTTGGACTGCTTCTCCGTACCGATTTCCACCGCGATGCCGTTGGCGTGGCGCGATGCCGCCGCATCGATGATATACACCAGCCGACGATCGGCCGGCCAATCCACACGCTCGCGTTTTTCCGCCTCGTGTGCGTACTCCATCCGCCAGCGAGCGCGCTCCAATGCATGTTCCCAGCTTGGCTTCTCCGGTGGGCGCGACATGGGAGGCGGCGGCGTGGTCGCCAGCGTGTCGAACGGCTCGTCAAGCGCTCCCGGATCCTGGTTGATCAGCACCGATTGGATGGGCACGCTCCCCATCAGCAGCGCGGCCAGCGCTCCGTTTGCATCCGTCGTCAGCAGAAGTGCCCACACGTGCTTGCAGGCATTGCCATCGATTGCATACGGACACGAGCAGTTGAGCGACAGCTCGCCCTGCACGACCTTCATGGTGCAGGTGTAGGGAATCGATCCCTGCACCACCGCCAGCACCAGATCGGACCCTGCGTGCGCAATGGAAACAGCGCGCGCGGCGAACAGCTGCTGTCCTCTCGCCCGGATAACCTCCGGAAAGTGGCTGGCGATCGTATTCTGGATCATCCCTGCATACTACCGCATCGTCAGGGCTCCGTGGCACTGGACGGCGCGATTTCCTGACGCGCCACCGGTCTCGCGTTGGCGGCTGTCAGACCGGTTCCGTATGCTTCACCATGCCTCACGCCCGCACCCGCGCATGACGACAGCGCCAGGACTGTACGTCTTTACCGCGTCGCAGTTGACCCCGTTGCTGACGCATTTTTCCGACCTGTTGCGACACGCATCACTGCCGCCTCGCGACACGGAAACCGTTGTCGTGCAGAGCCAGGGAATGCGCCGCTGGGTCACGCTGCAGCTCGCAGATGCGCTGGGAGGCGTTGGCTCGCTGGCTCTGCCGTTCCCGAGCGCGTTTGTGCGCGACATCGAGCAGCGACTCAGCACCGGCCACAGCACCCGAATCGACGCGGACCCATTCACGCGGGAACTGCTCACCTGGCGACTCGACGAGTTGCTGCGCACGTTGCCAACCGCTGACACGGACTATCAGCCGCTGCAGACGTATCTGCTCGGCGCCGATGCGCGGGCCCGCTTTGGGCTGGCAACTCAGATTGCGGCGCGGTTTGATGACTATCAGCTCTTTCGCGCTGATTTGCTGCATGAATGGGAGGCGGGTCACGCCACGCCCGATTCCTCACACGCGCGGTGGCAGGCGAGGTTGTGGCGCGCGCTCTGCGCAGAGGCGGGAGACGCGCCAGGTCATCTCGCGGCGAGGCTGCGACGCACGATTGCTGCAGTGCGCGCTGGCAACACGCGCGGGCTGCCGGCACGGATCACCGTCTTTGGCGTGAGTGCACTGCCGCCGGTCTTCATCGAGTTGCTCGGCGCGCTGTCGCAGCACCTGCCGGTGCGTGTGTACACCGCCAGCCTGCAGCCGGAGGTGCCGCATCCACTGGCCACATCACTCGGGCTGCAAAGTCGCGAGTTTCTCTCGTTGCTCAAGGAACAGGGTGCGCAGTGGCAATCACTGGAACCCGCGTCGGAAGTCCACACGTCGCTGCTCTCCACACTGCAGCACGAGCTCGCGAGCGGCGAAGCAGGGAAAGAACCGCTGGTGTTGCGCCCGGGCGACGCATCCCTGCGCGTTCATGACGCGCATGGGGAGTTGCGTCAACTGGAGATTCTGCGCGACCAGCTGCTGGCAGCACTTGCCGCCGACCCGGAGCTGCGGCCGCACGACCTGCTGTTACTCGTGCCCGATGCAACGGCGTGGGCGCCGCTTGTCGACGCGGTGTTCGGCAACAGCCACGACGACGGTGCACGCATTCCCTATCGCATTGCCGACCGCCCGGCACGCCGCGCGCAGCCGGCGGCCGATGCATTCGCTCGCATTCTCGCGCTCGAAGGCGGACGCTTTGCGCGCAGTGAAGTGTTTGGCGTGCTTGGCGTCGCAATCGCCAGGCAAGCGGCGGCACTCAGCGAAAGTGATGTCGACACCCTCGACGCGCTCGCACAACGCGCGTTCGTGCGCTGGGGCTACGACGCGTCCGCACGGGAGGCGCTCGGCTTTCCGGCGTACGAAGAGGCGAGTTGGCGCGCTGGACTGGACCGATTGCTGATGGGTGTCGCCACCGGCGACCTCGATGATGAGATCCTTGGGTTGATGCCAGAGTCCGGCGATACGAGCGGTGATCCGGAGAGACTGGCTCGACTCGCTGAATGGATCGACGCCCTCGCCGCCCACTTGAGCGATTGGCGTACACCACGTTCGCTCGATCAATGGAGCAGCGCGTTGACGGCCGCCGTCGAGACGCTGCTGCGCGCGGAATCAGCCGGTGAACGGCAATCGGTGGAGTCGCTCCTGCGCACTCTTGATCGCTTGCACAGCATCAGCGAGTTGGCGAGCCACCATGCGCCGGTGCCGTTTGGCGTTGTTCGAGACTGGATTGAGGCCGTACTCGATGACGACGGACTTGGTGCCGGATTTCTCATGGGTGGCATGACGGTTGCAGCGCTCAAGCCCATGCGCAGTCTGCCGTTTCGTGTGATTGCAGTAGCCGGACTCGACGACGGGGTGTTTCCCCGCCGCGAGCGACGCGCCGCGTTCGACCTGCTGGAGCACGAGCGCCGCGTGGGCGATCGGGATCTGCGCACGGATGATCGTCAGCTGTTTCTCGATCTCCTGCTGGCAGCCCGCGAGCGTCTCATTCTCGCCTTCAACGGGCGCGCGGTCCGCGACAATACGCCGTGCGCACCCTCGGTGGTGATTGACGAGTTGCTCGATCATCTCGATCGGCGAACCAGCGGCTCGGCACGCAACGAGGTGGTGGTGCAACATCCGTTGCAGCCATTTGCCACGCGCTACTTCGCGGGTGAGCCGCACGCACGACTGTTCACGTACTCCCGAACCAGCGCCAGCGCGGCCCGGGCAAGCGCCGCGCGATCAGAGCAGGATTCGCTCTTCGTCAACACATCGATTGATGCCGAGGTGCGCGAAAGCGATCCACTGTCGCTGCATGATCTTGTGCGGTGTTGGGAGAATCCCAGTCGTTTCTTCTGCCAGCAATCGCTGCGACTGTCACTGTACGCCGCTGATGACGCCGCGTCCGACGATGAACCGTTTGCGTTGGGGGCCATGCATCAAGGGGGCGTCAAGGCGAAAGTGCTGGCGGCTTCACTGGCCACGGCGACGGCGGCGCGCGACAACGATCGCATTCGGCGGCGCTTGCGAGCCGGCGGCGAGCTACCGTTGGCCGCGCTTGGTGATGCCTGGTACAGGAAGCTCAGTAGCGAGGTGGATAATCTGCTGCCCGGGATTCCGCGCATCGAGCCCGAACGGGTCGCATTCGACCTGCAAATCGGCTCTCGAATTGTCGCGTGTCGGCTTGATCAGATTCGTGGAGACGAACGTTTCGTGGTGCGTGCCGGTGGCGTCCGTCCGCCACATCGTATTCGCGCCTGGATTGAGCATGTGGCGATGTGCGCGGCGCGTGAAAGCGGCGTTGAGGGACTGGCCGCGTTCACTGTGGTGATCGGAAAGAAAAAGAATGGCTCGCCTGATGAAGTCGAGCGTATACCTCCGATTGCTGGCGCGTCCGATCTGCTCTGTAGTCTCATTCAGGCCAGCGATGCAGCTCGTCATACTCCGTTGCCGTTTTTTGCCAACGCCGGATGGGAGTACTTCGACGCAATGCGCCCGCCTGCCAAGAAGTCGCGCAGTGCCAAGCGGACGCCGTTCGAGGCAGCTCGTTCGGCCTACCATATGCCGCCCGGGTTCAATGGCATGGGCGGTGATGCACAAGATCCCTACGTCGCGCTATGTTTTCGCGGTATCGATCCCATGGAATCCCGATGGGAAGAGTTCGAGTCGCTTGCCAAACTGCTGTTCTCACGCTGGCCGATCGCCGAGGCCCGCACATGAGCGCCGCACACGATGCGCTGCCCTTCGAAACGCTGGAGGTACCGCTCGAACCGGGCATCACGCTCGTTGAGGCCAGCGCTGGCACGGGCAAAACGTTTGCTATCACGCGCCTGTTGCTGCGCCTGCTGCTCGAGCGCAAGGTTGATCAGCTCTCACAAGTCCTTATCGTCACGTTCACGGTGAAGGCCACGCAGGAACTGGTCACGCGCATTCGACAGACACTGCGCCTGGCGGAGCGCGTGTGGAGTGATGCTCCACCGGCGCGTGATGCGACGAACAATGATCTGTTTCTGCTCCGCGAGCGACACGGGAGCGAGGGGCGCGCGATCATTGATCGCGCTATCGGATCACTTGATGATCTGGCCGTCTCCACCATTCACGGATTCTGCCAACGCATTCTCGCCGAGAGTGCGCTCGAGAGCCGCATCCCGTTTCGCACCACATTCATCCAGGACGAAACCGAGCCGCTCAGCCGGGCCGCCAGAGACTGGGCACGCACACGACTGCTCAATGATCACATAGCGGCGGAACGCATTGCGGATGATGGCGGCAGCGTGGAAGCGTGGATCAAGCCGTTTGTCATGCCGTATCGCCGGCAGTCGGACACGCAGATCGCGCTCAGCCCCGACGCACCCGATCAAACGCTGGTGAAGGATTTCGTCATGTATGTCGCCAACGCATTCGATGACGAAAAGGACCGCCGCCATCTGCTCGGCTTCGACGACCTGCTGCGCAAATTGGCCGATGTGCTTGAGTCTGAGGGCCCGGCCGGTCCGCTGGCCCAACGCATTCGGACGCGCTTCAGCGCCGCACTGATCGATGAGTTTCAGGATACCGATCGCACTCAATTCCCGATTTTTTCCACTGCCTTTCACGGGTGTCCGCTGTTTCTGATCGGAGATCCCAAGCAGTCCATTTTTCGCTTTCGTGGCGCCGACATTCACGCGTATTTGCGCGCGGTGCAGTCAGCGGAACGCACGTACACATTGCTCGGGAACTATCGCAGCTCGCAGGCGCATGTGTCCGCCGTCGAACAATTGTTCACACGCGCTCCCGATCCGTTTCTCGTGCCCGAGAGTCAGATCGGCTATCCGCTCGTCACGGCGGCCACGCAGCCAACGCCTCCCGGCCAACTGGCAACGGACGGCGGCGCCGCGCTCGAATGGTGGTGGCTGCCGGCGTCCCTTGGTGCAACAGGGAAGATGGTCTCGAAGGACCGTGCGCTTGAGTTGCTGGCGTGTGAGATCGTCAATGAAATCGTTTCGCTCCACAGCGGTGGACTGGCACTCGGCTCGGTTGCGATTCTGGTGCGAAGCAACCGGGAAGCGCGTGATCTCAAGTCCGCGCTCGACAAAGCGCGCATTCCAGCGGTGATTGGCGGCGACGCAGATGTCCTGGCGTCAGAGGAAGCCGAGGAGTTGCTGCGTCTCGCCGCTGCGATCGCCGCTCCGTCAGACGGGCGTGCGGTGCGCGCCGCCATGGCAACGCGACTCTGGGGCAGTGACGCGACGATGGTTGCCGCCACACTGCAATCCGACGGCGAAGCGGAATGGTTGAGTACCTCTTCGATGTTCAGCAGTGCGCGCGACGCGTGGCGCGCGCGAGGCGTGGCGGTGGCCATCGGAGAGCTGCTCAGTAAGCGAAACACCTCGACGCGCCTGCTCGCGCTTCCTGACGGCGAACGACGGCTCACCAATGTGCGGCACATCATGGAGCTCTGGCACGACGCCTGGGCCATTGATGGCACGGCACCGGAAGCGATGGCCATCTGGATGGCACGTGAGCGACTGGTGCCCAACACGCCGGACCGCCGCGAACTCCGGCTCGAAACCGATAGCGAAGCGGTGCAGATCCTGACGATCCACAAGTCCAAGGGGCTGCAGTTCGATGTCGTGTTTTGTCCGTCGCTCTGGTCGACGCACACCACGAGCAAAGGCCCGCTTGGTGTGACGCCCGTGTTGGCAGTGGACGATGAGCACGCGGTCCTCGATCTCGGTTCGGCGCACTATGCCGAGCGGGAGTTGCACTGCAACGCAGAAGAACAAGCAGAAGCACTGCGACTGGCGTATGTGGCACTCACGCGCGGCGTGCACCGTACGTACGTGGCCTTCGGCGAAATCGGCCAAGGCAACGCGGCCGGCGACTCCGCACTCGGCCACCTGCTTCGCGGAGATCATGGCGCGACGTACGAGCGGGCGCTGCAGGAGCTGGTGGCACTATCAGAGGGCGCCATGCGGCTTCGAACAATCGACGGTAACACGGCGCCAAGTCGACTGCCACGCGCTTCAGTGGGTGCAACGCCGCTGAACGCGAGCGAGCTGCACCTCTCGCGCGGACAGCTCGACACCTGGCGCTCGAGCAGCTTCACTCAGCTCGCGAGCGACGCATCCGGCGTGGAGTCGGCCACAGAAGAAGCGCGTGATGTTGCCGATCCTGCACTTTCTCCTGCCAGCTTTGCAACGCGGGGCAATGCAACGGGGTTCAGGGCATTCCCAGCAGGTATCAAAGCGGGTGTGGCGCTGCATGAACTTTTCGAGCAGGTGGATTTCACCCGCGCAACCGACGCGCACGTCAGTCCCATCGTGCAGCGCACGCTTCGCACGCACGGGTTGCACGACGCCGTTGGCTCTGGCGACAGCACCCGTGATGTCGGCGCGGCATCGCCGATTCCCAATGATCTAAACGCAGCATCGCGGGTGATTGACGTCACGGAGATGGTTCGCACGGTCTGCCAGGCAACCGTGCCGCACGCGGATTTCGCGCTGGCAGATGTCGCGCCTCATCAGCAACTTCGCGAATGGCGCTTTGACCTGTCGCTATCAACAGCCTCTACGCGACGCATTGCCGATGTCCTGGAATCGTACGGTGCAGCGCACGCGAAGTTGTACGCGCCGGTGTTGCGTACACTGCGGGAATCAGCGGTTGGTGGCTACCTGAGTGGCGTGATTGACGTGGCGCTGGAACATGAGGGACGCTGGTGGATCGTGGACTGGAAATCGAACCACCTCGGCAATGATGATCACGATTACGCACCGGAGCGCCTCGCAGCGGCAATGATGAACGGACACTACACGCTCCAGTACCACCTGTATGCACTGGCGCTGCATCGCCACCTGCAAGTGCGTCAGCCAGGCTACGATCCCGCTCAACACTTTGGCGGGATAGCGTACGTCTTCCTTCGAGGCGTCACAGGAATCGGCGAGAACGGTTGGTTTGTTGATGCGCCGTCACCGGAGCTGTTGCTCGCGCTGGACGCGGCGCTCGGGAGGCGAGTATGAGCACAACAGTCTCGACGACGCTGTCACGTGAAGCTGGACCACTGCTCGATGCAATGCGCGCAGCCGGTGCAATCGAAGCCATTGACGTGCAGTTGGCGACGACACTGCTGCGGCGCAGTGGACTTGAATCAGCGGCGGCGCTCGCGACTTCACTGGCGACGGCACTCACCAGCCGCGCGAAGCGTGAGGGGCACAGTGCCATCACGTTGTCGCAACTTGCCGAACAGGCTGCCGAGTTTGTAGATGAGCCCACGTCGTGGTGGAGAGAACAACTTGGTCCGTCTTCAATCGTCGGACTACCGGACAGCAAGACCCCGCTTGTTCGCATCGATGAGCTGCTGCAGTTCCGACGGTACTTCGATGCCGAGCGGCGCATCGCGTCGCGCATTCACGAACTGCTCGCGCAACCTGAAGTAGATGGTGTCCCCGGATTCAGCATTGTCACCGGTGGTCCTGGCACCGGAAAAACCACGCACGTTGCTCGGCGGCTGCTCGATCTCACGCGTTCGTCGCCATCGCTGCGCATTGCCCTTGCGGCACCCACCGGCAAAGCGGCCGCACGGCTGACAGAATCCATTTCCTTGCGTTTGGCCGAGATGGCGGCGCAATCGCGGAGTCAGCCGGATGATCCGGGCGAGGCGCGTACGCTGCATCGGCTGCTTGCCTACAGTCCGGCCACCGATCGATATCGCAGAAACCATGAGGAGCCGCTCGACGACGATGTGATCATCGTTGACGAAGCCAGCATGGTAGACGTACTTATGCTCGACGCGCTGCTGCGCGCGATCAAGCCTGGTGCACGACTCATGCTCGTTGGTGATCATTATCAATTGGCCAGTGTAGATGCTGGCGATGTACTGGGTGCTCTCTGTCGCTCAGCGGCGGCGGCAGCGCCCGAGTCCGCGCTGCGGCGCTGCATGACGGTGCTCACGCGCAGTTGGCGCTTCGAGCAACAGCCGGCGATTGGCGCACTCGCGTTGGCCATGCTGGGCGGCGATCACGAACAGGTCCTGCGCGTGTGTCGTGACGATTCGTTTCCAAATGTGCAGCTGCGCGAACATCCGGGAAGAACCGAGGACTTGCTGGAGCCACTCGTCGCGCACCTCGAGCGCTCCCTGGCGGCGACCTCACCAGCCGAGATGTTGTCCGCCTTGGAGCAGTTTCGCGTACTGGCACCTGAACGCGAAGGGCGGCTGGGTGTGATGGGCCTGAATCGTGCGGTCGAGCGCTGGCTCACTCGCCGTGGCCACCCCGTACACGACGTGTGGTACCATGGCCGTCCTGTGCTCGTCACGGCCAACGATTACACGACAAACGTGTTCAATGGTGACCTGGGCGTCGTATGGCGAGAGTCCGGCAGCGTTTCGGTGTATTTTCGCACCAGCGACGGCAGCGTACGCGCGATTGCGCCGGTGCGGTTGCCCACCGTGGAGACGGCGTGGGCCATGACCGTGCACAAGTCGCAGGGATCCGAGTTCGACGATGTACTGATCGTACTGCCGGAGCGCGAAAGCCGGGTGCTGAATCGTGAACTGCTCTACACGGCAGTGACACGCGCGCGGCAGCGTGTGATCCTGACAGGCAGCGAATCTGCCGTGGCGGGTGCCGTTGGTCGTTCTACGGGACGCACCAGTGGACTCGCAGACCGACTTGCGTTGGCCTGAGTGGATCGCGCCGCGGCGCAACCAGAACCCTTTCTGTGACATGGGGTACACTTCGTCAGACCAGTTCGCGCGCGTCGTTGCGAACCTACCCGAGGTGGCACCATGATTCGTACTCCCGCTCGCGCGACGATCGCGCTGGTCATTGGCCTCTTGATGGCCCAGTCGCCAGTCGCCGCGCAGACACCGGCCTACACGCCGACCGATGCTGAACTGCAGCGCTACTCGGCCGAGCAGTTGGACAATCTGGTCAGCCCCATTGCGCTATATCCCGATCCACTGCTCGCGCAGGTGCTCGTCGCCGCAACGTTTCCGGATCAGGTTGAAGAAGCGGCCGCGTGGGTCCGTGCAAACGGTACCGCGGACCTGGATGAGATGGGGTGGGATGTCAGTGTGCGATCCATTGCACACTATCCATCGGCGCTCAACATGATGGATGACCAGATTGACTGGACGGCTACGCTTGGCCGCGCCTATGCGTATCAGTCCACCGATGTCATGCTGGCCGTGCAGCGCATGCGTGCGCTCGCGGACTCACACGGCAATCTGGTGAGTACCGAACAGCAGCAGGTGTTTCAGGAAGACAACCACTATGTCATCGTACCGGCACAGCCACAGGTGATTTATGTGCCGGTGTATGATCCGTGGGCGATCTACTATCGCCCGGTGTTCGGCTCCATGTTCAGCAGCCGCTACTGGTCATTCGGCATCGGCTTTCCCATTGGCAGCTGGCTGATGTACGATATGGACTGGCGCATGCGCTCCGTGTTCTATCACGGCTGGAATCATTCCCACTTCGGGTATGGTGGTGGCTGGCGGGCGCGGTCGTTCCCGTTCATCAACATCAACACGTTCTACGTCAGTCCACGATACACGAACGTCTACGTCAATCGTGCGGTGCACCAGCGCCCGATCGATTACGGCAAGGTTGATCGATACGCGCGGGTTCATCGCGATGTGTCATTCGCGCAGCGAGGGTCCAACGAGGCGGCACGATCGGCACGCGCTGGAGCAGTAACACGCACCGTGGAACGCGCAGCCGATCAGCGACTCGAAGCACAGCGCAACGCGCGCATCAATGCAGCGGTCAGTACACAAGCGCGCGCCGCGGGTGCGTCCTCCGACGAGCCCACGCGGCTGTTCGTCGAGCGCCGCGCTCGCGATGCGTCGGAGACCACAGGCCGCAGCGCGGATGTGCGGAGCAGCGCTGTGCGCACTGCGGTGGTACGGAGCGGTGCATCGAGCACGCAGCGACAGTCGGTGGTACGGCAGGCCGAAGCTGCTGCGCCTGCAGCCAACACGCGCGCCCAGGTCATCCGCTCGTCCGCTCGACCGGTCACTGGCACCGCCGTTACCGGCCAGCCGTTGCGCGGTACACCTGTCACGTCGTCGCGGCAATCGGTGCAGCGCGCGCCCGGTTCCGCACAGCAAGCGCCGAGTACTTTGCAGCGAGTTCCGCGTTCAGTACAACCGGCACCCGGTTCAGTTCAGCGATCAGCGCCAACCGTACTGCGTCCTCAGCAGCGCACCCAGCCCCGAACGCAGACACAACCGCAGACGCAACAACGGATTGTGCAGCAGCGTGGAGTGCAGCCGCAAACCCAGCAACGCAGCGTGCAGCAACGCACCGTGCAACCTCAGGTGCAGCGCTCCGCTCCACAGCGCAGTGTTCAGCAGCGGTCGGCGCCCGCACCTGCACCCCGAGCCAAGGCGGCCCCTCGCCCGACCACATCGCCAAGTGCGCAACCCAGCCGAATCGGCAGCGGCAGCGGCAGCGGTGGACTTCGCGGAACGCCGATTCGTCGGAACTGAGCAACAACACGGGCCCGTGCTCGCCCGCCAGTTGCCCGCGCGGTATCATCTGGGTGTAACGCGCACTCGCGTGCACGAATCGCGACCCGCACCCAGAGGAACTCATGGCCAAGTCGCCGCTCAGCGAGCAGTCCATCGAGCAGCTTGAAAAAAACCTGTCGGGAGCCAAAACAGTCCAGAATACGGTGATCGGTATTTTCGCCGTGATCATCCTCGCCTGGATCGTGTTGGGCTACTGGCGCGACAACTTGCCCGTCTTCATCTCCACGCTGGCAATGGCCGCCGCGCTGATGGTAACGCTGACGGCCTCTCGCCGTGGCGTCGTTGAGGAACTCAAGCGTCGTCGGACAGGCTGAGACGGCAGTAGTTGAGAGCTCGCTCGCGCTGACCGGAAGAGGTTTGGTGCGTGTGGTGCGTGTCCGCGCATTTCCGGTGGCATCCCGCTCTTGCCTGACGCCGTCGATCAGATCGGTGGGCGCGTTGTATTCGCGGGGTGCAGCGTGTTGCTAACCGGTCTGACGTTGCTTGCCATTCGTGATGTGCGAACGACGCCGGAGCAGCAGCCCAACACCGATCGTCACGAATAACGCGCTTGCGAGTGGACCAAGAAACAGCACCGATCCCGCGGTGTGAACCGCCCACGCGTGCGTCGTCGCCACGACGCCAACGATCACGGCGGCCGCCAACGCACTCGTGCGATCTCCCGTGCGGCGCCAGGCGCTCAAGAGCGCCAGTCCCGCCACGCCAACACCAGCCAGCGCGACGCCAAGCATGTGCAACATGAGCAACACCAGCGCAGCCGTGGGTTCCGGCGCACCGCCAGCGGCAACCTGCAGGAACGCCTCGTGGTGCGGCATCAATCGCGGTACCGCGAGATCAAACAATCCGGCAAGCATGACACCAAATGCACCGAGCTGCGCAACACGATAGGCCACGCCTGGTGCATCAGGTGGATGCATACTCATCTTCGTCAGGTGCGGAGTGACGGTTCCGGTCGCTCAGCGGCAATGGTCCGAGGTGTACGGACTCCTGGCAACGACCGGTACGCGTCGTCTGCCGATGCAGCCGGTGCCGCCGTCGCCCACGTCATTCCTGTGGCGCGCTGTGTGGCCACCAACACAGCCGTCAGCGCAAGTACACCGGTGAACTGATGCAGCGCACCCATGGCCACAGGAACGGCCATCAGGAGCGTCGCAATGCCAAGCATCAGCTGTACACTCACGACCGCGCCAAGTCGGTTGATGCTTTCACGCACACGTTGCGAAAGCGGTGCGCGAACAGCGCGCCACACGAGGATGAGTGCGACCAGCGTTGCAAGAATCGCCAGCACCCGATGATGAAACTGTGCGGCGGCCGGGTTTTCGAATGCGTTGATGTACCAGGCGCCCATCTGTCCGTAGCCGAGCGGCACGATACGACCGCCCATGAGCGGAAACTCGTTGAAAATCTTGCCGGCCCGCAGTCCCGCTACAAAGCCGCCGGAGAGCAACGTGGTGGCCAGAAGTACGGTCATGCCACCCAGCGCCCAACGCCAACCAAGCGTCGCGCGATCGGTGTGAGGATCGGCATGCGGATCGGCGTCAACATTCGGGTCGACACCCGTCGTCCGAGACGGGCGCAGTTCGCTGTACGTCCACACGGCGACGGCCAGAATGCCAAGCGCCAGGGCGAGATGCGCCGTCAACCGGTACGCGCTGACACTGCTTCGCTCCACAAGGCCGCTCTGCACCATGTACCAACCGAGCACGCCCTGCGCGAGTGTAAGCAGCGGAAGCAGTGCGAGCCGAATGCGCAGCCGCGATGGCAGGCGCCCCTGTACGAGCACCCACAAGTACGGAATGGCAAAAACTAATCCCACCCCTCGCGCAACCAGTCGGTGAAACCATTCCCACCAGAAGATGAGCTTGAATCCGCTCATCGTTATGTCCCGGTGTGTGGTTTGCGCCTGCGGAATCTTCTGGAACTCCGCAAATGCATCGTTCCAGGCGGCCTCGGAGAGCGGCGGCAGAACGCCGGAGACGGGCTTCCACTCCGTAATGGACAGGCCACTTTCCGTGAGGCGCGTAATGCCGCCCACCGCCACGACCAGGAAGACGGCCACGATCGACGCGAACAGCCAGCGGCGCAGGGCGAGTCGGTCGCGCTCCGGGAGAGAGCGGGTAACAGCGTGGCGTGCGGACATGAATGAACGGTGGCAGAGTGCGCTGAGGGGGTCAATGGGGCGCTGTGGCTTTGACCCACTGACTACCTTTCGGCTTCGCAAAACAGCACTTCCCGGGAGATCGACGTGGCCACAATTCTGCAGTCCCTTCCTGTCGGCGAAAAAGTCGGCATCGCGTTTTCAGGTGGGCTCGATACGAGCGCTGCCTTGCATTGGATGCGCGCAAAAGGCGCGATCCCCTACGCGTACACCGCCAATCTTGGCCAGCCGGACGAGACCGACTACGACGAAATCCCTCGCAAGGCGATGGACTACGGCGCGGAGAAGGCACGACTGGTGGATTGCCGACACCAGCTCGTCGCCGAAGGGCTGGCGGCGATTCAGAGTGGCGCGTTTCACGTCACTACCGCAGGCAATACGTACTTCAACACCACGCCACTTGGTCGCGCGGTCACCGGAACGATGCTCGTCGCCGCCATGCGCGAAGACGATGTGCACATCTGGGGCGACGGCAGCACGTTCAAGGGCAACGACATCGAACGTTTCTACAGATACGGGCTGCTCACAAATCCAAATCTGCGCGTGTACAAGCCGTGGCTGGACCAGCATTTCATCGATGAACTGGGCGGCCGCAAAGAGATGTCAGAGTATCTCGTGCAGCACGGCTTTGCCTACAAAATGAGCACGGAAAAGGCCTACAGCACGGACTCCAACCTGCTCGGCGCAACACACGAAGCAAAAGATCTCGAGTTTCTCGATCGCGGCGTGCCGATTGTGCAGCCCATCATGGGCATCGCGTTCTGGCGGGACGACGTGCCCGTCACGCGTGAAACGGTGACCATCACCTTTGACGAAGGTACGCCAGTCGCGCTCAATGGCCGCTCCTTCGATTCGCTGCTCGACCTGTTTCTTGAAGCCAATGTGATTGGCGGACGACACGGGCTTGGCATGAGTGATCAGATCGAGAATCGCATCATTGAGGCGAAGAGCCGAGGGATCTATGAGGCGCCCGGCATGGCGCTGCTCTTCATCGCCTACGAGCGCCTTGTCACCGGCATTCACAACGAAGACACGATCGAGCAGTACCACATGAACGGTCGCAAGTTGGGCCGGTTGTTGTATCAGGGACGATGGCTCGATTCGCAGGCCATGATGTTGCGCGATGCTGCACAGCGTTGGGTCGCGCGTGCCGTAACTGGCGAAATCACATTGGAGCTGCGCCGCGGCAATGACTACACGATTCTCAACACCACGAGCCCGAACCTGACGTATCAGCCGGAGCGTCTCACCATGGAGCGCGGCGAAGCGTTCTTTACGCCGCTGGATCGCATTGGCCAGCTCACCATGCGAAACCTTGATATTGTGGATTCGCGGCAGAAGCTGGAGTTGTACACGGACGCCGGACTGCTGCGGGCGGCGTCAGAGTATGATGTGCCACGATTAGGCGGGGGAGCGGAAGAGGTCTAGCACCGATCGGAAGATCTCAACACCGCAATAGTACTGAGGCACTACCGTAGCGCTGCCAATGGTTGCTGCCAGCGTCCGTGCTGAGCTTTGGTCATCTGCTGCGTCGGCTCAAGGGGAGTCGAGCGCGCTGACCACATCACGCCGACGGTCATCCTTGCTTTCGACTACTCCCGCGCAGCGTATCTCTCGACCCGGCGGCGGCACGGGCATCGTGTTGCTGAACATGGGCGGGCCGCGCACGCTCGATGATGTCGAGCCGTTTTTGCTCAATCTGTTCGCCGATCGTGAGCTGTTGCGGCTGCCATTTCAGGACGTGCTGGGACGTTTCATTGCCAAGCGCCGAACGCCCAAGGTGCGCGCCCTGTACGAGGCGATAGGCGGCGGATCGCCCATTTTGCACTGGACGGAAACGCAAGGGCAGGCCCTGGTTGACCGACTCGACGTGCTCTCGCCACACACGGCACCGCACAAGTTCTACGTCTCGTTCCGATACGTTGAACCGTCGTCTGATCACGCCGTGCGTGCCATGCAAGCTGACGGCATCACTCGCGCGGTCGCCCTGTCGATGTATCCGCAGTATTCCTGTACGACCACGGGATCGAGCCTCAACGAGCTCTGGCGTGCGCTCGACCGAAACGGGCTGCGCGATGCGTTCGAGTGGAGCCTGATCGATCGCTGGCCTACGCACCCAGGGTTCGTTGGCGCCATGGCCGATACGGTGCGGCGCGGATTGCAGCAGTACGCACCGCGCGAGCGTGATGATGTGCTGCTCATGTTCAGTGCGCATTCGCTGCCGCTCAGCGTCATTGATCGGGGCGACGCATATCCGCAGGAAGTTGGCGCCACAGTCGAGCGTGTCATGGAGGCGCTCGGCGCACGCAACCCGCACATGTTGACGTATCAGTCAGAAGTCGGTCCGGTGCGCTGGTTGGGTCCGTCTACGGAAACCATGATTCGGCGACTCGCGTCAGACAAGCGCCGCAATGTGCTCGTGGTACCGGTAGCGTTTACCAGCGATCATATCGAAACGCTCTCCGAAATCGATATCGAGTACGGTGAACTGGCGCACGAACTGGGGCTCGTAGGCTTCAAGCGTGCACCATCGCTTAATGATTCGCCGTTGTTTCTCGATGCGCTGGGCGATCTCGTACACACGCATCTGGGTTCCGGGCTTCGCCACCACACGCGCTATCGCGAACGTTGCCCTGGATGCCGCAACCCGTCGTGCCGGACCATGCCGACCGCCGTGGCTGCACCTGCGGAGGTTCGCGCGGTTGCCTGAGCTGCACGCCGCGCCGGACGCGTCGCTGGCGGTGACGCCACTGGCACACCTGCACGTGTCGGGGATCTCACACCACACCATCGCCTCAGGGCAGCTGGCGCACCTCGTGCCGGACGCGAGCGAGGCGGTCCGCCTGCACGACGCCCTCAGCGCCGACGGCACGCCGTGTATGCTGCTGATCACCTGCAATCGCGTGGAGTGCACCTGGCTGGGCACGACCACGCGACCTGACGCCGTGTTGACGCACTGGCTGCGCGAACGCGCCGCACGGGCGGAGGTGCCGATGGACTCGATTCGTCCGGAACGGCAATCCGGCCTCGCGGCCGCACGCCATCTGTTGCGCGTGAGCTCCGGACTGGAGTCGCGACTGCGCGGCGACAGCGATGTGCTTGGACAACTGCGTGACGCGTGGACGACCGCGCGTGTGCTCGGACGAACAACGTCGACGTTCGACCGAATCATGGAGCGCATCGTACATGCCACACGACACGTGCGTCGGCGCGCCGAGTTCGATGATGCATCGCGTACCATTGGTCGTGTCGCCGTGGACGCGCTGCTGGAGCGCGTCAACCACGCCTGGCCTGCATCGCGTGTCCTCGTTTTAGGTTCCGGCGCTGCGGCAACCAGTGCGCTCGATGCACTCTCTCGCGCACGGCCAGCGGCCATCAGCGTGTGCAGTCGTACCGATGTGCGAGCGGCCAGTGTTGCCACACGCTACCGCGGTGTGGCCCATACGCCTTGGAGCGCTCGGCAGGACGCCATTGCTGGCGCCGACGTCGTCATATTTGCGCTTCGCACAGAGCAGCCGATTGTTTCTGACCATGACGTACCCGCGTTGCTGCGCTCCCGCAATGAACGCGCGCTCTGGGCCGACCTCGGGATGCCACCGAACGTGCGTGTTCGCCTGCCGCACGATGCGCTCGAACTGCTGCCACTCGACAGCCTCATGACATGGCGGTCACTTGAAGATGAATGCATGGAACGCGCGGAATCTGCCGTTGAGCGCGAGCTGGCACTGCTGATGCGGCACTTCCTGCGGCGCGAGCCGGCTACACGGGTTGCTACGGTCGCTGCGACGGCCTGACGGTATGTCCCCACGGGAGCGGGGGCACGTCGCTTTTGGCCGCGAGATCAAAATTGAGATGATGGCGAAATTCCCCGTTGCGCGCGGTGCCATACGCGAAGCGCTTGCCCGGCTCGATCTCTACGCGCCATCCACTCGTAGTCCCGTTTCGCTCGGTCACAAAATCCTGACGAGTCGCTGAACCCGAGGCAATGGTCGTGGCGCCGTACCAGGTGTTGCGCGACTCCGTACCATCGGGTTCGCGATGATCATGGCGCAGTTCGAGCTTGTCGTCGTGCCTGATGAACACCCACGTGCGCGAACGGTTGTCATTTACATGCAGCGGAAAGCGCAACTCATTCTCCCCGCACTCCCAGAAGTGCACGACGAGTGTGGCCGTGGGATCGATCTGCGTGTCACCCGGCGGCGCCTGCAACAACTTGCCGGCGGCGGCAGACTCGCACAGCGCGCGCAGGTTTGCCCAGAACTCCTGCTGCGGATTCAAAGTAGGCGCAGCAGCAGTGAGCGCAGCGAGGACCGCCGTGGCGAACAGCGGAAAGGACGCGAGCATGGGGATCTCCGGGAGAGTAAGCGATGCCGTAAGCTACTCACCCGCCGTCGAATGTCAGGCCGCTCGGCGGCGGCGACTCTGGCGCATCGCCGCCTCAGCGCGCTGCAACAACGACGTTATACTCATTGGCTTGGCGGCCGTCCACTCGGCGAACCCAAGACTCGCATCCAGCAAGAACTCCCGGTTCGGCATAGCGTTGTGCACGTCGAAGGAAGCGGCGAGCCGAGCGGTGACGAACGGCGTATCCGATGCGGACGCATTGGCAATCAGTGCGACGAAGTCGTCAGCTCCGATCCGTGCCACCACATCCGCATCGCGCAGCGCTCCCTCAAGCAGGGCCGCGACCTCTACCAGCGCGGCATCACCAACATCGTGGCCCATGGTGGCATTGATGTGATAGAAGTCGTTCAGATTCAGCACGCACATCAACATCGATGAACGGCTGCGCATGGCATCACTGACCAGCTGACGCGCGCCCGCCAGAAACCCCGACCTGTTGCGGAGTCCGGTTACCGGGTCGCGCACGAGCTGCTGGGCAAGTCGTCGGTTGCTCAGCAGCAACGCGCGGGCCGTGGACCGCAACTGAATTTCTGACATCGCCATCGTCGCCAGCTCTGTGAGCGTCTCGATCTGTTCACTGCTCCACGGCGTGGGCGAGGAGTTGATGGCACACAGCGCGCCAAGCACTTCCCCTTCCGATGTGCGCAGTGGCACACCCACATACGCGGCGATATTGGATTCGGTGCGCGCCGGATTGTCCCGTACCAGTGGTTCCTGCGCCGCATCAGGGATGACGAGCGGCGCGTTTCGAATGACGACGTATTGGCAGTAGGAATGTGACAGCATGGTCTCCCGCGTCGCACTCGCTGAACCCGTCAACCCGACCATTCCCGGAAAGTGCTGCCTCGCGCCACCAACCAGTGACACCAGACTCGTTGGCGCGCCCACCAGTCGCGTCACCATGCGCGCTACACGATCCAACACGTCGTTTGCCTGTCCATCAAGCAGACCGGTGGCCTCCAGCGCGGCGAGACGAACAGGGCTGATCAGCCGCGCATATTGCTCGGCTTCGTTGGTGCGATTTGCAGACATATGGCGCTCCGATCCCGTAACAGAAACTGTATATCACCGCAGCATCGCTTCAGCAGGTCGGCGCTGCATGGTATGACCGCTGGATGAGAGTGTCGGTTGTACGACACTGACTCTGTAGCCGGAAATCGGGCCAACTTTCGGGTCGCGCGGGACCCGGTACTGATGGCTTCGGAAGGCCGTCGACGGTGCAGGATCGTGTTGTGCGCGACACACTTACGAGAGTTCGTGCAGCACCGAGCTCAAAGTCTCCACGAGCTGATCGATCTGCGTTCGCTCGACAATCAGTGGCGGCGAGAGCGCAATGGTGTCGGCCGTCACACGAACCAGTGAACCGCGGCGAAAGGATTCCGCCATGACCGCAGCACCACGCGCGCCTGGCTCATTCGTTCGTGACTCGAGTTCGATCCCTGCTACCAGACCGAGATTGCGAATATCTGCTACCCACGGTGCATCGCGCAGTGAATGCACCGCGTTTTCCCAGTATGGGGCCAACTCCGTCGCGCGCTCGAACAACGCGTCATCGCGATACACATCCAGCGTCGCCATCGCGGCAGCACACGCCAGCGGATGGCCAGAGTACGTATAGCCGTGAAAGAACTCGATGCCGTGTGTGGTACCGCTCACAATCGTGTCATGAATTGCGCGATGCGAGATCACAGCGCCCATGGGGACGGCGCCGTTGGTTATGCCTTTTGCGACGGTGATCATGTCTGGCGTCACACCAAATCGCTGCGCACCAAACGCCGCTCCGAGCCGCCCAAAGCCGGTAATGACTTCGTCGAAAATCAGCAGAATGCCGTGCTGATCACAAATCGCCCGCAGTCGTTCGAGATAGCCCATCGGCGGAACGAGTACACCGGCAGAACCCGCCAGCGGTTCAACAATTACCGCTGCAATCGTCTCGCCACCGTGCTCGGCGACGAGTTGTTCGAGCGCGTCGGCGAGGTGCGCACCGGCACTCGGCTGTCCACGCGAAAACAGATTCTCGCGCAACCCGTGCGTCGCCGGAAGGTGCGCGTCAGTGTGTGGCAAGAGATGGTGTGCGAAGGTGCGGCGATTGTTCTCAATACCGCCCACGGAAATGCCACCAAAACCCACACCGTGATATCCGCGCAGTCGGCCGATGAACCGTCGACGCGTCGTATCGCCACGCGCCGAGTGATATGCGAGCACGATCTTGAGCGCCGAATCAACCGCCTCTGATCCCGAGTTGGTGAAGAAGACACGGTCCAGATTGGGTGGCGTCACTTCAGAAAGGCGTTCCGCGAGCGCAAACGCCGCCGGATGTGCCATGTTGAAGCCCGGCGCGTAATCGAGTGTGGCCGCGGCCTGTTGAATCGCCTCCACGATCGGGCGACGACAGTGCCCGGCGTTCACGCACCAGAGGCCAGCCGTACCGTCGAGGATCTGGCGCCCGTCCACATCGGTGTAGTACATGCCACTGGCACTGGCGAGCATCCGAGGCGCACGCTTGAACGCGCGGTTGGGCGTGAAGGGCATCCAGAAGGCATCGAGCGCGTTCGTCATGGTTCGAACGTGCCGCGTCGGCAGGCCACACCGCCCTGCACATGCCAGACGCCGCGCGCCATGACATCGTACGCGCGGTGCGCGTCGTCCAGCACGATCAAATCAGCGTCTGCCCCAACGCGCACTTCCCCCTTGCCCGGAAGTCGCAGCAGTCGAGCAACGTTGTGCGTGAAGCACGGCAGCACCAGCTCGAGTGCGTGACCGCGATTCAGCAGTGCTCCAAGCGTTTGCAGCATCGCACCAACATCTCCCACGTCCATTTGCGCCACACGCCCATCCGCATCAAACTCGGGCAGGCATCCACCGCCATCGCTGCTCACCGTCACGCGCTGCATATCCACGTCGGCACTGATCGCACGCTCAACGGCATCCGGAGCACTCCAGGCATCCTCGTCCTCGGCCACCGGGAACGCCGTGATGTCAACCACGCATCCCTTCGCGGTCAACGCCAGCGCTTCTTCGAACAGCGCCTTCCGTCGGTTCACGTGCGTTGGATTGAACACGCGCGGCGGCAGCTCACTGTTCGCCAGCGCCTCGCGCACCATCGACAGTCCCCGTACGCCGTCACCGACGTGCAAGTGCACGATGCCCGCCTTGCCCGTCATGAGTCCGCCCACGTGGGCGTCAGCGGCAATGCGTAGCAGCTCCTGACACGATGGCTGACTGGACCGATGATCGCTGATCGCCAACTCGCCGACACCAATGATGCGATCGATATGTGTGATGTCTCCGCGCACACTGCCGGTCAGCGTGGTCAGGGGCACGTGATAGCCCCCCGTGTGGCACCACGCAGAGAGCCCTTCGTCAATCAGTGATCGCGCCTGCACCACCAGTTCGCCTGTCGTGCGTGTGACATCGTCGGTGCCCAACACTCCGACGACACTGGTCACGCCGCCCATCGTGTAGCGCGACAGGAATGGTGCCGGTACCCGGGTAGCCGCGCCCGCTTCGCCACCACCACCCGTCAGGTGCACGTGGCCATCGATCAGTCCTGGTATGATCCGTCGACCGCCGCACTCCACCACCTGCACACTGAGCGCCGCGGGCAATGCGCCGATCGACGGGCCCACATAGAGCACGGAGCCGCCGCCCACAAGGACATCACACTCGCCGAGTGGTGCGGGCGCGAAGACGTTGGCATGGCGGAGCAGGGTCAACATGGTGTCAGCATCTGAAGTCAGTGAGAGTTGGCCAACATTACCTCAGCACCCCCTGAAGCGTTAGCTTTGAGGGCTCAGGCACACCGGTCCAGCGGCCCGACGTCCGGGCGGTTGGCCTATCGAGAGGAACACGCACATGACCACAGCACGCGGCTGGATCATTCCCATTGGGGGCAAGCTGCTCACCGATGCCATTCTGGATCGCTTCATCGCACTGAGCGGTGGCGCACACGCACGCATTGCCGTGATCCCCACGGCATCGAGCGAGCCGGACATGGGCACGTACTACGAGCGCATGTTTCAGCGCCGCGGAGTCACGCAGGCCAAGGCGCTTGGCTTTGAGCGGCGCAGTGATTGTGATGACCGCGATTGGCTGGAATGGCTCGCCAGCGCGACCGGCGTCTTTCTTACCGGCGGCAATCAACTCAAGCTGTCCACGATTCTGGGTGGAACGCCTGTGGCGAAACTGCTGCGCGTGCGCAATGCGGAAGGCGTACACATTGCCGGCACCAGTGCCGGCGCGGCGTATCTCAGTGAGCACATGATCGCCTTCGGCGAAGAAGGAAGCACGCCACGCGCCGGTATGGTCACCATGTGCGCCGGTCTGGGACTGACCAATCGCGTGATTGTGGATCAGCACTTTCGTCAGCGTGACCGGCTCGGCCGCTTGCTCACCGCGCTTTCGTACAATCCTTTTTGTATTGGACTCGGTGTTGATGAAGACACCGCCGCGTTCATTGGTCCCGACGAAACGCTTGAGGTGCTCGGCACGGGCGCGATCACGATTGTTGATCCGTCGCGTGTGGGATTCACCAACATTGCCGAAGCCGCTGTTGGTGACGCTATCACCATGAGTGATGTCGTCGTCCATGTGCTGGGTCCACGCTCCACCTACAATCTGCACACTCGACGGGCGCAGCCGGTTGAGTCCTTTGTCACGCACGACTAGCCTGGGCTCACGCGCCGCATGCAGATTCTGGATCGTTCCATTTACGTTGGGCCCAGTCACTACGCACACTTTCCGGTCATTCGGCTGGTCCTTGATCTCGGACCGCTGGAAGCGTGGCCCACACGTCGACTTGGCGATGCCTTCATTCAGTCGCTGCTGACCGCGCTGCCTGGACTGCGCGACCATGGTTGCTCGTACGGCGAAGCGGGCGGTTTTGTGCGGCGTATGACAGAAGACGAAGGCACCTGGCTCGGGCACGTGCTGGAGCATGTCGCGATCGAGCTGCAAAATGTCGCCGGCGTCAAAGTCACATTTGGCAAAACGCGCGAGACGGAAACGTCTGGTGTGTACGATGTGGTGTTTGAGTACGAACAGGAAGACGTCGGGATTGAAGCGGCCGATGTCGCGCTTGATCTCCTGCATCACCTGTTGCCGGCCGAGCTGCGTCCCGCGGAAGTGGACCCTTCGTTTGATCTTGAAGCGCGGCGCGATGCGTTTATTCGCTATACGCAGAGACGCGCCCTGGGTCCCAGTACCGCCAGCATCGTGCACGCCGCCGAAGCGCGCGGCATTCCGTGGCTGCGTCTCAACGAACAGAGTCTCATCCAGCTTGGCTACGGGTGCCACCAGCAGCGCATTCAGGCCACCATCACCGGTCAGACATCCCACATCGCTGTTGAACTGGCCAGCGACAAGGAAGAAACCAATCGCATTCTGGCGAATCTCGGATTGCCGGTACCGAGACAACGTCTCGTGCAGTCGGCCGATCGCGCGGTCTCCGCGGCAGAGCGCATCGGCTATCCGGTGGTTACCAAGCCGTACAACGGCAATCACGGGCGCGGCGTCTCCATCAATCTGGCGACGCCAGACGAAGTGAAAGCTGGTTTTGCCCGTGCTCAGGAGATCTCCCGCAGCGTGATCGTGGAGAGCTTCATCATCGGCCATGATCACCGCATGCTGGTCGTCAACGGCGAGCTGGTCGCGGTCTCTAAACGTGAGCCGGGCAAGGTTGTGGGTGACGGCGTGCAGAGCATTGCCGAACTGGTGGCCGAAGTGAACCGCGATCCACGGCGTGGTATCGGACACGAGAAGGTGCTCACGCAGCTGGACCTCGACGCGCAAGCACTTGGTCTGTTGGAGAAGCTGGGGCTGACGGCGGACAGCGTGCCGGTCGCAGGCGAGACCGTGTACCTGCGACTTACGGCGAATCTGTCCACCGGCGGTACTGCTGTCGACATGACCGATGTCGTGCATCCGGACAACGCCGAGATGGCTGTGCGCGCCATCAAGGCGATCGGTCTGGATGTTGGTGGCGTGGATTTCCTGACACCGGATATCACACAGTCGTACAACGATATTGGCGGGGCAATTTGTGAAGTGAACGCGGCGCCCGGATTTCGCATGCACAGCGCACCGAGTGAAGGGCGGCCGCGTGATGTCGCGGGCAAAGTGATTGAGATGCTGTTTCCGAAGGACGCCCCCAGTCGCGTGCCAATCGCGGCGCTTACGGGAACCAACGGCAAGACCACAACCGCGCGATTGCTCGCGCACATCCACAAGCTGGCGGGGCGGCGGGTTGGCCTCACCACCACGGACGGTGTGTACGTCGATGGTCAGCGTACGGTAGAAGGTGACATGACCGGTCCCACATCCGCGCGCATTGTGCTTGGCGATCCGGCCGTCGAGGTGGCCGTGCTTGAGACGGCGCGCGGTGGTCTGCTGCGGAGCGGCATGGCCATGCGACACGTGGATGTAGGCGCAGTTCTCAACATCCAGCCCGATCACCTTGGGCAAAAGGGTATTGAAACGCTGGAGCAGCTGGCCGAGGTCAAGCGCACCGTCGTGGAGATTGCAACGGATACCGCGGTGCTCAACGCCGATGATCCGCTCACGTTGCGCATGGCAGCATACACGCAGGCGAAGCACGTGTGTTATGTGACGCTCGATCCCCAGCATGAGCTGGTGCGTGAACACGTGCGTGCCGGTGGACGCGCGATCGCGCTGGAGGAAGGGGTGAATGGCCAGATGATTACGATCTATGATCGTGGCGCACACATCCCGCTGCTCTGGACGCACCTCATTCCGGCCACGCTTGAGGGGCGCGCCACCTTCAATGTGCAGAACGCGATGTTCGCCGCCGCGATGGCGTTCTCCATGGGCGTGCGCCTCGAAGACATCCGACACGGCCTGCGCACCTTTGACACCACGTTCTTTCAGGCACCCGGACGACTCAATGTGTACGATGAGCATCCGTTCAAGGTGCTGTTCGACTACGGGCACAATGCGCACGCGGTGGCGGCGCTCTGTCAGCTGGTGAATCGACTGTCGACAGCAGGACGTCGTCTGTGCGTGCTCTCGGCACCGGGTGACCGACGAGACGAAGACATTCGTGCAATCGCCGCAGCCGCAGCCGCAGCCGACTTTGACCACTACATCTGTCGCCGCGATGATTCGCTGCGCGGGCGCGGTGAAGACGAGGTGCCACGCATGCTCGTGGAGGAGTTGCAGGTTCGTGGGATCAGCGCCGATCGCATCACGACGATTGTGGACGAACAACAGGCGATCGAACGCGCACTGGTCATGGCACAGCCCGGCGACCTGGTGCTGATCTTCGCTGATGCGCTGGCGCGCGGCTGGAAGCAGATCGTGAACTTCCGCCCTGAACTCGATACCAGCCTGGTTCCCGCACCGCGCGCCGCGCGTGCGGTACCACGAGCCGAAGTGCAGGACACGGCGCCTGCGGACGATCAGGAGCCCGCCGTGCCGGCCCCAGTGCCCGAGCCACCGGTCACAGACATCGTGACACATTGGCCGTCGTTTACCGACGAATCGATGTTCCTGCGTGATGAGCGCGGCGTAATTCTGGCGCCGGAAGCCAGTGACTGATCCCCAGACGGATTCCGTCGCGCCATCTGCACCTGACGCGCCGGAGTATCCGTCGCCCTCCATACTCGATTCACGCCGCCTGACCGGCGCGAACCTCTTCGACGCCTCGCCAGGCGCCGTACTTGTGATCGACCCGCGAGCCGCGACGCCTGCGCACATCGCAGCTTGGCAAGCGCATGTGAGCGAGCTCTGCGACGCACTCGCGTGGAGCGATGTGCACACGGTCATACGCCTGCGAGACTCGTCAGCGCAGCTCTTTGTGCGCGCGCCGCTAGACGGGCTGATGACGGCCACGTCGCTGAATGAGCTCGCGTGGTGCCGGGCGGAGCGCGTCAGCGACGACGCGATGCTTCGTGCACTGCACCAGCAGTGGCATCAGGAACGGACGCGTCTCGCACCCGCTGCAGCGCTGGTCTACGAGGCCCATCTCCGCGGCCTCACCGCCTGCGTTGATGACGAGTCCGTGACCGTTGGGAGTGGATCCGGCGGCGAATCATGGCCGATTGATGGCGCGCCGGATGCGACCGCCGTGGACTGGTCGCAGCGAACGAATGTGCCCACCGTGCTGGTCACCGGTTCCAATGGCAAGACCACCACCACACGGTTGATTGCCTCCATGTTTCGTGCGAGCGGACATGTCGCCGGATGGAGCTGCAGCGACGGCGTGTTCGTGGCAGGAGGCGAGCCGCCCGTGCAACTCGAAGCCGGTGACTACACCGGCCCAGCCGGCGCTCGACGTGTGCTGCGTGACACGTCGGTACAGGCGGCCGTTCTTGAAACGGCTCGTGGTGGACTGCTGCGACGCGGGCTCGCCCTCACGCGTGCTGATGTCGCGGTGATCACGAACATCTCCGACGATCACTTCGGCGAGTACGGCGTGGAATCGCTGGCGGACCTTGCGGACGCAAAAGCCATTGTTGCCCACGCGGTGAGCGCGTCACGCGGTGTGCTGGTCCTCAACGCCGACGATGTCACGCTGCGAACGCTCCCCATCGATCCGGCGGTCGCTGTGGTCTGGTTCTCGACCAGCGCACAGCCCGGTAGCGAAGCCGATCTCCGCGTCACGCACGGCGTCAGCGAGCATGGACTCGGCGCGCGTGTGCGGGCCGGACAACTGCAACTCGCGCAGCATGGCGCGTGGCACTCCGTCGGCGATGTCGCATCTTTTCCACTGACTGCTGGCGGTTCCGCACTGCATAACATCGCTAACGCAACGGCAGCGGCTCTCGCGGCGCTGACGGCTGCCGTTCCGCGCGTCGCGATCGAGAGCGTGCTCACGACGTTCGGGGCGAACGACGGCGACAACGCTGGTCGCCTGATGGTCCGGCGCGTCGGCGGCGTCACGGTGCTGGTGGACTACGCGCACAATCCGGCGGGCATGACAGCGCTGTGTGCCACCGCAGCGTCAATGCCAGCCGCACGTCGCCTGTTGCTCCTGGGCCAGGCCGGTAACAGAGACGATGAACAATTGCGCGCACTCGGTGCCGCGGCCTGGCATACCACGAAGTTCGACCGGATCATCATCAAGCATCTGCCGCACATGCTACGCGGACGAGAGGCAGCGGCGGTTCCCGCGCAGCTGCGTGAAGGACTGCAGGCCGCGGGTGCCCCCGAATCGATTGTCAGCGAAGCGTCAACGGAGTTCGACGGAGTCGTACAAGCGCTCCTCTGGGCCGCACCGGGAGATCTGCTGGTGCTCGGCGTCCATGTGGACCGCACGCGTGTGCTCGCGCTGCTTGACGCTCTGGTCGAGCAGGGCTGGACGGCTGGTGAGCCCGTCCTAGTTGGAAAGCCGGTAGATGGTGACCGCGGTGTCCTCAAAGCTGTGCAACCTGCCGCCGGCGGGTAGCACGTGGTCCCCCGCATGTTCTACCGCCAGCACACGCGCAAATCGTGAGATTTGCCAGCCTTCGATTACGCGATCGAGCATGCGCGACTGGTACGGCGGGTCCACAAAGGCCAGATCATAGGCGCCTTCGCTGAGCGCTGCCGCAAATGGTAGCGCGTCTTTTTTGAAGATCCGGGTACGCTCGCGATAGCCAAGCGCGGCGACGTTTGCCTTGAGCGCGTGCAGGCTGGCCGGACGCGTTTCTACAAAGTCGCAGCGACGTGCGCCCCGGGAGAGCGCTTCAAGACCAAGCGCACCGGTACCGGCGAACAGGTCAAGCACTGACGCCTTGTCGAGATCCGCCGCGAGCAGAACGAGCAGGGCGGCTCGCACATGTTCCGCGGTAGGGCGCACGCGAAAATCGTTGGGTGATGTGAGATGCCGACCTTTGTGTTTTCCGCCCACGATGCGCATGCAGACAGATACTGACCTGAGGTTGCGGCCGTCAAGCGCCCGCACGTCATTCGCTGCGGGCGAACAGGCGCTACCATTCCGCATGGCACTGGAGGTAGCGGCAGCCGCTTAGTCCCCATTTGATTGGGAGCGTGTATGCGCAGGTGTAGGTCGCGAGAGGTAAGATTCGGTCGATACGGTCAGGCGGCACTCTGGGTCACGTTGTTGCTGCTCGTGCCGCGTGTGAGTGAGACGCAAGCATCCTTGCGTGGCACCCTCGTCGGCGTTGTGTCGGCAGACAACGGCTCCCTGCTCCCGGATGCGCGCGTCACGATTCGCGGACGCTCTGACAGCGCGATGACGGTGACTGATGCGCGCGGCGAGTTTGTGCTCTCCACACTGGACGCCGGCACCTACGCCCTCACGGTTCGTCAGCTGGGTTATCAACCCGCTGAACTGGCTGCGGTTCGCGTGATTGCTGGCGATACCGTTCGGGTGCGTGTAGTGCTCACGCGCGCATCGACCCAGCTCTCAACCGTGGTGGTGGTGCGCACCCCAACGTCCATCGACGCGCTGTCCCCGGAGTCGCCGCGCCGCTTCGACCGGGAGTTGGCATTGCAACTGCCGACATCACGAGACGCGGCAAGTGTGATCGCCCTGGTGCCGGGCGCGCTGAGCGGACGACTCTGGGGCGGCGCTGGCGCGGTGACGAACAACTTTCAGATTGATGGTGTCTCCATGAATCACGCCGGTGTGGGCGGCGATTTCCTGCAGCTACCTCGCGATTGGGTGGAAGCGATTGAAGTGCGCGGCGTTGGCGCGAGCGCGGAGTTCGGCAACTTTCAGGGCGGCGTGATCAATGCGATTACGCGCACTGGCACCAACCATGTTCGCGGCACGCTTCGCAGCTTTCATGAGGACGAAGCCCTTACGTCCTCAAACTTCGAACGCGGTGAGATCGGAGCGGAGCTGGCGCAACGCACAGAGTTCAGCAGCGAGCTCGCTGGACCAATCATTTCAGATCGCCTGTTCTACTTTATTGGCGCGCAGTTCATGGAACGCAGCCTGCGATCGCCAGCGCTGTTCAGTTCCACCGATGCGTTTCTTGCCTCGCGCGAACGACAGCGGGATGCGCGAGCCGTTGGAAAACTCACCTGGAGGCGCGCGGCAGGTGAACGAGCGGATCTGCTGGTGGGCGCGTCGCGGCAATCGATTACCAATGCCGGCCTGAACGGGCTGGACGCCGTGGAGTCGCTGCAGCGCGTTGATGCGCCCGTGCTGTGGTACGAGGGCGCGTGGCGACGTGAACTCACCCCGCGTACCACCCTTGAGCTGACGTTGGCTGGCTACAGTGCGAGAGAATCGCGCACCGGCAACGGTGGAGCAGACGTGCCAGCAGTCCGCGTGATCCGCGTTGGCAATCAACCCGCCTATCAGAACAGCGAGTTCGACGAGCGGCGTGATCCCACCAGTCACAGCGCCATCGCCGTCGCTCGACACACGCAGCGCGCGTTGGGCGCCGAGCACGCGATCGCAGCGGGCGTAGAGTTCAACACCAGCACGTGGCGCAACGAAGGCATTCGCACCGGCGGCATGACATGGCGTCCGTACCTGTTCGAATCGGTTCCCTTTGTGGCCAACGACGTATCCACATGGAACACGACAGGGAGCGATTGGGGCGGCAATACCCGGCTGAACACTCGCATGCAGAGTCTCGCCGCCTTTGTGCAGGACGACATCACCATTGGCGAGCGCATCACGCTCAGTCCCGGGCTTCGCGTCTCCGAGTGGACAGGATGGATGACACCCTGCGACGCGTCACGTCCACAGACGCCGTGCACGTCCGCGTTCAAAGCGGTACGCGCGACCGCTTTCGATCCGCGTATCGGCGTGTCCTGGGATGTTACTGGCCGCAACACGCTAGCGGTCAAGGCACACTGGGGCCGCTTTCATCAGGGCATGACGGCACTGCTCTTTGACCGGGTCTCCGGCGCGAACGCATACAGCAATCGGCGCTTCTACAATACCGCGCCGCCCCTGACGGATGCACGAACCACATTCACCGAGTCCGAACGCGATGCGCAGGTCGGCACCGGTGGATTCGCTGCGTTTTTTAACACCGATGTGCTCGACGAAACGGGCGTCGTTGACGGATATCGGCAACCGTATGTGGACCAGCTGTCCATAGCGCTCGAGAAGACCATGGGCGAACACTGGAAGGTCGAGCTCGTGGGCATTGAACGCAGGAACGGCAATGTGGTCGGGCTGCTCGACCGGAACGCGGCAACGAACTACACTGCGCTTTCCAACATCAAGGTGGACCAGCGCTTTGTATTCAACGCTGTCCTGGATCCGAGTGGTATTCCCTTGGTGTTGAACCAGCTCTACGTGTCCAATCGGGATCTTGTCGAAGCCATTCGAGCGCTTAATCGCGGACCGCGACCGGGCGGACCCTTGTGCTTTGACGGATGGTGCCCGTCAGATATCGCCAGTCTGCTGTACGATCCGGGCATCGTGCTCACCACATTGCGCGACGCGCGTCGACACTATCGTCAGCTCACGAGTACCGTCACGGCGCATTACGCGCGCTGGCGAGGCGAGGGATCACTCACGCTGGCGCGACTCGTGGGCAACGTCGACGGCATCACGGGTCATGGCGTGATTAGCAACAGCTCGATTCCCAACAGCGTCAGCAATCCGGAATTCACGGCGGGTCCGTTTGTGCGTCCGAACGAGCGCATCAACTTTGACGGACGCCTGCCCAACGCAACGGAGTTCGAGGGCAAACTCTGGCTCACTGGTCAGCTTCCGAAAGGCATCTCGGCGGGGGTGTTCTTCACGCACATCATTGGCGAGCCCACCACGCCCACATTCACAATTCTGGGTCGCTACGCGTACCGCGATGCAGCAGGCACGCAGGCTCCGCGCGAGTTACTGCCAGATGTGCTCGGGCAACAGCTGTTCGTGGAGACACGCGGGTCGCGCACATATGCCAGTCGCAGTTTGCTGGATTTGCATGTGGAGCGTGCATTGCCATTCGAGTTCGCGTCACGCGCGATTGTCTCGCTGGATGTGTTCAACGCGCTGGGATCGCGTGCGCTGATTCGTGTGAAGACGGAGATCGATGATCAGGCGCTGGCCGATCCGTCGTCGGTGTTGGGGGCAGCGCGGCAGCGGGTTATGCCGCGTTCGTTGCGGTTGGGGGTGCGGATTGAGTGACGGGCGCATGGCGCATACGAATTGGACGCAAGGGAGGAGACGCTGCGCGACGATCCTCACGGCACCTGAGGGGGCTGTGTTCGTCGAACGAAATAAGGTCGGCCGGAAAGCCGGAAAGCTGTGGGGCACTTTGTAGCCGCGAAGACGAATCGGAACTGCAACCGAGCCGGGGCTGGGAGCAACGCGGGCGGCGCTACGGGCGGCGAACGCCGGTTCCGAAGTTTGCTACGCCGGGAATGCTGATGGGTAGTGTGCCGGTAATTGGTGACTTGCCGAGCAGTGCTCGCGCGGCGGCGCGTTGTGAAAGAGTCCACGGACTCCAGGCGATCATGTGCGCGTCGGCGCGAGGGAGTCCCAGCGCGAGATACGGATTGAGAAAGGAGATCAGTATCACGCGAGTACCTGATGCGCGCAGACCGTTGATCAGCTCGGGCAGGCCACGGGTTGGCGACAGACGCGCGGTGTTGGTGCCGGCGCCGATGTAGCTGGAGACAAGCACGACGTCTGCACCGCGCGCGATGCTTAGCGCATTCTCAACGGAAGCGGGCAACAGCACCGGCTCCGGGTTGATGCGATACGTGCCGGTGCCACCAGCGGCGGCACCGGCGGTGTTGTCGGCCACTGTTTCCGGACTCAGTGTCAGCGAGAGCAACTGCGGGATGGATGTGCGGAGTTCAGCATCGAATGTGCGACCTGCGCTGAGGTCGGCGCGCGGACTCACGGAAATGCTGACTACTCGGCTTGTGCCTGTCGGTTGCAAGGGCAACAGAGCAGTCGAGTCGTGCACCAGCGTAATGGCGCGCTCCGCAGCCTCACGCGCCACGGCGACATGCTCGGCGAGGCCCACTCGCGTGCGCACCGCTTCGAGATCAACCACGCGCGATTCGTGCAAACCCATCTCGTGTTTGGCTGTGAGCAGTCGGTGGACGGAGGCATTGATTCGCGCCTCGGTGAATCGGCCAGCGGCCACGCCATCCACTACTGCCTGAATGGCCACGCGAACATCGGTCGGCATGAGCAGTACGTCATTGCCCGCGGACACCGCGCGCATCGTTGCCTCAGCCATCGTCATCTCGCCCAGCACGCCGTTCATGTCCAGCGCATCGGTCACCAGAATCCCTGTGAACCCCATCTGCTCACGAAGCAGCTCGGTCATGATGCGCGGGCTGAGCGTCGCCGCGGTCTTGGATGAATCGAGCGCCGGCAAGTCGCCGTGAAACGTCATGACGCCGCGTACGCCCGCATCGATGGCCGCGCGGAATGGGCGTAGCTCAACGCTGTCGAGACGTGCGCGCGAGACAGCAACGCGGGATAGCTCCAGATGCGAGTTCTGTTCGGTATCGCCATGACCCGGAAAGTGTTTCGCCGTCGCCAGCATGCCGTGCTCCTGCATGCCGCGAATAAAGGCAGAGCCCATGCGCGCGACCAACGCCGGGTCTTCACCGAACGAGCGCGCGCTGATGACCGGATTGGCCGGGTTGTTGTTGACATCGAGCACGGGTGCGAAACCCATGTGCACACCGAGAGCGCGGCCCTCGATGGCTGTCACACGTCCCATGTGGTAGGCCAGCATGGTATCGCGAGTGGCGCCGATGCCCATCTGATAGGGGAACGAGGTTGCACCACCGAGCTCGATCGCATTGGGCAGGAACCACCCACCGCGTGCGCGAAAGGCGGCGCCGGTTTCGAAGTCGGCTCCAATGAGCAGTGGCAGTCGCGCGGCTCGCTGCAACGCGTTGGTTTTTGCCGCGATATCGAGTGGGCCGCCAACTGATACGATCGCGCCACCCAGTTCGTGCTCACGAATCAGGCGTTCGATATTGAGAAACGATGGTGCGTCAGAAGCGGCGTAATCGCCAAGCGTCCACACCCACACCATTTGCGCGGCCTTCTGGCGGAGCGAGAGGGTGGCGAGCACCGAGTCGGCCCAGGCGGCACTCGCGGCATTCGCGGCATTCGCGGCATTCGCGGCGCTCGCGGCAGTGCGCGTTGTAGCCACGGCTTGGGCCTGCGCCACAGTCGCAGCGAGTGCGAGCATGGCCAGCGTCAGTAGCGGCGCGAAGAGTGAACGAAAGCGCATGTGTCGGTACTGGATGCGGTGGACCGTTCGCTGACCCGGGGGTAAACTGGGTGCAGTCCGATCCAACCTCGTGCGTCGTGCTACGGGCATGAATGATCGTGGTCCAACCCAGCGCTGGCAATGCTGCCGGCTGCGCGGAGGTGTGATGCATCTGTTTCGTTCTCTCAGCGCTGTCGCATGTGTCGGCCTTCTGCACGTGTTGCCCCTGGGCGCGCAGCAACCGGTGGTGATCAAGTCATCGAATCCGCCCGTGTGGGGCGCTGGTGTTCGCCTCATTGAAGCGGCGCGAGTCGGCGTGCTCGAGGGAGATCCGAACTACGAAATCGGACGCGTTGCCAGCGTGGCCATCGGCGCGTCAGGCGAGTTTGTGGTCGCCGACGATGCGACACCAGCGCTTCGCGTGTATGACTCGACGGGCGTGTTTGTTCGCATCATCGGGGGCAATGGTGAAGGGCCCGGCGAATACCGATCCATGGGCGGCGTAGCCACATTGCGCGACGGCCGCATCATGCTGTGGGACAATCGTCTGCGGCGGCTCACCACGTACTCGGCGGCAGGCGATCGCCTGCGTGAGGTCAGCGTACCGAGCGGACTCTTTGCCGCCGACCTCTTTCGCGTTGATCACGAAGGCTTCGCCTATGTGCGTGGTACAACACGCATGCCCGGCACCGCCTCACCAATGGCGGGTACGGCGGTTGGCTATGGCTGGATCCGCGTTTCGCCGGAAGGTCAGGTGGTCGACACCATCGACATCCCGCAATCTCCCGGCAGCGGCCAGTCGTTTGTGCTTTCCACCGCGTCGGGATATGATCGGCCGTTCAATCGGGACATCGTGAGCACTATGAGCAGTCGTGGTGCACTGCTGACGGGTGACAACCAATCGTATGCATTCGAGGTCCGTCGTCCGGGTGCGCCAACCGTTCGCATTGAGCGCAACTTCGATCCCATCCGCATCACGGGCGACGAACGCAAGGAATGGGAAGCATGGGCATCGTTCTTTGAGGACCGCGCGAGAAACGCTCCGCCGCCACCAAAGAACGTGATCGTGGCTGGATCCGGCAAACGCGACTACAGTATCCCACGCGAAAAGCCGCCGTTCAGTGAACTCAAAAGCGACTCCGATGGACGCATCTGGGTGCGTCGCTATGTGGCCGCGGTCTATCGCAAGGGAGCGGATCGCGCTGCCAACGACAAACGTCCGCGTCGCGACTGGAAGGAACAACCAACGTACGATGTCTTCCAGCTCGACGGTCGGCTGCTCGCGACCATTGTCCTGCCCTGGAATACACGTTTCGAGGACGCACGCGGCGCCGATGTCTATCTCACGGGAACGGCGGAGACTGGAGAAAACTTCGTCGCGCGCTATCGCATTGAGACCGGCTCGCGATAGCGCGCGTTGAAATTTGCGGTATTACGCGCGACCGCGCGCATTGACGCCGCTACACCGCCTCCGACAACGACGTGAAGTTGAAGTCGCGCGCCCGCAGCGATGGCATGGCCACACTGCCACCCGCCTCTGTCCCCGCCAAACGCTCGGCCTGACCCAACGCTTCAAGATTGTTGAGCATGAACAGTGGCGACTCGTTGAAGCGGAAGTTGCGCAGGGATTTCGTCACCTTCCCGCCTTCCACGAGGAAGGTACCATCGCGGGTGAGTCCGGTGTACAGCACCGTGCGGGGATCCACCTCTCGCAGATACCACAAGCGCGTGACAAGAATGCCACGCTCAGTGCCACGCACGAGATCATCTACAGACTGCGTACCACCAGCCATCTTGAACGTGGTCGGCCCGCCCGTGGCCTGCTTGCCCTGCTTCTGCGCCCAGAAGCGCGAGTAGATCAGCTGTTTGAGCACGCCGTTCTCGATCCACACCTGTCGGCCAATCGGCATGCCTTCGCCATCATAGGGCTGACCGAGCAGCTGCGGGTCAGCAGGATCGGAGAAGATCGTGACACGCTCATCGACAATCTTTTCGCCCACCTTGTTACCGCCGCCCTCCTTCACAAACGGACTGCGCCCTTCATCGGCGCTGCGCGCGTCGGCGTAACCGGCCAGCAGTTGGACGAGATCGCCCACCGCCTGCGGTTCAAGGATCACCGTATAGCGCCCGGGTTCAATCGCCACGGGATTCACGGAGGCCTTCGCCTTGTCAGTGGCCCGCTGTGCTACCGCGCGCGCATCAAGCTGCGACCAGTCGGGATGATCCGCCGCCGCCCAACCAGAACCGGTGCCATCATCCGAGCGCACCGTAAGTGAATAGTTCGAACTCGTCGCGCGACGGTACGCAAACATGCCAGCCTTGTTACCAATGGCACTCGCGCCCATGCCAGCCACGAGATAGCCAGCGGCCTTCAGATTGCCTTCACCGCGCGACATCTCCAGCGCCGTCAGACAGGCACGAGCTCGACTGTCTGCGGTCAACGCCGCGGTTGACTCAAAGTACGCGTTCACGGGGTTGTAGTGCTGCACGCCGAGCGGCGGCATCGCCTCGGGATCATCAGGCGCGAGACGCGCCATGCGCTCACTCTGTTCCACCGCGCGCTGAATGCCTTCAGGTGAAAGATCATTCGACGTCACAACCGCATGCTTGGGCCCAAAGCTGCTCTGCACAGCCAACTGCGCGTCGGTGGTCGCGCCGCTGGTGGAAATCTGATTGGCGGCGAAGCGCACGTTGCCGTTGTAATACGTATTGATCTGCACATCAATGCCGTCTGCTTTGGATACACGCACGGCCTGTTCAACAATTGCCTGCGCCTGTTCGCGCGTGACGATCGCGTCGGCAGCCGCATCAAACAGCGGCACACCTTTCCGCAGCGCATCCGTGGGGGCAACCAGCAGGTCACGCCGCGTGAGCGCGTTCCAGTTCTTCTCATGACGTGTCGACATCAGCCCTTCCTCCCGGTGTTGATCACGTTGACATTGCGAAAGCGCGCGGGAGGAGAGCCGTGACTCACCGCATTCACCTGTGGCGGCTGACCCTTGCCGTCAAAAAAGCTGCCGCCGAGCTCATAGCTCGACTTGCCGCCCAGCATGTCGAGTGAGTTCCAGAAGTCGGGCGTGCGAATCTGGTACGCGACATCTTTCAGCTCGCCGACCACCTTGCCACCGCGAATCTCGCGGAACACCTGTCCGCCGAACTGCGCGTTGTAGCGCTGCTGATCAATGGAAAAGCTGCCATCACCAATGATGAGAATGCCGCGATCCGTCGCAGCGATCAGATCATCCATCGAGAGATCCTGCTCCCCCGGCATCACACTCACATTCGGCATGCGCTGGAACTGCACGTTGTCCCAACCTTGCGCATACGAGCAGCCGTGTGAGCGCACCGGCTGATTGTTCTTCTCGTACCACCAGCGCAGCCATGGTGCCTGTTCGCGCGTGGTTTGGTAGTCATTAAACATCCCGTCTTTCACGATGAGAAAGTCATCAGGCTTCACGCCATCATCATCCCAGCCAATGGTGGACAGTCCACCCTCCTGAGAGCGATCACCCTGCACATTGAGCATGGACGGACCGTACTTGAGCGTGCCGAGCATCTTTTCTGGCGGCGCAATGAAGCTGGTGCCGGCGTAGTTCGCCTCGTAGCCCATGGCGCGATCAAGTTCGGTGGGATGACCGATGCTCTCGTGAATGGTGAGCCACATGTTGCCGGGATCAAGCACCAGATCGTAGCGGCCCACATCAACCGGTTTGGCGCCAAGCTTCGCCGCCGCTTCTTCGCCCCAGCGTGGTGCGTTGCCCACCAGATCACTGCTGAGCACATACTCCCAGCCGCGGGCCATAGGCGCTACCACGTTGCCACGATTCTGGAAGTCCGTAAAGTCGTCGGAAATCGCGGTGATCTGCATCAGCGGCCAGGAGCGAATCACGTCTTGCTGCGTGACCGTGCCGTCGCTGTTCGCATAGTGCCGTTCATCCTTGACCAGAAACAGTGCGCTGAAGCAGTACTTCACGTTCTTCGTCTTCATGGCCGCCGCATTCGCCGCGAGCAAGAGCTCTGCCTTCTCTTCGAGCGGCACGTCCCACGGATCCGTGGTGAAGGCGCTTTTCCAGACGCCGTTGCTCACCGTTGGCGCGGGCAGCCATTCCACCCCGTTCGTGCGACCGATACGCGAGGCCTTGGCGATGGCGGTCGCTTCACGCGCCGCTGCTGCCGCGCCATCGTTGGTAAGTACGCGTGTTCCGGCAAAGCCCCACGTGCCATCGACCAGTACACGCACGCCGATGCCGATGGTATCGGTATCCACGATGTTCAGAATCTGTGCTTCACGCGTCTGCACGAAGTTCTGGCGCTGCCGGCTGCATCGCACGTCGGCATACGACGCGCCGGCAGCCTTCGCCGCGGCGAGCGCTGAGGCCATCAGCTCGCGAACGCCAGGGATGTCACGGAATGTGTCGAGCGATCGACTGGTGGGCGCCGGCGCCGCCGACAGCATGCCCGGAATCGCGCTGAACGCTGAGCCGACGAGCATCGATGTGCCGACGGCGGCGCCTGAGGTCTTCAAAAAATCACGACGTGTCGTCATGGTGTGCTCACAAGTGAAGAGCGATACATGATCAGGCGGACGGTAATGACGCCTGAAGAGCGATTCTTGATCAGACAGACGGCAACGACGCCGCCTGCGACTTGCGCGGGTGTGCGACGGAATGTGTGTAGAGTGATTCAACCTTCGCTCGCGCCCACGGTGTTTTGCGAAGGAACTTGAGCGACGATGGGACGCTGGGATCATGCGTGAAACAGCGAATACTGATGCGGGTGCCCAGTCCATCCCATCCGTATCGCTCAACGAGGTGCTCGATCATGTGCTGCAGTGTGACACCGTGCAGCGGATTGGGGTTTGCAGAAGCGGTCACGGCGAACCCCGCTCGAGGGCATCCGGCGAGGCGCGAATCAGGTAGAACTGTTCCTGTCGTGGACGGAAGAATCGATAGCCGCTGTCGGTGAGGTGGGCGTCGTCTTCGAACATCACAAAAAGCTTCTTGCCATCCCATTCAGGGACCGGCGTCGCCGTGTTGAGCTCAATCGACATGTAGGAACCGGCGCGCAGCCGAGAGTTCTGCGTGGTCGTATCGCTGCGCAGCGCACTGCGAAAGTCGATCGACGCACCAAGACCGTGACCCTGCGCACCAATGGGGTGTGAATAAATCATCGCCTCGATTCCACGTTCGCGCATCTCCGCCATCGTCGCATTGAACACATTCCCCGCCGTCACCCCCGGACGCGCGTGCCGCAGCATGAGTGCATCCTGCAGTGCGTTGCTGTTGGCCATCGCCTGACGCAGTCCGGCCGGTGCTTCGGTCTCACCCGCCTTGAGTACATACGCCAGCTTCTGCCAGTCGGTGTCAAATCCCATGTACGTGATCCCGAAGTCGATGTGCACGACGTCACCGGGCACTATGGTGGTGCTTTCAGGAGCCACGGCCAGGAATCCGCGCGACGTCGCGATATCGGCGCCGGCTCGCTGCACCCGGAGATCCGGCTGAAACCACGTTCGCACGCCTGCGGCCCACAACATGTCGAACAGCGCGTTGCGAACGTCGCCGACCGTGGTCCGGCCCGGAGTAATCACATCATTCGAAAGGGCGCGCTTCACGATCGCTTCGGTCACCGCCACCGCGGTGCGGTAATGCTCCAGCTCGTCGGGCAACCGTGTGTCGAGATACTCCTCGATCAGGTCGCTGGCGCTCGTAAACTTTGCTTCGGCCTCCTCGCCCAGCGTCTCCGCAAGAAAGCGATGCGCATCGAAGCCGAGCGACCGCGTCTGCCCGCGTCGACCGCGAATGCCAAGTCCAATCGTCGCTGGCTTCCACGTCTGGTACAGCTCCCGAAGCGTCGCCGCCGGCGGACGCGGCTCGTCACTGGGCGCGTCGAAAAAGCGTGTCAGGTTTTCTTCGGTGTAGCCCGTGATCGCGTACTTCTTGAGACCCGCGTCACCGCCGTCCACAAACACGAAAATGTCACGATTGCCGGTGTACGGGCGAGGGGGAGCGATGTACTGCGTGAGAGGATCATCGTGAAACTCTTCATTCACCACAAGCCACATGCCGATGTTGTGCCGACGCATCATGGGCAGCAGCATCGCATGACGCTTCGCCAGCCAGGCTTCGCGGACCGCAATTTGTTCCGACCAGGGCAGTAGCGCTGACGCCTCGGACACGCGCACGGGTGACTGGGCGCACAGATTCGGCGCGACCGCCAAGAGGCCGGCAATGCAGAGGGCCGCAGCCACTCGGGAAACGGTATGACCAGTCACGTACATGGCGGCGGACGGAAGGGAAACACTGGCGCGCGGAATGCGGCAGTTGCCGTGCGCACGAAAACAGAATGGCTAGCGCAACTGCATCGAATCTGTAGGGGCGCACCCTGCGGTGCCACCTTGGAGCGCTCCAGTGTCCGTACTCCCGCCCGTGCGCTCGACCAGAGTATCACCCGCTGTTGCGCAAACCCGCCGAAATCCCGTTAATCGTAAGGTGGATTCCGCGCTCTACGCGACTTGCCGGTTGATCCCCCGCGGCGTGCGGCCCGCCTTCACGATGCCGGCGCAATAGCGCAATCTGCAAATGATTGAGCGGATCCATGTACGGCACACGGTTCGCGAAGGAGCGTTCAAGATCCGCGTTCTCTCCGTGCAGTTGCGCCTGACCGGTGATCGCAAGCAATGCGTTGCGTGTGCGCTCCCACTCCGCGTGAATCGTCCCGAAGATCTTCTCGCGTAGTGCCACATCGGACACGAGTTCCGCATAGCGCGAGGCAACGGCCATATCGGATTTGCCAAGCACCATATCCATGTTCGAAAGCAACATGCGGAAGAACGGCCATATCTGCGCCATGCGTTGCAGCGTTGGCAACCCGTCCGGTGTTTCCTTGAGCCACGCATCAACCGCAGTGCCAAAGCCGTACCAACCCGGCAGCAGTACGCGGCACTGCGCCCACGAGAACACCCACGGGATCGCACGCAAATCCTCAATCCGTCCCGACGACGCGCGTGAGGCCGGTCGGCTGCCAATGTTGAGCGTGGCAATCTCCGACAGCGGTGTGGACTCATGGAAATACTGCGTGAATCCGGGCGTGTCGTACACCAGATCGCGGTAGGCGCGAAACGCCAGCGCAGAAAGCCGATCCATCACCGGATGAAAGCCATCCGCCGATTCGACAGCGTTCTCATGATCGGTAAGGGTGGCTTCCACCGTTGCCGACATCAGTCGTTCGAGATTGCGGCGACCCACTTCCGGCGTGGAATACTTGGACGTGATCACCTCACCCTGTTCCGTCACACGTATCTGTCCGTTCACCACGCCAGCTGGCTGCGCGAGCACCGCCTGATAGCTCGGCCCACCACCTCGACCCACCGACCCCCCGCGTCCGTGAAAGAGACGCAGCCGCACACCGTATTCGCGGAACAGCTTCATGAGCGCCTGCTCCGCCTGATACAACTCCCACCCGGACGTCAGAAATCCGCCATCCTTGTTGCTGTCGGAATAGCCGAGCATCACCTCGTGCACGTCGCCACGTGATGAGACCAACGCGCGATACAGCGGCAGATCGAATGCGCTGCGCATCGTACGTGCTGCATTGCGCAGGTCTGCAATCGTCTCAAAAAGCGGAATGATCTGCATGCGCAGCGACGGCGAACCGCCACCCGTCATCAGCGCCGCTTCCTTGAGCAACAGCGCGACTTCCAGCAAGTCCGACAAACCATCGCACTTGGAAATGATGTAGTGCGGCAACGCAGCGTCACCGTACCGTGCACGCAGCGCGGCGGCAGCAAAGACGATATCAAGTTCGCTTTGTGCTTCATCGCTGTATTCGAGATAGCCGGAGTACAGTGGTCGCGTACCCTGCAGTTCCTTCGTCAGCAGCTCAATACGCGCCGCTTCGCTCAGCGAAAGGTAGTGATCACACACACCAGCGCATCGCAGCAGCTCGTCGGCAACACGCTCGTGCACATCAGCGTTCTGACGAAGATCGAGCGGCGCCAGATGAAAACCAAACACATCAGTCGCCCGGATCAGCCGACGCAATCGGCCCGACGCCAGTCGCGCGACCTGGTGGCTCTCCAGGGAGTCGCGCACGACGTGTAGATCTCGAGCAAACGCGGCGACATTGTCATACGGCGCAACCTCCGCCACCGGCACACGCGCCGAGGTCGTGACTTCCAACGCACGCGCCGTGGCCGCGAGTCGCGCGTACACGCCAATCAGTGCGCGGCGATACGGTTCATCAACCCGCTGCGGTTGCTTGTCAGGCGACACATCGGAGAGCGCTTTGAGTGCCGGTGTCACCGGTAACAGCAGCTCGGAAAGCGGGAGCTCCTCGCCGAGCAGATGCACTTCGTTGAGGTAGTACGTGAGCGCCGTGCCGCTCTGCAAGCGGATCGTTTCCCGGAGCACCGTCGCGTTCACGTACGGATTGCCGTCCCGATCGCCACCTATCCAGCTGCCGACCCGAAAAAAACTCGGGAGCGCCCACGGTTCCTCTGGCAGGCGCTCGCGCAGTGAATCCTCCACTTGTCCGTACAGGCGCGGCAGCTCAGGGAGAAACGTGTGCGCGAAGTAGTGCACACCGTTCTTCACTTCGTCGATGACATGGAGACGGTTCGGCCGCACCATCCGAGTATGCCAGAGCGTCAGCACGAGTTGCGCCAACTGCTCGTCCATCTGGTGCATCTCATCTGGCGTTTGATGCACGCGGTCGCGTCGGTCGAGCAAGGCGCCGATCGCCTGCAGTGCACGCTGTGTGCTCTGTCGCTGCACTTCGGTGGGATGCGCGGTGAGCACCGGTGAAATGTGTGCCGTATCAAAGAATTCGCGCAGTGCCTGAATCACCAGTGCGTCACCGTTGGCGAATCGTGGCGCGCGCTGCACGGCAGCAAGCGCGTGCTGCATGCTGCCTTCACCACGCGCTACGCCAGCCAACTCACCTTCTCGATACTGCCGAATCTGGTGCGCGTCCTCAGCGATGTTGGCGAGCTGCAGGAAATACGTGAATGCGCGCACGACGGAGAGCATCGTCCGCTCAGGCAGATCGCGCAGCATGGCATTGAGCGCCTCGCGATCCTCGGCGTTGCCTTCGCGCGCAAATCGCACAGCGGCTCGGCGCACGGATTCCACGATGTCGAATACTTCGTCGCCTTCCTGCTCCCGGAGTGTGTCGCCGAGCAACCGCCCGAGAAGGCGGATGTCGTCTCGCAGCGGTTCGTCGAGTGGTTCAGCAGGCGCGACGGTCGGTGCGCGTTTCATGCGGTCGGTCATGTCGAAGCATAGTGCGATACCAGCCCGCGAACTACTTCGGCGATGTGATCGTGCGCGGGCGTCGCGCGGCATCCGCTGTCGAAAGCCGCGTCAGTCGCTCCTTCGCGTCTGCCACGAGCGTCTCGTGCGCCGGCGGCGGCGTGTCATACGTACGCACAAAACGCAGCAGATGTACCGCCGCCGCATCGCTCTTGCCGGCTTCGTCAAGGGCGACGCCGCGCTCGTAGCTCGCGAGCGCGCCCACGCCGAAGGAAGTACTAAGTGCCGGGATGACGTTGTAACCGGCGTCAAGCCACTGCAGGTAGCGCTCCGCCTCTTCGGGTTTGCCCTGTCGCCGCAATCCTCGCGCGACGATCAGACGATTCACGACCTCGATCGGCAGCAGGAAACCGCCGGTCGACATGGCACTTTCACTTTGCACTCGGAGCGCTGCGCTGGCGTCGTCTGGACGAGTGCGCGCGAGCCACGCGCCGTCGAGGGACGCGGCGGCCGCACGCGCCAGTCGCGATCCCGTGAGTGTATCCCGCAGTACCGCGGAGGACATTCGACTGACTCGCGCTGAGTCGCCCACCACCACGCCGAGCAGCCCATCCAGCCAGTTCAGCTCAATCCGCTGCGAGAGCTGCTCGTTGATTCCAGACGCACGGCGCACGCGCGCGAGCACCACGTCGGCCGAATCCGATTCAACGCCGCCCAGCCACGCGCCGAGCACGGCCAGACGCGCACTGGCCATCGGTGCAGCAGCTCCGAGCACGCTTCCCTCGGAGCGCTGCAACGCGCGTAAGCTCCCGTTCCAGTCGCCGCGTGCGGCCAGCAAGTGCCCCTCACCCCAACTCGCCGCCCGATCGAGCGTTCCCGCGTAAATGCCCTCGTCCCGCAGATGCTTGATCGCATCCAGCAACGGCCCAACGCCGTTCCATTCCACCATGACGAGCATTCCCGAGATATACGGAATCACCGGAGACTGCTGCCCGGCGTACGCCTCAACGACGGCCCGACCCGTTCGCTCGATCTGCTCCAGGGACGCGGGCGGTCCTCCACCCGTCGCACGACGCAGCTCCACGCTTAGCCTGAGGCTTTCGCTCCAGAATCCATCTGTCATTGACGCGGACGCCGCTTCGAACGCGGCGATCGCTGCTTCGTCGGTGCCCGAGAGCGCTTCCACCGCCGCGATGTGAAACTTGGTATCTGCATGATCGGGCACGAGCGTCGCCAATCGCTCAAGCATGGGCCGCGACTCGGCCAGCGGCACACCGTAGGCCGCTCCCTCATGAATGATCATGTCCGCCGCGGACATCAGCACCGGTGGATAATCAGGGTATCGGCTCACCAGCTCACGCCACTTTGCGAGCTTCTGTGTAAACGGCAACCGCTCGTGCTCTGTCTGTGTCCACAATCGTTCCCGCTCCGGCAGCTTGTCGAGCACAGCCAGCAGACGACCACGCACATACGGATCAGGCGGATTGAGCGACCAGGCATTCACATAGTCGTGGCGCAGCAGCGCCTGCGCGAATCCCGAGTCACGCTCAATCGCACGGCCGTATGCGAGCAGCGCATTTCTTGTGTCGAGTTTCTGAAACGCGCGCTCGCCATCGAGAAACTCGCGCAAGGCATCAAACGAGGCGGTGGTGAGCCCGGTGAGCACCGGCGACGGCGGCGTTCCCTCTTGCCACACCTGCCGCAGCACGGACCAGGAGAGCGAGTCCGTGAGCGCGGCGATTTCCTCTGGCGCAGCCGTGGCTTCCGCGCGCGCGAGCGTGACATCGCTTCCCACGCGGTGCAGCGTCACCGATGCGCGCACCATCGAGCCAGCGCGAATCAGTGTGCCGGTGAGCACACTGCGCGCGCCCAGTTCGCGAGCGAGCATCTGCGCATCGCGCAATGGCAGCGGTGACGGCAGCTCTCTCGCTCGCATGAGCAGCGTGATGGCATCCACCGACGTCAATGAGCCCACACCATCGAGATTCGCGCTCAATGTGACCACCAGGTCCTGACCAAGTCGCGCCAGCGACGTATCGGACACCGCGCTGAGCGGCATCACCGCAATCAGGTCTGCACCGTCTATCACCACACTCGGCGCGGCATCGGCAGTCGTACGCGCGCCCGTCGCGAGGTATGCGACCACCGCCAACAACGCCGCCGCACCCACGGCAAACGGCCACTTGGCTCGAGAAGGCGTTCCACGCGCCGCCACGGACGCACCGACGGAGATCGCGGACGGCGTGCTGACTACATCAAGCGTCGCAATCATTTCCCGGGCACTCTGCGGTCGCTGGTCCGGCTCTTTTGCCAACGCGCGCGTGATGAGCGTCGCCAACGGCTCCGGCACATCAGCACGCAGCGCGCGAAGATTTGGTACCGGTGCCGTGAGATGCGCCGTGATGAGTTGCTGCGCGCTACCTGCAAACAGCGGGCGGCCCGTCAGCAGTTCATAGCCCACCACGCCCACCGCGTACAGATCTGCACGATGGTCCGTGGTCGGATCGGCCGTCGCCTGCTCAGGCGCCATGTACGCCGGTGTGCCCACCGCGAAGCCCGCCGACGTCATGGTCCCCGATTCGCTCAAGGCCTTCGCAATGCCGAAGTCCGCGACCACCGCGTGACCGGCCTCGACCAGCACATTCTCCGGTTTGATATCTCGGTGTGCCACACCCCGCTCGTGTGCGAAGGCGAGCGCATCGAGCACCTCACGCAGCAGGCGCACCACATCCGGAAGCGGGAGCGCCCCCTCGCGCGCGATCCGCGCGCGCAGCGTCTCTCCGCTCACGAACGGCATCACGTAGTACAGCGAGCCATCGGCAGAGCCCGCCGCAAGAATAGAAACCACATGCGGATGCTGCAACTTCGCGATGACCTGAATCTCTCGCCGAAAGCGATCGCCGCTCACTCCCGCGGTGGCGTCTTCCGAAAGCACCTTGACCACAACCTCTCGATCAAGCGAAAGGTCCCGAGCCACGAACACGCGCGACATGCCGCCGCCACCGAGTTCGCGGTCAATGCGGTACGCGTCGCCGAGCGCCCGCTGCAGCGACGCCGACAGCGCGTCAGTCATTGGCGGTGACTGTGACTCGCACCAGAAACTCGAAAAAAGAAGGCTGCAATGACGGCAGGTTAGCGGGAGAAGGCACGCTGATGGTGTCGGACAATATGCGACTGATCGGTGTACAGCGCCAACTCGGCACCCGTGGGCATTTCGTGACCGTTTCTACGTAGCCCGACGTATAGCCGCGCATGTCATTGAATGCGAGTATGAGGCGCGCATCTTCCTCCCCCCTCACGCTCGGGCCATGAATCTCCTTCCGTTCGCTGCTATCCGTGTCGCGCTACTAACAGCGACGACGACAGTTATCGCCAGCTCCACACTGCCGGCGCAGGCTGCCGCCGATTCTACAGCGCGCCGCCGAATTCAACCGCTGCCCGCGATTGGTTCATCACCCGAATCGGGACTGCAACTGGGCGCCTCCGTTCTCGCCGTCTGGACACAGCCTGCGTCGAAAGCCGCGCGCCCCTCTCTGATTCAGGGCGCCGTATTGCGCAGTGCGAAGCAACAGACCCGGGTCAGCATTGACGCCGAACGTTGGTCGGCGCAGAACGATCGCCGACTCGCCGGCAATCTGGTGTGGCAGAAGTTCCCGTTGCCGTACTTCGGGATCGGTGATACCGCGTCGGAGTCCGCAGAGCAGATCTACACCCCGAGCGGATTTGAGGTCGGCGTCAATGTACAGCAGCGCATACGGGGGGCGTGGTACGCCACGGCCGGCCTGCGATTCCTCGATCAGAGCATCACGCCGGACACGATTGGCGATCTGCGACTGGGTACGCTGCCTGGTAGCCTCGGTGCGCGCGTGACCGAAGCGATTGTCGGCGTGATCTCCGATTCGCGCGACCAGCTGTTCGCGCCAACATCAGGCAACCTGCTCACGCTGAACGTCGCACGCGCCACCGATGGCGTCCTGTCAGATTTTGCTTATACCCGCTGGCGGCTCGATGCGCGCCGCTACCAGCGTCTTTCCGGAGAACACGTGCTGGCCGGACAGGTGCTCATGCTGGGTGTGGATGGTGTCGCCCCGTTTGATCAACTCGCGCTCGTGGGGGGGGGCGACATCATGCGTGGGTACACGCGCGGACGCTATCGCGATCGATGGTTGCTGGCCGCGCAGACAGAATACCGGACGCCGATTCGATACCGCCTCGGTGGTGTGCTGTTCGCGGGTGCGGGCGTAGTCTCGCCGACGTTTGGTGATCTGTTGACGGAGCGTGTGTTGCTGCCCACCTACGGCGCCGGTGTTCGCTTCCAGCTCGATGCACGACAGCGTACCGCGGTGCGCGTAGACTTCGGACGTGGTCGCGACGGCGCATCGGGGCTGTACATCGGCTTCAATCAGGCGTTCTGATCGCGAACGTGCGAATTGGTAGCCCGGTGACGCGAGCCTGCTGAAAATCGCACTTGCCTTTCCGCGTCGCCGAATGGAATTTCGCACCGTTCTGAAGCTCGGCACTCGACATCTTGATCACGGATCGCGGGGAAACTGCGCATGGCACTCGAACGAGCCCCCAAATATCTGAGTTTGAATCCGGACGGCGTGAAATCGTATCGCCCCCCGGATTCGGAGGTTCACGTCTGGCATACCGTCAAGCCGGGTGGCAAGGAGAGCTGGCTCTCGCTGCAACAGCAGTACGGCGTCCCAGCCGCTCGCATTATCCAGTGCAACTTCCCCGGCGCGGCCGAGGGCGGGCGCATCGTTCCCGAGATCGTGAACTGGTATCTGCGATATCACGTGGACTTCGACTGTCCGGAGACCCCCGATCGAAAGAATCGTCGGTTCAAAGGCGGTGAGCGCGTAGCGATTCCCTGGCTCGGCAAGGTCGAAATCGGCGAGCCGGAAATTCGGGAGCGACTGACCGAGGAAAAAACGACCTCTGACATCTGGGTCGGCGTCGGCGAGGCCCATTCCGGTGATCTGGTGTTCGCCGGGTATTTCAACTGGAATGCGCGGATCTACCGAATGGGCACGACTGACCGGGCGCGGATTGAATGGGCGACGCTTTCTTGTCACGGCGGCAAACTAGGTGGTGGGCTCGGCGGGAGCGGTGGCCTGGTGTGCGTCTTCGCGCACGGTGTCGAGCGCGTGCAACAATTCAGCTCGGCGTTCGCGTGGGGCGATCTGGATTTCGATCTCGCCTTCATTGGCCAGCTGAGCTCCGTGCTGAAGGGACTCAGCGGCGTAGGCAAGGTGATAAAGACGATGGAGGACTACGCAAAGCTGAGCTACGCCGCGCAGGAGCTCGTCAAGAACAGGGCGTTCATCAAGAAAGGAGTCTACACCATCCCAATTCCTTTCGCCGGCGGTGGCGTGCATGTGTGGGCCGGCCGAAAGTATGCAGAAACAATGCTTGTTGGATCTGGCGTCGGACTCTAGGCGAGCGCCTTCATGCGCCGCTGTGTAAAGTCAGCCAACATCGCTCGCAAGATGTGGTGACCACCGTCACTGCTACAGCGCCGTATCGCTCTCTGGTACAGTACGAAATTCAGTCAGCTGGATAATCGCGTGTACTAGCGAGCGCGAGCACTCTTCATGATGCGTGGCCACACCCGGATTGGCGTGGCCCGACACATCATCTGGAGAGAAGTCATGGAGCTCGATCTGGCCCGTACACAGACGCGTCGTCTCGTCAAGTCTGTGACCGTGAATCGTCCGTCGTCGCGCAGCTATCAGGAGTGGCGCAACCTGGCGCACCGACAGACGGCGCAGGCCACGGACTATCGACGATCAATGCCAGGTGCTTCTGCTCCAACCATCAAGGCACCAGCGATTGCGGAAACGGGTACCACCACCTCTGGAATGGCCGAACTGTCGCTCGAAATTCCAGGGACATTGATTGCCTGGAAGTCACTGCCGTTCGAAGGGACTGTGCAAACGGGTGAGGTCTGGTTCTCGTCAGTGGCGCAGGAGCAGACGGAAGTACGACTCATTTTTACGTGGCAAGATGGAGTGAATCACACGGCGCTGCTCACGGACACTGCAGCGGCGCAAATGGAGCTCGATCTCATGCGATTCAAGCGGCACATGGAAGGCTGATTGTTCGCTGGCGTCGCCACACGAGTGGCCTAACGTGCCCGAGCCACATCCTTTCGGTATCGGCTCCGCAACGAGCGCCACACGAAACTGGCAGAAGACCCCCCGCGACAGAAGATTGCGGGCATGGACCGCCGAAATTTTTTCTTCGACTTGAGCCGCGTAGCGGCGATGTGCGCCGTTGCGCCGAGCGCGTGGCGCCTGACTGAGCGCCCGCGACTTGTTGATAATCCATTCACGCTCGGTGTGGCGTCGGGCGATCCGCTCCCTGACGGCGGTGTCTTGTGGACGCGACTCGCACCACGCCCGTTTGAACCAGAGGGTGGTATGGACGGCCAGCGCGCCACGGTGCGCTGGGAAGTGGCAACGGATGACAGCTTCAGTAACATCGTGGCGCGCGGCAGCAGTGTGGCCTCATTCGAGTTGGGCTACAGTGTGCATGCGGACGTGCGCGGGCTCGCCGCCGATCGCTGGTATTGGTACCGTTTTCATGTGGGAGACGCGACGTCGCCGGTCGGTAGACTGCGCACGGCACCGGCGCATGATGCGATCGCGCCGCTGTCGCTGGCCTTCGCCTCTTGCCAGCATTGGGAGCAAGGCTACTTCACGGCCCACGCACATCTTGCTCAGGAACATCCGGACCTGGTCGCCTTCCTTGGCGACTACATCTACGAATATGCCGGCAATGATCGCGTGCGACGGCATCACGGTCTCGAGATCCGCACGCTCGATGACTATCGACGCCGCTACGCGCAGTACAAGAGTGACGCCGACTTGCAAGCCGCGCACGCCGCCTGTCCATGGCTCGTCGTGTGGGACGACCACGAGGTGGACAACAACTATGCCGGTTTGATGGGTGAGAACCGCATGGAGTCGGAAGAACAGATGCGCGCACGACGTGCGGCCGCCTATCAGGCGTGGTACGAACATCAGCCGGTGCGCTTGCCGCGTGCCCGTTCGTGGGCTGACATCGATATCACCCGCCGTATTCGCTGGGGACGCACAGCCGATCTCTGGATGCTCGACACGCGGCAGTATCGCAGCGACCAGCCGTGCAACGATGGCACCAAACGCGTGCCGTGCGGCAACTGGTCCGACCCCTCACAGACCGTGCTGGGTGAGCGGCAGGAGCAATGGCTGCTCGACGGCGTCGCGTCAGGCGACGCGCGCTGGCAGGTGCTGGCGCAACAAATCATGATGGCGCCGTACAACAACACCCCCGGTCCGGACGCAACGGTCAGCATGGACCAGTGGAGCGGATATCCCGTGGCGCGCGATCGATTGCTTGCCGGTCTCGCCGATCGTGCGCCCAATCGCACCGTGGTGCTCACGGGTGACATTCATACGCATTGGGCAAATACACTGCACGCCGGCTTTGATCGTCCCGACCGCCCGGTGATCGGCGCGGAGTTTGTCACCACGAGCATTTCGTCCGGCGGCGACGGCTCACCAACACTTCCCGAGCAGGCCCAGCGCACCCTCGCGCAGAACCCGCAGGTGCAGTGGCACAACCGACAGCGTGGTTATGTGTCGTGTCGCATCACGGCAGATGAGTGGGAAGCATCGTATCGCGTGGTGCCCAAGGTCACGCAACGCGGGTCAGATGTCGAGACGCCGGTGAAGTGGCTGGTGCAGAATGGGAAACCGGGAATGGTGAGAGCATAGTCGAAGCAACAGAGAGGCGAATCACAAGCTACTACTTGTTCACACTCGAGCCGTCTGCCGCGAGGTACGGCTGGCATCGCGTTCTGCGTCACCTGCGTCGTGATCGTCGCGGTCCGTCTTCTTTTCGGAAATAGCCTGTAGAGGCGTATCGAGCGAGAGGCCGTGCAGATCAACCGAGATGCGCCGAGCCGGCGCCGCGTTCCGAAAGTCTCGCAGGATCTCGAGCACATCGAAGTCGATCACCTTGGAACGCGAGCCATCAATGATGACGTGCGCCTGCTCCGGAATCTGTTGCAGCTGT